>JAFLSF010000004.1 GCA_022511045.1 Prevotella sp.
GGAGTATACAAAGTGTATACGCACGGGAGACAAGGGGTATACAATAGGCTCGGTGGTGGTGAGGCGTACTTTCGTCATCCACGAAAGTACGTTTTGTCGCCGATAAAGCGGCACTTTGTCAAAAGCAAGTCCTTGATTCGTAAGGGCATAAAAAATGGGGCTCCGCTGAACCCCTAACCTTTGTTAACCTTAAATCTAATACTATGAAAAACACGATGCAAAGGTAGGGGTGTTTTGACAATCTGCAAAGAAAAAGCGGACAAAAAGGTGCAACAGCAACGCTTTCTTGACCTAAATCAAAGTAGAAAGAAAGTTTTTGACCTAAAAATTTGTGCATATATATTTTTTTTCGTACTTTTGCAGCGACTAAGAGATATATGCAGCGATTGGGATTCCGACAAGTAAGCAGGGTCGGGATTTCTTTTTGTTTTCTGCACAAATCTGTGTACTATTAACGAGAACAATAATTAAATTTAGGAAGAATTATGGCATACATGTCACAAGAGGGCTATGATAACCTCATAGCCGAATTGCATCGCCTGGAGGCGATAGAGCGTCCGAAAGCCTCAGCGGCTATTGCGGAGGCCAGAGAAAAGGGAGATTTGAGTGAGAATAGTGAGTATGATGCTGCTAAGGAGGCACAGGCTCATTTGGAAGACAAGATTAACCGACTGAAAAATACTATTGCTGAGGCTAAGGTGGTGGACACTTCGCGCCTGAGTACCGAGTCTGTACAGATATTGACTAAAGTGGAAATGACCAATCTGACGACTAAGGCTCGCATGTCGTACACCATCGTCAGCGAGAACGAAGCCGACCTCAGGGCAGGTAAAATCAGTATTAAGACTCCTATTGCGCAGGGATTGCTGGGCAAGAAGGTGGGTGACGAGGTGGAAATCCAAATTCCTCGTGGCACCATTAAGTTGCGCATTGAGAACATCAGCATTGCGTAAACGGACGGCGAACAGGAACGTAGAACGAAAAACAGACAAAGCATTATGGATATATTTAGCAAGATAGCCGCAGGCGAGATTCCCAGCTACAAGGTGGCCGAATCGGAGGAGTTTTATGCTTTCCTCGACATCAATCCGTTGGTGAAGGGGCATACGCTGGTGATTCCCCGTCGCGAGGTAGACTATTTCTTCGACATGGACGACGATGAGTTGACTCGTTATCAACAGTTTGCCAAGCACGTGGCCGTTGCCGTCAAGAAGGCTTTCCCCTGTCGTAAGGTGGCACAGGTGGTGCTTGGCCTCGAGGTGGCTCATGCACACATCCACCTCATTCCCATGCAGACGGAGGCCGACGCCGATTTCCGCCGCGAGAAACTGAAACTGAGTGACGAGGAGTTCCGCGAGATAGCCGCTAAGATTCAGGCAGCACTCTGACTGACCAGCCCATGAAGAAGTTATATATCGAGACTTATGGCTGCCAGATGAATGTGGCCGACTCGGAGGTCGTCGCCTCTGTGATGCAGATGGCTGGGTACGAGCAGACGGACTCGCTGGACGAGGCCAACGCCGTATTTCTGAACACTTGCTCTGTGCGCGACAATGCCGAGCAGAAAATCTATCATCGTCTGGAGGCCCTCAATGCCATTCGCCGCACGCGTCCCCTCATCATAGGCGTGTTGGGTTGTATGGCCGAACGTGTTCGCGAAGACCTTTTGCAAAACCATCATGCCGACTTGGTAGCAGGGCCAGACTCTTATCTGACGTTGCCTGACTTGATAGCGCAGGCTGAAACGGGGCATAAAGCCATCAATACGGAACTATCGACGACGGAGACCTATCGCGACGTGTTACCCCAGCGCATCTTCGGTGCCCGCATAGGTGGCTATGTTAGCATTATGCGCGGTTGTAACAACTTCTGCCACTATTGCATCGTGCCCTATACCCGAGGCCGAGAGCGCTCCCGTGACGTAGAGAGCATACTTAGCGAAGTGCACGACCTACGCGATAGGGGATATAAAGAGGTGACACTTCTGGGGCAGAACGTGAATAGTTATCGTTGGGCTAGTCCGAGCGGTTCGGAACAGGCAGAACCTGCGGAGATTGCCTTTCCGCAACTCCTTCGACGCGTCGCCGAAGAGGCTCCAGACATGCGGATTCGTTTCACCACGTCCCATCCCAAAGATATGAGTGACGAGACACTAAGGGTCATAGCCGATATGCCTAATGTCTGCAAACATATCCATCTGCCTGTCCAAAGTGGCTCCGACCGTATTCTGAAACTAATGAATAGAAAGTACACGCGCGAGTGGTACTTGGAACGGGTGGCCGCCATCCGTCGCATCATTCCCGATTGCGGCTTGTCGACGGACATTTTCGTGGGCTATCACGACGAGACGGAAGAGGACCACCAGCTCTCGCTCTCTCTGATGCGCGAGGTTGGCTACGATTCTGCCTTCATGTTCAAGTACTCCGAACGCCCAGGTACATACGCCTCAAAACATCTGCCAGACAATGTGCCCGAGGAGGAAAAAATCCGTCGTCTGAACGAACTTATTGCCCTGCAGACCCAGTTGTCGGCTGAGGCTAATAAGCGCGACGAGGGTAAGGAGTTCGACGTACTTGTCGAAAGTTTCTCGAAGCGTAGCCGCGAGCAACTCTGTGGACGGACGGAACAGAACAAAATGGTAGTGTTCGACAAGGGCAACCACCATATCGGAGAGACGGTTCGCGTCAAGATAACGGGCAGCACCAGCGCCACCTTACTTGGAGAAGTTATATGAAAAAATACCAATTCAGTGTATTATTATACCAATATGCCTTAGCAACATTATTGTTAGCTATTCTTTTTGCTTCTTATATGGTAGGAAATCAGGTAGCTACCTTGATGAATCTTACAGGTTGGATTTTCTTCTTTACTTCCTGTTTGGTCCACGCTTCTATTTTAATGATAATACCTGTATTGGTCATAGGCCTTCCATTGACCCTTTGCAAAGTATCTGCTAAAGTATCAGGCAGTATCATAGCGATGCTTTATGCCTTTATCTTTATCATAGCGGTAGCCAACAAATTCATTTTCTCCATCTACCATTTCCATATCAATGCCTTTATTATTCAAATGTTTACTGGCCCTGCAGCTGGAGATATTTTTGTTTTTGGTACAAGCACCTACGCCTTAGCAGCTTTCTATATCCTCCTTATTATTATTACTTCGTTTGCTTTATTGTGGATGGCTTTTTGGCTAAAGAAACATCCCGTTCGTAATCTGCCTCTGACTCTGTTCTCTGTGCTAATTATTTCTGCTCTTTTATCACAGGGAATACATGCCTATTCAGGGTTATACAAATTGCGTGCTGTTATGGAAAGTAAGGAACTTATCCCATACTATTTTCCTATTCGCATCAATTCGGTATTCAAGTCTTTAGGCATGGCAACAGATGAAAGTATTGAAGCTGCTGACTTTAAGGGGTCTCCGACGGCTTTTTTAAACTATCCGCTACATCCTATTGTTTGTGAAGAACCAGATACTTTGCTGAATATTGTATGGATTTGTATTGATTCATGGAGTTATCGCACACTACAGCCAGACTGCGCACCTCACATATATAAGTTCTCAGAGCGTGCCCAGCGGTATACTAATCATTTTAGTGGGGCAAATGAGACCATGAATGGAACCTTTTCACTTTTCACGGGACTACCATCATATTATTGGCAGAGTTTTGAGTATGGATCTGTGCAGCCGGTACTTACAGACCAATTACTTAAACATGGTTATTTTTTAGATACCTATCCCAGTGCTACGCTTGTATATCCTCCTATCGCTAAGATGTATTATCGTGGGGTTAATGTTAGGAAAGACACCCCTGGTGAATCCACTTATGAGCGTGACTGTAATCTGACTAAGCTTTTTTGCGAGAAATTGGAACAACGTGATGTCAAGAAGCCTTTTTTCTCGTTCCTGTTCTATGACGGCTGTCATAGTATGATAATTCCTAAAGAACAAACGCACCATTTTAAGCCATCATGGGAAGAACCAGAGTATTTAAAGTTAAATAACTCAATAGATCCTACACCTTTCTTTAATTTATACCGCAATTGCGTTTATGTTATAGACTCTCTTGTAAACCAGGTACTCACATCCATTGAGGATCATGGTCTGATGGATAACACAATGATTGTTATCACTGGAGATCATGGGCAGGAGTTTAACGAAAATAAGAAAAACTTTTGGGGACATTCAAGTAATTATAGTCGTGCACAAGTTGGTACACCGCTTGTCGTTTATTATCCTAATATTAAGCCTGAAGAACGACACTACCGTACGACACATTACGACATTGTACCTACAGTCCTAACGAAGGTTCTCGGTGTCAAGAATCCTCCAGAAGACTATTCCATGGGGTATCTGCTTGACGACCAGCGATCACGTAATTGGCAATATGTTGGTAAAGTACTTGATTGGGCTTTTATTGTTGACAATGATGTTATTATTGAGAAGAATGGCAATGGTACCGTTGATATTTTCGATAAACACATGACGCCACTCTATGATTATCCCATAGATAGTAAATCGCTTAATAGTGCATTGCAGCAACTCCGCCGCTTTTTCCGGGAGTGATTTTTATCAAAATCTTTATTTAGAACAAAACTGACAGGGGAAGATATTATAATATATTTGCTTATTGAAAAAATAGCTTAGTGTTAATACCCTACAAGACCCCATTAAATAATCTATAGGTACCTTTAATCATCTTAGCTAGAATAGGATTATTTAGCCTGCAGATCCTCACAAGCTTGTTGCAACAACGCTTTGGCAAATCTAAAATACTTATCTTCTGGTGTGCGAAGGTCTTGCAGGTCATAGAGGTGAAACTGATTTGTGCTATCTATCAGTGCTATATGGTTAGTATATGAATAAGAAGCAAAAGGATGTTTGTATTTCTCGCTTAATACATCACGGCTAAAAAGGAAATCATCATGTCTTATATTCATTTGCCCAAGTAATGTTGCTGCTAAATCCGATTGGTTACATATTGCTTTTATTTCTTTGTGTTTTGACACGGCTCCTCCAGTCCATATTAGTGGAATATGGCAAGTCACAGAACTATGATAGCCATATTCTTGATAGCGCGTACCATGATCTGGTAGGATAATAAGTAATGTTTCATCCCATAACTTATTAGCTTTCAGTTTCTCTACAAAATCACCTATACTCCTATCCAAGTAGTTGAAAGCGTTTAGAATTTTGTCATCGAAGACATTTTCCATAGGTACATCCCAAGGCTCATGACTTGACAATGTCATCACGATATTCATTGATTTTAAACCTTTATGTTTGTTTTCTGTCATAAGGCGAATAGTCCGCTCTAAAACTTTTTCATCGCAAACACCCCATCTACTACTGTTTTGGTCCAATAGGCTGAAATCTTTATTACTGATAGTCTCATTAAATCCAGTACTCATCAGATAACCTTTTGTATTTGTAAAGTTAATATCACCACCATAGATATATCGTGCGTAATAACCCTTCTCTGACAAAGTACGAGCGATAGAGGGTAATTTGTTACAGATGTAAGGTATTTTCATTATAGATGTATTGGGAAAAGCTGGATATCCACTTAATATAGACACGTTCCCTCGATCCGTCCGCCAACTATTAGCATAACAATTAGAGAAAAATACGCCTTCTTGTGCCAGATGTGTTAGATTCGGCGTTACCTCGGACTTCCCATTTAAGAAGGTAAAAGTAGAACCACATCCCTCCATAATGATTATTACAATATTGGGGCGTGTGGTATTCAGTAAGCACTTATTATTATCACTTTCTGTAAAGAACATACCTTTAAGCATATTTTGACAGGTATCATTGTCGTAAAAGTGGTAATTGGGCAATTGATGTGTACTACTAAGCGATGCCATGAAACTGAATATAGGATTGACAGCAGCATGATTCAAAAACTGCCGTTGCGAGAAGTACACCTGTCCCACGTTTGATGTAGATTCTCCGATACCACCTCGTATACCTATGGCCATTAACGGTAGTAAAAATAACATCGTTATTATTGTCATAATACGATTACGGCAACTTAACTGTAATATTTGTTTAGGCACAAGTTTTCCCATAAGATAACCTATGCACCCACTTGCCCCCAAAAATAGTATTATTAGTAGGATCCACCACCACGACGATAAACTAATAAAAGCAGCGCCCGTTGTATCAAGAAACTGCATCATTGAGGCATCAAACTTAATACCCCAGAAATGGTATAATACAATATCTGCCATAAATGCTATCACCAAAGGTATAGCTGCAATCATAAAGTATATTCGTAGAATGGTTCCTAACCACAACCATCGTTTCCAAACAATGGACACCATAACAGCCAATACTGGTAGGCAGCTGAAATATAGTGCAACAGTAAGATCCAAAGACCATCCATACCATATTGTTTCCACTAAATCTAATAACGATAAAGTCTCTGATCCATGATTTACTAAGAAAAATACTAATCTCCCTAAAGTAAAAATAACAATATAGATAATTATAACTTTTAGTAAGAAAAAAAGTCTCTCTTTCATAGCATATTTGTAATATGAATGTTAGGCGCAAAAGTACAAAAAAAAAATGAATATGTCTTTATTATTAGTATATTTTTACCACCTTTGCAATCATGAGTATTATATTTAAGTTTGTAAAACTCTTATAATACAAACTAAGAGCCGTTGACTTTCACAGGTCAACGGCTCTTGTATATTAAGCGGATGTTGTTATATTGAATAAATGTATCATTTATCCGCCAAAGTTATCATACATAATGCTTGCAGGCTCTACACCTAATGAATCGAGCATCTGGACAACGGCAGCGGACATGGGGCCAGGGCCGCACATATAGTACTCGACATCCTCGGGAGCCTCATGGTCTTTCAGATAGGTGTTGAGCATTACTTGATGAACGAAGCCTGGAGTATACTTTACACCAGCTGCATCGGCTGCTGGGTCTGGACGGTCGAGTGCCAAATGGAAGTGGAAGTTAGGATATTCCTTTTCCAAACCGAGGAAGTCGTCAAGATAGAACACTTCGTTCAAAGCACGAGCACCATAGAAATAGTGCATTTCGCGATCGGTGGTGTGCAGAGTCTTTGTCATGTGCATAATCTGGGCACGGAGCGGAGCCATACCTGCGCCGCCGCCAACCCATATCATCTCCTTCTTGGAGTCGAAGTGTGGGTGGAAATCGCCGTAAGGGCCGCTCATAATAACCTTGTCACCTGGCTTCAGAGAGAAGATGTAACTGGAGGCAATACCAGGGTTGACATCCATGAAGCCACTACGATCGGGCTTGAATGGTGGCGTAGCAATACGTACCGTCAGCATAAACACATCGCCTTCAGCAGGATAGTTGGCCATAGAGTAGGCTCGGATAGTAGGTTCGGGGTTGGTACATTTCAAGTCGAACATCTTAAACTTCTCCCATGCTCCAACGTACTCTGGCGTAATAAGGTCGCGGTCGTAGTCGCTGTATTTGATACTATCAAATGCAGGAATCTTAATTTGAGCATAAGAACCTGGCAGGAAATCCATGTGGGCTCCAGCAGGCAATTGTACTTTGAACTCCTTGATGAAAGTTGCTACGTTCTTATTACTGATAACAGTACATTCATACTCTTTCACACCAAGTATACTCTCGTCAACATGAATCTTCAGGTCGCCCTTCACCTTGCATTGGCAACCAAGTCGCCAGCCAGACTTAATTTCCTTACGGGTGAAATGGGACTTTTCGGAGTCGAGAATTTCGCCACCGCCTTCCAATACTTGTACCTTACACTGTCCGCAGGAGGCTTTACCACCACAAGCAGAAGGCAGGAAGATGCCATTCTCGTTTAGCGTTGACATAAGCGACGAGCCCTGTGGAACATTAATGGTACGGTCGCCATTGATTTCGATATTTACATTGCCTGAGGGAGACAAATATTTCTTGGCCACCAGCAGGACGATTACCACAAGGATAATCAATGAGAGGAAAACTCCTATGCTATATAAAATAAACTGTGCCATACCTTTATATTATATATTAAGTCCAGAGAAACACATCATAGCCATAGCCATCAGGCCAACGGTGATAAACACGATACCGAGACCCTGCAAAGGCTTGGGGACATCGGAGTACTGCATTTTCTCGCGAATAGCACCCAGTGCAACAATTGCTAAAGTCCAGCCGAGACCAGAGCCAAAACCATAGACAATGGCGTCCCACACAGAGGTAATGGCTTGTGAATTTGAGGCATCCATTAGAATACGCTGCTGCATAAAGAGTGAGGCACCCATGATAGCACAGTTCACAGCTATCAAAGGCAAGAAAATGCCCAATGCTGCATAGAGCGATGGAGAGTAGCGCTCAACGGTCATCTCAACTAATTGTACCATACCGGCAATGACGGCAATGAAAAGGATAAACGACAGATAGGAGAGGTCGACTCCCTCAACGAGACAATCGGGTCCTAACACCTTAGTCTGTAACAAGTAGTTAACGGGAACGGTGACGATGAGTACGAAAGTCACAGCCAATCCCAATCCCATAGAAGTCTTTACAGTCTTCGATACGGCAAGGTAGGAACACATGCCGAGGAAGAAAGCGAAAATCATGTTGTCGACGAATATCGACCTAAATAGTAATGATATTGCGTGTTCCATAACTTATTTCTCCTTATAAAAGTATGCACGATGAATCCAAATGACACAGCCTACCAAAATAAGTGCCATAGCAGGCATAGTCATCATGCCATTGTTAACATAGCCCATGTCGTAGCAGGCATCAGGAATGATCTGGAAACCCAAAAGTGAGCCACGACCCAGAAGTTCGCGGACGGCACCCACGATAACAAGAATCATGGCGTAGCCCAGTCCGTTTCCCACACCATCAAGGAACGACGGCCAGGGTTTGTTCATCATAGCAAAGGCCTCAAGACGACCCATCAAAATACAATTGGTAATAATCAATCCAACATACACGCTCAACTCGACACTAACATCATAGGCAAAAGCCTTTAGAATTTGCGAAACGATGGTTACGAGGGCGGCAACAACGACCAATTGTACCACAATACGAATGCGGTTAGGAATGGTGTTACGAATGATAGAGATAATCACATTGGAGAAAGCAGTGATTACCGTTACTGCGAGACCCATCACAATAGCAGGCTTCAACTGCGAGGTGACAGCAAGTGCCGAGCATATGCCCAATACTTGTCCGAGAATAGGATGGTCGAGGTTCAACGGATTAGTGAATACCTCTTTATTTTGTTTACTGAATAATGCCATAGCTTAATCCTCCATTATTTTAGGTTCTACAGCGGTTGAATCGGCATCAATACACTGGCTCTGGGTGTTCTCAAAGAGAGCACAGGCATCTGTATAAACACCTTTCAAACAATCCTTAATCATAGCATCGACACCATTGCTGGTCAATGTGGCACCAGTCACGCAATCAACCTGCGTCATGGGGTCTTCTACTTTCTTTACAACAGACAAGACAACCTCGTTCTGGTCGTTGTAGACTCGCTTGCCAATGAACATTTCTTGCCATTCTTGCGAGTCTTTAATCTCGGCACCCAAACCAGCCGTTTCACTCTCATGGTTAAAATAAGCACCATAGACAGTGGGTTGCTGTGGGTTATGCAAAGAAATGTAACCACTGATACCTCCCCAAAGGCCCATGCCTTTAGTTTCTACTACGAGGATGTCTTCGCCATTGATGTTGCACATATAATATTTGCGGCCATCTTTCTCAGCCTCAGCTTTCACTACCTCTTTATACTTAGCCTCAGCCTCTTGACCATCTATGCCACGAATGTTGAGCGAATAAAGAATCTGTTTCTTAATATCGAGTGCCACATTAGCATCCTGCATAGGCTTCAATGCTTGATAGACAAAAGCCAGCAGGAAGGCGACGATAATCACCATTATAGCACTATATATAATAATGTAGGTGTTGGAGTTTGTGTTCAGTTTCATTTTGTACCTCCTCTCTTTAAGCGTTTCGAGATGTTGCGCTCCACAATGAAATGGTCAATCATAGGAGCCATCATGTTACCAAAGAAGATGGCTAGCATCATACCTTCGGGGTAGCCTGCATTCATTACGCGAATGATAACAGCCATAGCACCGATGATGAAACCATAGATGTACTGTCCACACTGAGTGCGACACGAAGTGACAGGGTCGGTGGCCATAAATACAGCACCAAAAGCAAAGCCGCCTAAAACAAAGTGGTGCCACCATACCATAGACTGACCCGTAGCCTCGAAAATGATAGCTAATAAAGCTCCACCTACAAAAACACTCAGCATAGTGCGCCAAGAGGCTATACCAGTATAGAGCAATAAGCAGGCACCCAAAGCAATAGCAACGATAGAGGTCTCACCAATGGAGCCAGGGATAAATCCGCAAATCATATCGCAGATAGAAGCCGAAGGGTCAACACCTTGTGCTATCTGCCCCAGAGGGGTGGCAGCCGTAAATCCATCAGGAAGCGTATTGCCTAGTCCAAAAATACTATCTTGAGCTACCCACACTTGGTCGCCCGTCATTTTGGAAGGATAAGCAAAAAACAGGAACATACGAGCAGCAATAGCAGGGTTAAACATATTCATGCCTGTTCCTCCGTAAATCTCCTTTACAAAGATGACACTGAAGGCGCAAGCCAGAGCTAACATCCACAAAGGACAACCAATAGGAACAATAAGCGGGATGATAATACCCGACACAAGATAACCCTCTTGGATTTCTTCGCCTTTCCACTGGGCCCAAGCAAACTCAATACCCAAGCCGACGAGATAACTTACAATAATTTTCGGCAATACAGCCAAGAAACCATAGCAGAACACCTCAAAGAACGAGGCTTGTTCCAATGTTCCAGCAGCTAGATAGTTCTGGTAGCCGATATTATACATACCAAACAACATGGCAGGCATCAAAGCGATAACTACCATACTCATAATACGCTTCGAGTCAATGGCGTCATGGATATTGACACCCGTCTTTGAAGTCTCGTTCGGAACGTAAAGGAACGTCTCGAAACCATCAAAGACTGACCTGAAAGCATGTAGCTTACCCTCGGGCTCGAAGTTGGGCTTCACCTTATTGAGATAATTTCTTAAAGCTTTCATATCCGATTTATGCGTTTTCTTTACGTAAAATGTTCAATCCCTCACGGACTATGCGCTGCAACTCTAACTTAGAAGAATCGACAAACTCAGCCAGAGCAAAGTCTTCTGGTGACACTTCGTATATGCCTAAAGCCTCTTGTCGGTCAATGTCGCCAGCAATGATAGCTTTGATAAGGTACTCACCATAAATGTCCATAGGCAATACTTTGTCGTATTCGCCGCTCATAATCATATGTCGCTCGCCGCCCTTGATACGGGCATCCAACGCATAGTCTTTCTTGCCCATTAGCCAAGAGAAATAGCTGCGGTTGACTGAGAAATGCCCTAAACGTGGCATAATCCAACCTAACATCTCGTCGGCATCGTTACCCTCGGGTATTACAGTAATCTCAGAAGTGTGTGCTCCTAGATAGCCATCCTTCGTGGTGGGACGACCTGTCAGTACATTACCATTGATAATACGGACGTGATGGTCGTTGTCATAACTATTGGAAAGTAACGTTGAGAGTTCCTCACCTACCAGCATATCAACATAACAAGGAGATTTCACCTCACTACCGCAAAGGGCTACGCGGCGGGTCAAATTAACTTTACCTGTATTTAGTAAACGTCCAATGAACAATACAACAGTGGGATCGCCAATGGTCCATACAACTTCCCCCTTGTTCACAGGAGCGATGTGGTTCACTTGAACACCAACGTTCCCTGCAGGGCATTTGCCATCAAACACATTTACTTCAACATCCTTGTAGTTTTCAAAACTAGAGTGAATACTACAACCCAAATAAGTTTTGGCAATCTTCGATAGGGCTGTAAGACCCGTCTGGAAGTCTTGCTCCTGTCCTTTTACCTCATAAGCAAAGTTACCAGCTAATGGCTTGTCGCGCAATGCCGATACAAAAATTGCTTCGGGTTGCACAGAGGGGTTGGTAGAGATTGCGTAAGGCAACTGATTGATGTAACCAAAGATACCAGCTTCCAACAAAGCATCAATAACCTGTTGGGCATTCATCTTTGTTACATCTTTCTTGCCATAATCTGTAAACTGCTGCTCCTTATCAGCTTCCACTTTAACACAGAGCACTTTCCTTCGTTCACCGCGAACTACCTCGCAGACCTTTCCACTGACAGGAGAGGCAAACTTAATTTCGGGATATTGCTTGTTAATAAACAAGGCATCCCCGGCTTTAACTTTGTCACCCTCCTTGACTACCACTTTAGGAGTCACTCCCTCGAAATCATCAGGCACCAATGCATAATAGCCTTTGGATTTCAGTTGCATGAGTTTCTCCTCTGCTTTGCCTTGAAGGTGAATGTCCAAGCCTTTACGTAACTTGATTACATTAGCCATTTATAAAATGAATTTGAAATGTTTCTATTGTAAAACCGCTGCAAAATTACCAAAAAATAACCATATAAAGCACAAAAACAGGCTAAATGTTGTTCTATCACAACTTTTTAGTGTAATTTTGTGGCAGAATTTGTGTATGACAAAAAGTTTTGCTATCTCTGACTATCAGTTTTGAAACTACTAAAAAACATATTAAATGTGGTGATATGGGTTGTTGTAAGCTTGTATCTCGTCTGTATTCTGACTTTTAGTATACCTTCTGTCCAAAAGTTCTTTGGTAGGAAAATGGCAGGAGTATTGGCTGAGAAATTAGGCACCAGTGTTAGTATAGATCGACTAGAATACAGACTATTTAGCCATGTGACACTCTACGGTGTGTTGATTAAGGACCAGCAGGGAGAGGATATGCTAAAAGCTAATCGCCTGTCAACGCGAATAGATTTGCTGCCATTGGCAGAAGGTAAAATATCCATAGCTACTGCCCAATTGTTTGGAATGCATGCCAAACTATATCAACGGACTGCGGAGAGCCAGCCAAACTTCCAATTTGTCATTGATTCGCTGGCATCGAAAGACACGACAAATACCACACCATTTAATCTGCGAATAAACTCACTCCTTATACGGCGTTCCAGTGTCAGTTTTGATAGGTTGGATGTCCCAGAAACCCAAGGGCAACTGAATCCAAATCATCTGATGCTGACAGACATTAGTACCCACATCGTGCTGAAGCAGTTCTCTGAGGATTCGTTGAATATCAATGTAAAACGTCTGTCGTTAAAAGAGAAGTCGGGAATGGAGATAAAACGTCTGTCATTATACTTTGATGGAGGACATAACGGATTTAATCTCAGCAATTTTCAATTGCACCTGCCAGGGACGGATATTGCGTTAGGTGACTTAAAAGCCTCTTATCGCTTTCGTGATGAACATTTTATAGTCCCGTCTCTCCGATATATGGGTAGCATCCAGCCTTCAACTATTACATTATCTGACCTCTCCTTTTTACTTCCCTCTCTAAAGACATTTCAGAGCACGTTGTCTTTGGAGGCTGATTTCCAAGGCGAAGGAGAGACTTTACAGGTACCTCGTTTGATAGTAAACTCAACTACAGGTGACATAAGTATCGACTTAAAGGGAGATATCCAACAATTAAGACAATCTGAACCTTTATGGAATGCTAATATTTCCCGATTAGGATTGTCGGCAAAAACGGTGAATTTTATCTCCGAGAACCTGCAAGGCCAAAGTGTACACGTGCCTAAAGAGTTGGTGCGACTAGGCAACGTCAGTCTTAATGGTATTATTAGTGGCAAAGGACTCAGTGGGTTTTCTGCCAGCAATCAGATAAACACGGATGCTGGGAACATAGATATACAGATGGCATTGAAGAATCAACGGCAGTTTAAAGGGCGTATTAATACTGACCATTTTGACTTAAAACGTTTGTTGGATGATGATCATTTCGGACATATGGCTACTACTTTAGAGCTCGACGGACAGTTATTAATGGGAGAACTTGCCAACATCAAGGCAGAGGGTGTAATACAACACCTTTATTATCATGGTTATGATTACCAGAATATCCTCCTAAACGGACAGTATTCTCCCAGTGATACCCGAGGAACAATAAGCATTGATGAAAGTAATATCAAAGCCAGAATTGAGGGATTCTTGGTGAGAAATGACCAACAGAACAATATCCAAATGGAAGTCAATGTAAGTCATCTGAAACCAAAGGCCATCAACCTCTCTGATAAATGGGGTGATGCCCGTTTCTCGGGCAATCTACACGTTAATGTTAAGGCTCACGATATAAATGATGCTGTAGGCTCATTAGATCTCAAATCATTAACTTTGCAGTCGTCTAAAGAAAATTATCAGTTAAAGCAATTGCATATAAAATCAGGTTATGCGAATAATCAACATCATATCACTCTACATAGTGACTTTGGTAACGCCCATATTATAGGTGATTTTGATTTCCAGACATTGACTCAGAGCATTACTAATTTTGTAGCCGATAAATTACCTACCTTACCAGGGTTACCCAAAGTAAATCTACATTCCAAAAACAATTTCTCACTGCAGATCACTATCAATAATTCTGACTGGTTGCAGAAACTGCTCTTGGTTCCTGTTAATCTAACTAAGCCTTTAACACTGGAAGGAATGATTAACGACTACGACCAGCAATTGACCTTGAAGTGTAACCTTCCACAATTCTATTACAAGAATAGTAGATACGACAACGGGCATCTCAGTATTATTTCTCCGTTGGGCACATTAGCTTATGAGTTAGGCGTGACGAAACAGATGGATGATGGTAAGCAGATGGATATTCAACTGACAGGCTCTGCTTTTAACAACCAGTTGACAACCAATCTCCTTTGGGATAACCATGCTGAAGACTTGATGAGTGGCAGGGTGACAGCCAAGGCATTCTTTAATGCTACCATTGACGGTAAGCAGGAAGCCATCATTGATATTGTTCCTTCGACAATGACCATCAATAATACCATTTGGGACATTCAGCCTGCCAATATTATATACACAACCGAACATATTGACATCAATCACTTCACTATCCGACATAACGAACAGTTTCTTAGTCTAAATGGTGTGGCTTCGGAAAGCAGTCAAGATAGTATTAGTGTTCAAATGCGCGATATTGACATTGAGTATATCCTCAACCTTCTTAATTTCCATGCTGTTGAGTTCAGCGGACAGGCTACTGGCGGTGGAAACCTGCGAGGTGTCTTTGGTGAGTTTGAGGCTGAGGGGCAGTTGAAGGTTCAGCAGTTTAAATTCCAGCGGGGACGCATGGGAACGTTGAATGCGCAAGTAGAATGGAATAAGGAAAAGGAGCAGATTGATATTTATGCTACCGCTGATGATGGTCCTGATGCCCAGACTTTTATTAACGGCTATGTGTCGCCTAAGCGCAATTACATGGATTTAGGTATCCAAGCACAAGGTACTCACCTTGATTTTGCCCATTCTTTTATGGATAGCTTTATCAGCAACCTTGAGGGACATGCTGACGGGTTTGTACAGTTGGCGGGGCATCTTGATGCTTTGAATCTTACTGGGCAGCTCGCAATTAACGGAGTGGCTCATGTCAGCACTTTAGGTTGTGACTATGAACTGCGTGGCGATACTTTGAGACTGGAGCCTAACGAAATTATTTTCAATCGTTTTCCCATTTACGACATCAATGGTACAGAGGCTGTGCTCTCTGGTGCTATCCATCACCAAGAACTAACTAATCTGACATTTGATATTTATGTTAATGCGAATAATCTGCTGGCATACCACTTCAGTGATTTCGGTACAGACACTTTTTATGGTACAGTCTATGCCACAGGTATAGTGGGCATACACGGAAGGGAAAGTGGTGTCACGATTGAGGCCGATATTACGCCAGAACAAGGTTCTCGTTTTGTATATAATGCTGCTTCGCCTACCGCTATCACCAGCCAAGAATTTATTCAATGGGGAAGTCAGGCTATTGATGATGATGTACAAACTTTAAATAGTGCAGAGGAAACGCAGTCTTTGACCTATCGTGATGATTTGACCTTGCGAATGAAGATTAATGCTACTCCACATGCAGAGATTTGTTTGCTGATGGATGCTAACACTAACGACTATATTACCCTGCAAGGCAATGGCATACTACAAGCCACCTATTATAATAAAAGGGGCTTCTCGCTTTTTGGCACTTATCGAGTGACAGAAGGTACCTATGGATTAACCATTCAAAACATTATCCGCAAAAACTTCATCTTCAAGGAAGGTGGTACCATAGTCTTTGGTGGCGACCCCTACGAAGCGAGCTTAAATCTGCAGGCCCAGCATATTGTCACAGGGGTTAGTCTTTCTGACCTCAATGTCGGTAGTTCATTTTCGAATACAGTTAGGGTGAATTGTCTGATGAATATCACGGGTCGTCCACGGCAGCCCATTATTGACTTCGATTTGGAGATGCCCAATGTAAATGCCGACGAGCAACAGATGGTGCGCTCTATTATCAATAGCGATGAGGAGATGAACCAGCAAGTCATTTATTTGTTAGCGGTGGGACGTTTTTATCCGCAGAGTGAGAATAATGCTAACAACGGTGAAGATTCGCCCAGTAAGACCTCACTTGCGCTGCAAAGCCTGCTTTCAGGTACTATCAGTGGACAAATCAATGATATTTTGGGACAGGTTGTGAAAAGTAATAAATGGAATTTCGGAGCTAACATTTCTACTGGCGATGAAGGATGGAACAATGCTGAATACGAGGGATTGATTAGTGGCAGACTACTTAATAACCGCCTTCTTATCAACGGACAATTTGGTTATCGGGACAATGCAACTACCGCCACATCATCGTTTATTGGCGATTTTGATATTAGCTATTTGTTACTACCCAACGGCAATCTGGCACTGAAAGTTTATAATCAAACTAACGATCGATATTTCACCCGTTCGTCATTGAACACACAAGGTATCGGTATTCTGATTAAGAAAGACTTTAATAGCTTGCCCGACCTTTTTGGAGTGAGAAAACAGCGGAAGAAGAAATAGCTTGCTATTGGTTACTCAATAACTCCAATGCTCGTTGAACAATGTCGTTATCCTCGTTCATTATGGTATAATACTCATTCATATTCCATAAGTCACGGGCTACTAAAGCCTTCAATTGAAGACGTAAAGAAGGTAAAGTTCGTTGTAGTTCGTCGTCATCTTTCGGTTTGATATCCTGCGTCTCTGCTTCATTTAAAATGGCATCAATGACTGACTGAGGTACTTCAAAGCGTTGACAGAAATCGTCGAAAGATTTGTATTCCCGCTTCAATTGCTTTCGGTGGTTGTCTACATACCGAAGGCTTTGCGTAATTAGAATGCTTTTAGCCGCTAATTGCCGATGGAATGTAGTGTATTTAGTTGTGTCAAGGGGTACAAACTCATCGGGCATGATACCTCCTCCCCCGTATACAACTCGATGTTCCTTGAGAGTATAACACTTGAGGGAGTCAGCAAAGTGAACACTATCCGCACTTATCAGCTCACCACTCTTTAAGCGATTAGCCACGTCCATAGCATAGTCCTGTTGCTTTCCTTTTTCGTAAGGTTTCTGTATGCAACGGCCAGATGGTGTGTAGTAATGGGCAATAGTGAGGCGAATCATGGAGCCATCAGGCAGGTCAATAGGCCTTTGCACTAAGCCTTTGCCAAAAGTACGCCGCCCGACTATGATGCCTCGATCGTGATCTTGTATTGCTCCAGAAACTATCTCTGCTGCTGAGGCCGTATAACTGTCCACCAAAACGATAATTTTTCCTTCTGTAAAAAGTCCACCGCCTTTAGCTGTATGATCAACACGATAGCTGTTACGGCCTTGGGTATAAACGATAAGATCGTTATGATGTAGGAATTCATCCGCAATAGCTACTGCTGCCTGTAAATAGCCACCACCGTTTCCTTGTAGGTCAAGCACCAGTGACTTCATACCTTGCCCCAACAACGACTTCATGCTTTCGCGAAATTCGTCATGAGTGGTAGCGCCAAAGTTACCGATGCGAATATATCCAACCTCTGGGCGGAGCATATAAGTAGCGTCAATGGAATGGACAGGAATCTTGTCGCGTGTTATTTTGAAGTGTAAAGTGTCTTGAATCCCGCGACGAACAATCCCGAGATCGACCTTTGTACCTTTAGGTCCACGAAGGCGACGCATAATTTCCTCTCTTGACATCTTAACACCTGCAATGGTGGTATCATTGACATAAACAATACGGTCGCCGGCTACAATGCCCGCTTTCTCGGAGGGGCCATTGCTGACAGGTTGTATTACAAGTAACGTGTCATCGGCCATATTGAATTGTACGCCGATACCTTCGAAGTTACCCTGTAAAGGCTCGTTCATCTGCTTCACTTCCTTGGGCGTGGAGTAAGAGGAATGTGGGTCGAGTTTTTCTATCATTCCACGAATACCATCCTCTACGAGCCTCTGCTCGTCGACGCTGTCTACATAAAGGTTTGTAATGGCTACCTCGGCCATTTGTAACTTGCGAAGCGGCGAGTCGACACCTAAATTTATCCGCATTTGTGCGTGGATGCTGAGGTTGAGTAGCAATAGCATTGCTACAAATACGGTAGTTTTCTTTATTTTCATTGCTTCTTTTCTTCTCGGTTTACTCATATTCCCCTTCCTCGGGACGATCTTCCTCAATGACTAAGTTGTCAATAATGAAATTTTGGCGTTCCATCGTATTTTTACCCATATAGTATTCGAGGAGTTTCTGCACTTGGTCATTCTTGTGCAGAGTAACCTGTTCGAGCCGGATGTCTGGCCCTATAAAGCCCGCAAACTCCTCAGGAGAAATCTCACCAAGTCCCTTGAAACGGGTAATTTCGGGGTCTGGTCCAAGTTCTTCGATGGCCTTTGAACGTTCGTCTTCGCTATAGCAATAACGGGTAACAAAGTCGCCTTTCTTTCCGTCCTCACGCATTTCTTTGTTACGGATCTTAGTACGTTTGTTGCGCACTCGGAATAAAGGTGTTTGTAAGACGTATACATGCCCTTTCTTAACCAGCTCAGGGAAGAACTGGAGGAAGAAAGTGATGATAAGCAAGCGAATGTGCATACCATCTACATCAGCATCTGTCGCAACGATAACCTTATTGTAACGTAAGGTGTCAAGTCCTTCCTCTATATCAAGAGCCGCTTGTAGGAGGTTGAATTCCTCGTTTTCATAGACGATTTTCTTTGTGAGTCCGAACGAATTGAGAGGCTTTCCTCTTAAAGAGAATACGGCCTGCGTATTGACGTCGCGGCTTTTTGTGATGCTTCCACTTGCGGAGTCGCCCTCTGTAATGAAAATGCACGACTCCTCCTTGCGCTCGTTTTTCGCGTCCGAATAGTGGATGCGGCAATCGCGCAATTTTCTGTTATGCAGGTTTGCTTTCTTAGCACGCTCACGGGCCAATTTAGTTACACCCGCCATAGCCTTGCGCTCGCGTTCGTTCTCCTTAACTTTATTCTCAATGACTTCTGCTACATCTTGATGGATATGCAGGTAGTTGTCAACCTGTTGTTTAATGAAATCACCAACATATTTATTGATGCTATCACCATCGGGGGCCATTTGCGTAGAGCCTAATTTAATCTTTGTCTGACTTTCAAAAACAGGCTCCTCAACGTTGAGGGCGATAGCAGCTACAATTCCTGTGCGGATGTCACCATACTCATACTTGCCAAAAAATTCTTTGATGGTCTTGGCTATGTGCTCCTTGAAAGCACTCTGATGAGTACCACCCTGTGTGGTGTGTTGACCATTGACAAAGGAGTAGTACTCCTCGCCATATTGGTTGGCATGGGTGAAAGCTACCTCAATGTCTTCACCCTTTAAGTGGACAATGGGGTAGAGTGGGTCGTTGGTCATGCGGTCCTTTAGTAAGTCCTCAAGTCCGTGACGAGAGAGGATGCGCCTGCCGTTGTACATGATGGCGAGCCCTGTATTAAGATAAGTGTAGTTACGCAACATGTTTTCCACGATGTCATCGTGAAAGCGGTAACCCTTAAAAAGTTTGTCATCAGCATCGGGCTCGAAAAAAATGTATGTGCCATTTTCATCCTCTGTTTTTTCCGTTACGTCGCTGAGCAACTTTCCTCTCTCGAACGAGGCTTTTCTCACCATTCCGTCGCGGAAAGAATGTACCTCGAAATGTTTGCTCAGTGCATTGACGGCCTTGACACCCACACCGTTCAGACCGATTGATTTCTTAAAAGCTTTTGAGTCGTACTTGCCGCCTGTGTTCAAGACACTTACAGCTTCTATCATTTTGCCTTGTGGAATACCACGCCCGTAGTCGCGTACAGACACTCGGAGATTGTCTTCGATGTTGATCTCAATACGGTCGCCAGCTTTCATTTTAAACTCGTCAATGGAGTTGTCAATGACTTCCTTTAACAATACATAGATACCATCTTCTGGGAAGGTGCCGTCACCCAATCGTCCGATATACATTCCTGGACGCAAACGGATATGCTCTGTACCCGTCAGGGTCTTGATGTTGTCATCGTCGTAATTGACGTTTTCTTGCCGAATTATAATGTCTTCTTCATTCATAGGTTTTTTTTGTAACAACGTCTCCTTTTGTGTTGTACGTGTTCTAAGTATTGCCATTGGCTTTGGACCTTGTCATTCGTCTCCATTTCCACGTTCGTCTCACCCCATTTAAAGCCATATTTCTGGTATCGGGGTATAAGATCATAGAACAAAAGGGCATTGGCACCCTTTTGTCGATACTCGGGCAAGATGCCTACGAGCATGAGGTCAACACATTCTGCCTTGCGCATCTTCAATGCTCGGAAACAATGCCACCATCCAAAGGGGAATAGACGGCCGTTCCTGCACTTTTGCAGGGCTCTGGTCATTGATGAGATGCTGATGCCTACGCCTATGACTTCGTGGTTGGGCGTATTCCAATCTTCGATGAGGCAGAGCAGGTTCATATCCAACATGGGGAAATACATCTTCAAGTATTCGTCTATTTGGCGCTCTGTCATTTGTGAGTAGCCATAAAGGTCACCAAAAGTTTTGTTCACCACATCCAACACTTTACGGCCATACTGCTCCTTGCCGAACACTTGACTGCGTTTAGGATGCATAGGGTGTAAATTATAGCGCTTTTGTACCATTTGCGCTATCTTCTGGTATTTTTCGGGCATTCCGTCTTTGGGTACAATGAGTTTATACTCCACGTAGTCGTTGTCTTTCTCAAAACCGCCTATTTTTTCCATGTGTTGCGGATAATAGGGATAATTGTAGATGGTGGCCATTGTTCCCAATTGGTCAAAACCTTCTATTAACATTCCCTCGGGATCCATGTCCGTAAACCCCAATGGGCCTACCATCTGAGTCATTCCTTTCGATTGCCCCCACCATGCAACGGCATCGAGAAGTGCCTCTGATACCTCTATATCGTCAATGAAATCAATCCATCCGAAACGTACGCTCTTGTTCCTCCAGCGCTCGTTTGCCCGATGGTTGATGATGCCTGCAATACGACCTACCACTTTTTTGTCGCGCAAAGCAAGGTAGTATTCAGCTTCGCAAAACTCGAAAGCAGCATTACGCTCTTTGCTTAGCGTGTGTATCTCATCGCTATACAGATTGGGTGCGTCGTATTTGTTCCCTTTGTATAGATCATAGTGAAATTGGATGAAAGCGTCCAACTCCTTCTTTGTACTGACTCTCCGAATCTCTACTGGTGGCATAGCGTTTGTATTGTTAAATCCTTGCAAAGGTAACAAAAAAAAGCGAAAGAGCCAAATATTTAACCTATTTTACGGCAAAAGAATAGCTTGTGTACGCCGTCAGAAGTAGTAGTAGCGAAGATATAAACGTCACCGCCGTCCTTCAGTTTTAGTTTTTTACGCAGTTGTTCGGCCGTCAACGGAAAATTGCGGACGCTAATATTGGCTCGCTCCACCGTTTCCAGTACCCTGCGTAACTCCTGTTTGTTCATCGTTGAAATGGCTTGAATTTGAAACTTTCTGCCAGGAAAATTACCAATTCCAACGGAAGAAACAAAGAGATGACTATTTTTGGAAATTTGGCTGATGGGGAAATATGTCTCAAGCGCCTCGAAGCAGCCTGCCTTCATAATGCTACTGTTGGGTTCGTAGAGGTAGGTTGGTGGCTGATGAGATAAGTTTTTTTCGTTTGTCCCCTCTTTAGAAAGATTTTCTTTCTCCTTTGGAAAAGAAATCTCTCCCATTTGGAGAAAATGTTTATCTCTTTTGGTAAACAATTGGAAAGCGGTATCATTGTTAATGCAAATTAGGCCCATTGCCTCCGTGTGTTCGCTGCTCAACACTAACAACAATTCTTTGCACTCGTTGTCTACGCTGATTATATGTATCTCGCGAACGTTTCCGAGGTCGCTTGCTGCCTTGCGCCAGTCAAGCATTGGTGATAGCTTTATTACGATGAAATGGGCTTTTTTTAATAACTCTGGCAATATTTCTAATAGGTTTGGCGTACAATCCTCTATGCTGTAAGTGCGTCCTCCGTGTTCGTTACGTCTGGCTGGATCCAGAAAGAGAACGTCCACCTCATTCATGTTGGCCAGATACGTTTCAGCTTTGTTTTGGCAGATGGTACACTCTAAACCCAACAAACGGAAATTATTCTCTGCTATACCACACAATTCGGCACTTTTTTCCACATAGTAACGCTGGCGAAAACCTTGTGACATCCAGTAGAAGTCCACGCCGAAACCTCCCGTTAAATCTAAGAAAATCCCCATTTCATCGGAATTTATCTCTTTGTGATCCCTACTTTCGGCCATTAGTCGCTCCACCGTTTTTTGCTTGTAGCGGGCTGTCTGTTCGGAGGAACATTGCTCCATATTGAGGTGAGGTGGATAGATAATACCCTCCACCATTGCCCATGAGGGCAACTTTTTGCGCGCCATCTGTCGACCTGCTATCTGCTGTAGGGCTTGCTGAAGGTTCACGTCTTCTGCTTTTGTGCCTTGAAGAGCCAATTGCCTAACATCGTCACCAGTATGCTCATGAATAAATTGCCACGTTGCCTCATTGATTTTCATGCCACAAAGTTACGAAAAAAACGCATTTTCCTTTGCTTTTTGCTTGCTTATTTGTATCTTTGCACCATATTTATACGTACATTATTAAATATAAACCTATGAAGATAGCCTTAATCGGCTACGGCAAGATGGGCAAGATGATAGAGCAGATAGCCCTCAGTCGTGGTCATGAAATTGTAAGTATCATTGACATTGACAATCAAGACGACTTCGACTCGGAAGCTTTCCGTAGTGCAGAAGTCTCCATCGAATTTACTGCTCCTCAAGCGGCCTATGGTAACTACTTGCGTGCTTTCAAACATAGAGTCAAAGTAGTCAGTGGCTCTACGGGTTGGATGCAGGAGCATGGTGATGATGTTCGTCGCATGTGTTCTGAGGATGGACAGACATTGTTCTGGGCTTCTAATTTCTCCATCGGTGTTGCTATCTTCTCGGCAGTCAATAGATATTTAGCCAAAATAATGGACCGCTTCCCCCAATACGACGTGGAATTGGAGGAGACGCACCACGTTCACAAGTTAGATCATCCCAGTGGCACGGCTATTACGCTGGCAGAGGACATTGTTGAAAATTTGAAGCGCAAGGAGTCGTGGGCCGAGGATACTACTGATCCGAAACTTTTGCGTGTTGACCATATTCGGCGTGGCGAGGTGGCAGGCATACACACTGTCCGCTATGACTCGGAGGCTGACATCATCACCATCACCCACGATGCCCACTCGCGTCAAGGCTTTGCTTTAGGTGCCGTTTTGGCTGCTGAGTACACCAAAGACCATTCTGGCCTGCTTACTATCAGTGATATGTTTAAGTTCTAAACGCCTCAGTGGCTATTTGTGGCGTTTAGAGACATCAGTAAAACCCGTAGAAAACGTAAATATAATTATGGAGAAAAAGAAAAAACTCAATATGAAGGTCCAGTGGGCCAAGTTTATCCTCGTACTCGTCTGCTACCTCGCTTTCCTCCTGTGGGTAGAGTCGTGGTGGGGACTGCTGGTCATTCCCTTTATCTACGACGTATACATCACGAAGAAAATCAATTGGCAGTGGTGGAAAGATGCCGAGGGACCCGTCAAGTGGGTCATGTCTTGGGTCGATGCCCTCGTGTTTGCGCTTGTGGCAGTCTACTTCATCAACCTCTTTTTCTTCCAGAATTACGTCATTCCATCGAGTTCTTTGGAAAAGTCTCTCCTTACGGGTGACTATCTCTTTGTGTCGAAAATGAGTTATGGGCCTCGTATTCCCGAGACACCACTCACAATGCCGCTCACTCAGCACACGTTGCCCGTCTTCGAGTGTAAGTCATATATCGAATGGCCACACTGGGACTATCGTCGCGTGAAGGGCTTTGGTAAGGTACAGTTGAACGATATTGTCGTGTTTAACTATCCTGCTGGTGATACCATTTGCTCGGATCCTCGCTATCAAGGTTACGACTTTTATCAGATGTGCTATCAGATAGGATATCAGATGTATCCGCAGCGCCCTGACCCCGACCAATTGACTCCCGAACAACAACAACAGTATTTTAATACCGTTTACATGGCAGGCAGAAAGGCGATAGAGGCTAATCCGCAGGAGTACGGGATGATAGATACCCGTCCAACAGACCGTCGCGAGAACTATGTGAAGCGTTGTGTCGGATTGCCAGGACAAACCTTGCAAATCAAGGACCGCATCATCTACATCAACGGAAAGCCCAACAAGGAGCCCGACAACGTACAGTATACTTATTTCGTCAAGTTGCGTCAGCGCCTTAACGACGACGTTATGCAGGAGTTAGGCATTACGATGGAAGATTTGACAAGTTTGAACACGCAGGGTTATATGCCGCTGACCAACTATGCTGTCCGTGAGTTGAAGAAGCGCAAGGACTTAGTAGAAAGCATAGAATTGAACACTAATGCCAGTGATCTTGACATCTATCCTCTAAACGGTAACCTGCATTGGACTCGTGATAACTATGGTCCCGTCTGGATTCCCAAAAAGGGCGAATCCATCGAGCTTACCCTTCGGAATCTGCCAATCTATGAGCGACCTATCCGAACCTATGAGGGCAACAAGTTAGAGGTACGCAATGGTAAGATTTATATCAACGATAAGGAGACTACGAAGTATACCTTTAAACTTGACTACTATTGGATGCAGGGCGACAATCGCCACAACTCACTCGATAGCCGCTATTGGGGTTTCGTGCCTGAGGACCATATTGTCGGCAAGCCTATCTTTATCTGGTGGTCCAGCGACCCCGATCGCCACGGGCTTGCGGGCATCCGTTGGCATCGCTTGTTCCGCTTCGTAGACAATATAAAATAAGCATGAGAGGCTGGTTGAAGTTCGTAATGGCAATAGCATTGGCTATGGCGCTGATGCTCATATTCCGGACTTTGGTCTTCTCCGTTCATAGTATTAGCGGCAATGGGCTGGCTCCATTGTTTGATGATGGCGACCAACTCTTAGTGAATCGATGTAGCTATGGCTTGAGAATTGCTGGCAACGGCCTCCTTCCGTATAGTCGTCTCTGGCATCAACCCGTGCAGCGCGGTGATATTGTAGCCTTTACCGTCCCTGCCACATCATCTTCCGACACTGTTGGCACCGAGTTTTCCAAAGGGCTTTTTATTGCCCGATGCCTCGCTGGCCCTGGTGATACCATACGTACCAATAAAGGTACGCTTATTATTCCAGGCCTTGCTTCTTGTGCAGATTCCGACTACTATTGGTTGGAAGCTATCAACCGGCAGAATCCTGTTGACTCACGTCATTTAGGCTTCATTGCCGAGCAGAACATCATAGGGCGGGTAGTGACCGTGCTCTACAATCGTCATCATTTGCCCACTTTGCCTTCCATTAACCTGCGCCCATGACTACAGCCCTGCTCCAGACAACCTATTTTGGTCCCGTGCAATGGTACCAGAAACTGAACCGTTATGACCATTGTCTTATTGAACAACACGACTCCTACCAGAAGCAAACCTACCGTAACCGTTGTATCATTGCCACCGCCAACGGCCTGCAAGCCTTGACGGTGCCCGTTATCTCCAACGGTTCCCCCTCTGAAGAGGAAAAATGTAAGCTAAAGGATATTCGTATCAGCGACCACAACCAGTGGTGTCGCATCCATTGGAATGCGCTGAAAAGTGCTTACAGCGAAAGTCCCTTTTTTGAATACTATGCAGACGACATTCGTCCTTTCTTCGAGAAGAAATACACGTTTTTAGTCGATTTCAACGAGGAAATACGCCAGACGATGTGCAGTCTCATAGACATTCAACCGCGCATAGAGTATACCACAACCTATATGCCAGAGGACAAAAGTACCTCTTACTCCGCTTCTTCTCTTTCTCTTTGCCAATCTTCCGTGATAGACTTCCGTGCAGTTATTCATGCCAAGCATCCTCTGCCCGACGACGACTTTGAGGCCAAAAGCTATTGGCAGGTCTTCCAACATAAACATGGCTTCCTGCCAAACCTCTCCATCCTCGACCTTTTGTTCTGCATGGGCCCTGAGTCTATCTTCTATCTGTAGTCCTTTTTCCTCCCTCTTAGGTCGTACAATTTAGCGTGCTTACTCCGCACTATTGACGTGTATAGGCCTCGCGGGTGGTAAGGATAGTCCTCGTCAACCTTGAGAATAGGCCTTGTGGCTTCCGAGCCTTTGGCTCATCGAGTAAGAGAATGGGACTGGGTTGTAAAAAGAAAAGAGCCGAAACAATGTTCGGTTCTTTTGGTAGTAGTAGTTAGTTGTATTTCAAGATTTGTCCGGGTCTGATTTTCGCGGAGCTTTTCATGTGGTTCAACTTGAGGAGAGTCGCAACTGATGTACCGCGCTTGCGGGCGATGGAGGAAAGCGTCTCGCCTTTGCGAACCTTGTGCAGGCGTGATGGACGGGCATAAGTGTTAGCAGAGGATGTTTCAGCCAACTGCATCTCATCGCTACCGTCGTCGTCGGTGGCATCGAAGCCTGTGCCGTTGACACCACGTATGCGGTTGGCAATCAGCCCTTCGCGCTGGTAGCTGTCCTTATGGAACATGTAGTAGTCGTCCACTACGTCTTGGTTGCGGAAGTCGAACATAAGAGCGGGGTTGATGGCTACGCCGCATAGACGGGTCTCGAAATGCAGGTGAGAACCTGTGCTACGGCCTGTGTTACCACCCAAGCCAATGACTTCGCCAGCTTCTACCTCTTGGTCTTCGCTCACGAGCTGCTTTGACAAGTGTCCGTAAATGGTTTCCAATCCGTTTTGATGGCGGATGACGATGTACTTGCCATAACCGCGACCTTCGTAACGTACTATGCGTACCTTGCCAGCAAAGGCGGAGCGGATGGTGTCGCCAATATATACCTTAATGTCCAAGCCCTTGTGCTGGCGTCCCCAACGGGCACCGAAGTTGCTGGTCAGCACGCGGCTGGTGGTAGGCATGCAGAAATTACGCAGGGAGATGCGGAAAGAGTCGGGCAGTGCCGTCTCGCGGTGCGCATATTTGTTGCTCCATTCATCGTAGAGGCTTTCAACGGCCGACTCGTAATTGTTGGTAAAAATCAAACGCTTCAAGGCTAAGCTGTCGACGGCTTTCATCTTGCGGTCAATAGGCGCTTGACGAGCCAAAAGGTCTTGAGCTGCCACTGAAAGCGTGCAGAGTGAAGCGACAATAAATATAGTAAAAACCTTAATCTTTTGAGTCATAAATCCTTTTGTTTAGGGGTCCTCTGCGTAGTTTTGCGAGTTCCGTGTTAGTCATAAAACGCTGCAAAGGTACAAATTATTATGGTAAAAGCCATATCTCTTGATGTATTTTAACACTTACCCCTTGGGTCGCTACCCGCTTTTAGGGTGTGTTAAGAGATTTTAGCCTTTATCGTAACAATTCGCGACAATGCTCGAGAATTGCCAAAAGTTCGTCTTTCTTTTCGGCACGGAGCATTTTTATACGCGTCTCGCGAAAATTGGGAATTCCCTTGAAAACAGGACTGGCGGCGAGATGGCGGCGGGTATGCAAGATGCCGCGATACTCGTCAATACGCTCAATGTTGATGCGTAGCTGTTCTTCCAAAATGTCAATCTTCTCATCAAGCGACAATTCCCTGCGACTGAATATCCAAGGGCAACCAAAAGTGGCCCGCCCAATCATGACAGCATCAACTCCATACTCGTCGAAAGCTCGGTCGGCATCGGTCAAAGATTTGATGTCGCCATTACCGATAATGGGGATGTGTATCTTGGGGTTGCGCTTCACCTCTCCGATAAGCGTCCAATCAGCGTGCCCCGTATACATCTGACTACGCGTACGCCCGTGAATGGTCAATGCTTGAATACCACAGGCTTGCAATTGTTCGGCTAAAGAGGTGATAATGAGTTGTTCATGGTTCCAGCCGAGTCGGGTCTTGACAGTAACGGGCAGACGGACAGCCTCTACTACCCGTTGTGTCACCTCTAACATTTTTGGAATGTTTTGTAACATACCTGCACCCGCGCCCTTGCCAGCCACCTTCTTTACTGGACAGCCGAAATTCAAGTCGATAACATCGGGGCCAGCCTGTTCGACTATCTTGGCGGCCTCTATCATGGCCTCTAGATCACGACCGTATATTTGGATGCCGACGGGACGCTCCTCGTCTGCAATCGTTAGTTTGCGCACTGTTGACTGAACATCACGCACCAACGCTTCGGCAGAGACAAACTCAGTATAAACCATTGCTGCCCCATACCGTTTGCATAACAAACGGAATCCGACGTCTGTCACATCCTCCATCGGAGCAAGGAACACGGGATGTTCACCTAATTCTATATTGCCTATTTTCACAACTAACCTGTTTCAAAACATCTGGCTGATGCGGCGAATACCAGCGACCAACGTATCGACCTCCTCTTTCGTATTGTACAGGGCAAACGAGGCGCGCACAGTTCCGCTAATGCCTAAACGCGTCATCAAAGGCTGGGCGCAATGGTGACCTGTGCGAACAGCAATGCCAAGACGGTCAAGCAATGTACCCATGTCAAGGTGGTGAATGTCACCTACGAGGAAAGACACTACAGCATCTTTCATCAAACCATTGGAAAGTGTCGGACCGAAAAGCCGCATACCCTCTATGGTAGCCATTTGCTCTATGCAATATTGCGTCAGCATCTTCTCGTGCGCCTCAATATGGTCGAGGCCTAAGTGATTGATATAGTCAATAGCCGTAGCTAATCCGTAGGTAGCGATATAGTCTGGCGTGCCCGCCTCAAACTTAAATGGCAAACGTTCAAAAGTGGTCTGCTCCCACGAAACTTTGTCTATCATTTCGCCGCCACCCTGATAGGGGGGGAGTTTCTCCAGCCACTCCTCCTTTCCATAAAGTATTCCAATACCTGTAGGACCATACATTTTATGACCGCTAAAAGCGAAGAAATCGCAATCTATATCCTGCACATTAACTTTCATGTGAGGCACACTCTGCGCTCCGTCCACCAAAACGGGGATATTATGCTCGTGAGCTATCCTTACTATCCCCTTGACAGGATTGACGGTTCCCAAGACATTGCTGACGTGGGTGATGCTGATAAGTTTTGTCTTTGGTGTCAGATATGTGGTAAATAAGTCGTCGTATATGTTGCCATTCTCGTCGCAAATGGTTAAGCATCCGTCATCTGTGATGGGCAAATGCCTCACTACGATGCCTCGCTTCTGAGCCTGCAACTGCCAAGGGACGATGTTAGAGTGGTGCTCCATATCAGAGACCAGGACCTCGTCGCCCTCCTGCATTTGGCTTTCGCAAAACGATGATGCCACAAGATTGATGGCTTCTGTGGTGCCGCGCGTAAAGACAATTTCCTCAATCTTTGAAGCATTGATAAACTGACGCACTTTCTCGCGAGCAGTCTCGTGCAAATCGGTAGCCTGTTGTGAGAGATAGTGAACGCCGCGATGTACATTGGCATTGACGTTGAGATACTCCTCTCGCATAGCATCCAGCACACAGAGTGGCTTTTGTGTAGTGGCGGCGTTGTCAAGATAAACTAGCGGCTTGCCGTAAACTTCTCTGGATAGGATGGGGAAGTCCTTGCGTACTTTATTTATGTCATACATAGTCGTAACCAGTCAGTTAGATTTCTATACACGCGTCAAGCCGTTTTGCCTCCGCATCCGCGATGTAGCGAGCCAATATCTTGATGGCATCCTCCACATTTGTTCAGTTCACCACGAAAACGTTTCTCCACTAAATAGTGTAAACGGTTGCGCAGAGGTTCCAATTCCATGTGGTCTATAACTTCGTTGATGAAAGCGGTCTGTAATAATAAGTGAGCCTCTTTGCGAGAAATGCCTCGTTGCTGCATATAAAACAAGGCTGCATCGTTCAACTGACCAACGGTAGATCCATGCGTACACTTCACGTCGTCGGCATAAATTTCCAGCATGGGCTGGGTATACATACGAGCCTCCTTCGTGGCACAAAGATTCTGATTCGTCATTTGCGATTCCGTCTTTTGGGCACCCTGCTTCACTAATACACGCCCAGCGAAAGCACCTGTCGATTCGTCGTCCAATACATATTTGTACAACTCGCGACTGCTACAATGTGACACATGGTGCGTGATGAGTGTGTTGTTGTCAACGTGTTGCTGTTTGTCTGCAATGACGCAACCACAACACGAGCACGCAGCCCCCTCGCCAACAAGGTCGACATTCAGTTTGTTGCGTGTTACCCCGTTATGGAGGGTAATAACGTTATGATTTACTCGGCTATCGCGTTCCTGGCGTATATAGACGTTGCTAACACGCACATTTTTATTGTGTGTCTCCTCCATGCAATAGAGATCTAACTTGGCATTTCTCCCCACAAAACACTCAATAACCTGTGTAGCCAGAAAACGGCACTCGTCAGCAGTGTGATCACAAAAAAGGAATTTCGCCTCTGCACCTTCCTCCAACACAATGAGTACCCGACGATTAACCATCAAATCAACATCTGAACGGAGAATGTTAATCACCTGAACAGCACGATTCATCACTACATTCTTAGGCACATAGATATACAAACCGTCCTGTGCTAACATTGTATTCAAATCTGTGACAGCATCTGCGTCTTCACCCGCTAGTTTATTATAGTATTCCGAAATGGCAAACTCTTTTAGCGAGCCGATGACAACCCCCTCTGGCAACGAACTTTTGGGCTGGTTTTTAGAGTAAAAGGCATCATTCACCACAAAATAAAGAGAAGTGGACAAATTTGGTACGTCACAGCAGAAAGCATGATAGGGATTGGCGGGAATATCCAGACGATTGAGGTTTAACCCGTAGTTCGGCTCAAAGAGTTTTGCTATGTTCGTGTATTTGTAGTGCTCTACCTTTTGCGTAGGAAAGCCATTTGACATAAAGCGTAGGAAGGCTTCCTCGCGCTTGCCATTCATCACCTCTGACGAATGGCAGCATATCGTCTGGCGACACTGTTCGTACAATTCAATGTATTGTTTTTCTGCCTCCATTTTTTTCACCCTTTACCGCTCATTATTTACCGTTTCTTTTATCCAGTCGTACCCGCGTTCTTGAATTTCCTTGGCCAATTCTGGTCCAGCAGTCTTTACAATCTGTCCTTGATAAAGTACATGCACCACGTCTGGGCGAATCATCTCCAGTAGGCGGTCGTAATGGGTGATAACAATGCAACTGGTTTCTGCAGTTTTTAGTTTATTAACTCCTTCTGCGACAATACGCATAGCATCAACATCTAGTCCAGAGTCCGTCTCGTCGAGAATACTGAGCTTTGGCTCTAACATCGCCATTTGGAATATCTCGTTACGTTTCTTTTCGCCACCGCTAAATCCCTCGTTTACACTTCGACCTGCCAGTTTATTGTCTAACTCTACAATCTTCTGCTTCTCACGCATCAACTTGATAAAGTCGCCAGCCTTCAGTTCTGGCAGTCCTTGATACTTCCGCATTTCGTTGATGGCAGCTTTCATAAAGTTTGTCATCGAGACACCCGGAATCTCCACAGGGTATTGAAACGACAGAAATAGCCCCTCGTGAGCCCTGTCTTCGGGCTTCATTTCCAACAGGTTCTTCCCGTTAAAGAAAGCCTCGCCCTCAGTCACTTCGTATAGCGGATTTCCCACCAATACGGCACTGAGCGTGGACTTTCCCGAACCATTGGGTCCCATAATGGCGTGCGTCTCTCCGTCTTTGATGGTTAGATTGATGCCCCTCAGTATCTCTTTGTCTCCAATCTTGGCGTGCAAATTACGTACTTCTAACATATACTCTATATTGATTTGGGCTACAAAGGTACGAATAAGTGGGCAAAAAGCAAAATAAATCAAAATTTATTTGGTTGTCACTCAAAATATTCGTACCTTTGCACCCGCTTTCCGCGTAATCGCTGGCAGGAAGTATCGAGAGGCCTGTTATGTTGCGCTGGAACGATAACAACAACATTTAAATACTTTAAGTACAAATGGATTTAATCAAAGTTGCTGAAGAAGCATTTGCAACCGGCAAACAGCACCCCAGTTTTAAGGCTGGTGATACTGTGACTGTCGCTTACAAAATTATCGAGGGTTCTAAGGAGCGTGTTCAGCTCTTTCGTGGCGTAGTTATTAAGATTAGCGGTCATCAGGAGAAGAAGCGTTTCACTGTTCGCAAGATGTCGGGTACTGTGGGTGTAGAGCGTATCTTCCCTCTGGAATCTCCCAACATTGAGAGCATCGAGGTCAACAAGATTGGTAAGGTTCGCCGCGCTAAGCTTTACTATCTGCGCAAACTCACTGGTAAGGCTGCTCGTATCAAGGAGAAGCGTAGTGGTGTTGCTCGTAAGGACTAATCGAAACTCTATCGAACTTGTACAGCATAAAGAGAGACATTCCTTGACTATGAGGAATGCCTCTCTTTGGTTAAAAAGAAAACAAACAAAGCACATTCTATTGATAGTATGAAAGAGTTACAGCTGAAGTACGGATGTAATCCGAACCAGAAACCCTCGCGCATTTTTATGGCGGAGGGCGAATTACCTATTGAAGTGATTAACGGTCGTCCTGGTTATATCAATTTCCTCGACGCATTGAATGCTTGGCAGTTAGTCAAGGAATTGAAGGAGGCTACGGGTATGGTTGCTGCTGCCTCGTTCAAGCACGTTAGTCCTGCGGGAGCAGCTATCGGGTTGCCTTTGAGCGACACCCTCAAGAAAATATATTTCGTGGATGATATTCAAGGACTGGACGAGAGTCCCATTGCCTGTGCCTATGCTAGAGCTCGTGGTGCCGATCGCATGTCAAGTTATGGCGATTTCGTGGCATTGTCCGATACCTGCGATGCTACTACCGCTCGTCTGTTGAAGCGTGAGGTAAGCGATGGTGTCATTGCTCCCGACTACACCGCAGAAGCTATAGAAATACTGAAGGAGAAGCGAAAGGGAACTTATAATGTCATCAAAATAAATCCCACCTACGTGCCTGAGCCGCTGGAGCGCAAGCAGTGTTTTGGCGTTACCTTTGAGCAAGGACGCAATGAAATTCGTTTAGATGACCCTACATTGTTTGAGAATATTCCCACCCAGAACAAGACCTTCAGCAAAGAGGCGAAGCGTGACCTTATTATCGCACTCATTACCTTGAAATATACGCAGTCGAATAGCGTTTGCTACGTTAAGGACGGACAGGCTATAGGTATTGGTGCAGGCCAACAGAGTCGCATACACTGCACCCGTCTGGCTGGTAACAAGGCGGATATTTGGTGGTTACGTCAGCATCCAAAGGTAATGGCATTGCCCTTTAAGGATGACATTCGTCGCGCTGACCGCGACAATACTATCGATGTGTATATTTCGGAGGAGCACGATGATGTGTTAGCAGAAGGAATGTGGCAGACATTTTTCAAGGAAAAGCCCGAAGTGCTTACGATAGAAGAGAAAAAGGCGTGGATTGCCCAAAATACGGGTGTGGCATTGGGGTCTGATGCCTTCTTTCCCTTTGGTGACAACATAGAGCGGGCTCATAAAAGCGGTGTGGAGTACATTGCTCAGGCGGGAGGTTCTGTTCGCGATGACCATGTTATCATGACATGCGACAAGTACGGCATTGCAATGACGTTTACTGGTGTTCGTCTGTTCCATCACTAAACCGTTATTGGCAAAGGCATGAGTAAGGAAAGCGACTTTCAGAATATTCTGGAGAACGGTATCTCGTTTGGACGTGGCGGTGGTCCCCGTAGAGAAGATGACAAGGTGAAGACTAAAGCCAAGAAAAAGAAATACATTACGGGAGCTCATGGCTCTGGCTCCGCCCGCCAGAAAGCCAAATATCGTGAACAGCGAGCAAACAGACGCAAAGGAAAAGGCTAGGATAAAGTCTGTAATCCTATTTGCAAAATAGGATAGGTGTGGCGAAATAATTATAGCCGTTGGTCGGCTCCCCACATCATCTTTTCGCGTAGCGTATTGAAGTACTTCGTACCAGCTCGCTTGATAACCCTCACCCTGTAAGGAGCCTTGGCCAACGTTAGGCGGGTAGAGTCTGAAAGGTTTACTGAGCGTCCGTCAAGAGCTACCAAGAAATTGTGGGTGCGACTCTCTATCGTTAATTGGATTTCCGAGTCTTCAGCAATAACGATAGGGCGAGCATTGAGCGAGTGGGGAGCAACGGCTGTCAATGAAAATACATGAGTTCCCGGCACCATGATAGGTCCCCCGTTTGAGAGGGAATAAGCCGTAGACCCCGTAGGTGTAGAAATGATGAGGCCATCGGCTTGATAAGTAGTAAGAAACTCTCCGTTGATGGTGGTATGGATAGCGATCATAGAGGCTGTGTCATGCTTCAAAATGGCGATGTCATTTAAAGCACAATTGTAACCTGCCAGTTGTTCTCCGTCTGTTCGTACTTGTAATACACTTCTGGTGTCAATGGCGTAGTCACCTTTATAAAGTGCAGTAATAGTGTGTTCTATCTCCTGTACATTGACGTCGGCAAGGAATCCTAATCGCCCGGTATTGATGCCCAAAATGGGTATCTGCTTGCTACCTACCAAACTGGCTGCCCGAAGAAATGTACCATCACCACCCATTGACACGACAAAGTCTGCATCGAAGTTCGTTTCTTCGAACACGGTCACTCCGTCAAGAGCTAATTGCTGCCTCGAGGTTATGAATGTATGGAACTCACGCTCCACCAATACTTCTGCCTGTTGTTGAGTCAGACACGTCAATAGTTGCTGGACAGACTGCAGTTCTTCTGGCTGGTAACTATTGCCAAAGATGGCGAATCGTAGTTTGTGTGAGGTCATAGCGTGCTCTTTGGGTGCAAAGATACTAAAAAATATCAATAAGCAGTTGCCAATTATCAATTTTTTAGTATCTTTGCACCAAACTAATCACAAACAACCATGACAAGATTAAGTGTAAATATCAATAAGATAGCCACTCTGCGCAATGCCAGAGGCGGCAACAATCCCGATGTGTTCAGTGTGGCACGTGACGCTGAGAATTTCGGAGCACAGGGCATTACCGTGCATCCCCGACCCGACGAGAGGCACATCCGCTATCAAGATGTGCGTGACATACGTCCCATCATTACTACCGAGTTCAATATCGAGGGGAATCCCATTGACTCGTTTGTACAATTGGTGTTAGAGGTCGTTCCCACCCAAGTAACGTTAGTACCAGATGGGCACGACCAGCTGACCAGCAATCATGGATGGGACACAATAGAACATCAGACCTTCTTAACAGATATTTGCAAGGAGTTCAGACAGGCGGGTATCCGAACCAGCATCTTCGTTGATCCCGACGTTTGCATGGTGGAAGGTGCTAAAGCTTGTGGGGCCGATTGTGTGGAACTCTATACCGAACCGTATGCTTCTGGCTATACAGCAAATCGTGAGGTAGCCATTGCCCCTTTTATTGCTGCTGCCAAGACTGCCCGTGAGATAGGACTTGGGCTGAATGCAGGTCACGATCTCTCGCTTGACAATTTGCATTATTACCACCAGCACATCCCTTGGACGGACGAGGTGTCTATTGGTCATGCCCTCATTTGCGACGCTCTTTATATGGGACTCCGTGAGACCATCAAATTATATTTACAAGCATTAAGATAAGAGACTATGGCAAAGGTTTATGTATTTTTAGCAGATGGCTTCGAGGATGTTGAGGCTCTAATTCCCATTGACGTATTGCGTCGCGGTGGAGTGGATGTAGTAACGGTGAGCACTACTGATTTTCCTTTGGTGCAGACAGCTCACGGTGTGAATATTGAGGCTGACCTCATGTTCGAGCAAGGCGATTTCTCTGATGCTGACCTACTATTCTTGCCTGGCGGTATGCCTGGTGCCAGCAATTTGTATCAACATAAGGGAGTCTGTAAAGCCCTTACGGACCAGCACGCTAACGGTAAGAAAGTGGCAGCCATCTGTGCTTCGCCCGCCGTCGTCCTTGCCCCGTTGGGTATTCTTGACGGTAAACGAGCCACCTGTTACCCAGGCTTTGAGCAGGCATTGACAAAAGCGACTTATACTGCAGACCTCGTTACAGTAGACGGCAATATTACTACTGGCGAAGGACCTGCAGCAGCTTTCCCTTTTGCCTACGAGTTGCTCGCTCAGTTGGTAGACCAGCAGACTTCCGACCAGATTGCTGAGGGTATGCGCTATAAGCATCTGATGGCCTAATGGATTATGTGATTATTGTTGCAGGCGGCAAAGGCTTGCGAATGGGGAACGATATACCTAAACAATTTCTGCCAATAGGCGGGAGGCCAGTGCTGATGCGTACCATCGAGCGGTTTAGGGAGTATTCGGAGACCCTGCAAATCATTTTAGTATTGCCCAAGGCACAACAAGAATATTGGCAGACACTTTGCCGAGAGCATGATTTCAAAATCAGCTATCAGTTGGCCGATGGAGGTGAGACACGCTTTCACTCCGTACAACATGGGCTTTCCCTTATTCCCGATGATGCGGAAGGAGTTGTTGGCGTGCATGATGGTGTCCGACCATTTCCGAGCATAGACGTTATTCGTCGCTGCTACGAGTCTGCCCATACAACGAAAGCTGTTGTTCCCGTTATCCCAGTTGTTGAGACCCTTCGCCACATCAGTGAGGGCACCAAACCCCGCGTAGACTACCGATTAGTACAAACTCCACAGGTTTTTGATATTCGCCTATTGAAGGCAGCTAATAGCCAGCCTTACGACGATGGATTTACGGACGATGCCTCTGTAGTGGAGCGCTATGGCTATACCATTACGCTCGTCGAAGGCAATCGCGAGAACATCAAGATAACCACTCCATACGACTTGAAGATAGCTGAAGTGCTAATAGGATGAACAATTTGCTGCAACAAGACATTCAATACCTCTCAGGGGTTGGTCCCTCGCGCAAAAAACTATTAGGCGAGGAATTGGGCATTACTACTTACGGTGACTTGTTGCAGTACTATCCATATAAGCATGTTGACCGTAGCCGATTGTACAATATTCACGAACTGACGGGAGATATGCCTTTTGTACAGGTGAAAGGGCGCATCCTCAGTTTCGAGACGTTTAAGATGAGTGCCCGTAAGGAACGTGTGGTGGCTCACTTTGCTGATGATTATGGGCGGGTGATGGATCTCACGTGGTTTAACGGGGGTAAGTATGCCAAACAGAACTATACCATTGGCAAGGAATATATTGTCTTTGGTCGTCCTAATGTCTTTAACGGGCGCATTAACGTAACCCATCCAGATATTGATGCCGCTGACAAGTTGGAACTCTCCGCTATGGGCATGCAACCTTACTACAATACGACGGAGAAGATGAAGAAGGCTGGGTTAAATAGTCGAAGTATTGAGCGGCTTACCAAAACCTTGTTAGAGGTTCTGAAACAGCCGCTGCCAGAGACTTTGCCTGACTTCATTGTCCAAAAGTTGCATTTGATGAGTCGTGATGACTCGTTGCACAAGATTCACTATCCGCAGAATGTCAAGGAGTTGGAGCAGGCTCGCGTCCGTTTGAAGTTTGAGGAACTGTTCTATGTACAACTAAATATATTAAGGTATGCCAGCGACCAGCGTCGCAAATATCGTGGCTATGTCTTCACCAAGGTAGGCGATTGCTTTAACGGGTTCTACCACAACAACCTTCCTTTCTCGTTGACGGAAGCCCAGAAACGCGTCATTCGTGAGATACGCAAAGATATGGGTTCTGGGCGTCAGATGAACCGACTATTGCAGGGAGACGTAGGCTCTGGTAAGACTCTCGTCGCCCTCATGTCGATGCTCATAGCTTTGGATAACGGCTATCAAGCCTGTATCATGGCACCCACCGAAATACTTGCCGAACAGCACTTGCAGACCATCATGGGCTTTCTCCGCGATATGGATATTCGCGTCGCATTGCTGACGGGTATTGTCAAGGGCAAACGTAGGCAGGAGATACTTGATGGCCTGCTCGACGGTACCGTCCAAATACTTGTTGGTACCCATGCCGTCATTGAGGACACCGTCCAGTTTGCTCGCTTGGGTATGGTAGTGGTTGACGAGCAGCACCGTTTTGGCGTGGCCCAGCGCGCAAAGTTGTGGAATAAGAGCCAGAATCCGCCCCATGTATTAGTAATGACGGCAACCCCCATCCCCCGTACGTTGGCCATGACTCTCTACGGCGACCTTGATGTTAGCGTCATTGACGAACTACCACCAGGCCGCAAGCCCATTGTCACCCAGCATGTGTTCGACCGCTCCCTGCCCTCACTTTATGATAGCATTCGCCGCCAAATCCATCAAGGACGACAGGTTTACATCGTCTTTCCCCTCATTGAGGAGAGTGAAAAATCCGACCTCAAGAACCTCGAAGACGGCTTTGAAGTGTTGCGTCAGGTGTTCCCCGAGTTCCGTCTCAGCAAGGTTCATGGCAAGATGAAGCCCGCAGACAAGGAGGCCGAGATGCAGAAGTTCGTTCATGGCGACACGCAGATACTCGTAGCAACCACCGTTATTGAGGTTGGGGTCAATGTGCCTAATGCTTCCGTAATGGTCATTCTCGAGGCACAACGCTTCGGCCTTTCCCAACTTCATCAGTTGCGTGGTAGGGTGGGACGTGGTGCCGAGCAGTCATATTGCATCCTTGTGACAGGCTATAAATTAGCTGAGGCGACCCGCAAACGCATTGACATCATGTGCGAGACTAACGACGGTTTCCGCATTGCCGAAGCCGATCTCAAACTTCGAGGCCCTGGCGATTTGGAAGGAACTCAGCAGAGTGGTATGGCTTTCGACCTAAAGATAGCCGACATTGCCCGCGATGGCCAGTTACTTCAAATGGCCCGTGATGAGGCTCAAGCCATTATTGATGCAGACCCCACCTGTACCTCTGAACGCTATGCACTCCTTTGGCGTCGATTGCGCGAACTTCGCAAAACCAACATTAACTGGGCAGCAATATCGTAGATAACGGGAGATAGTGAAAGAATCAAATGGTTAAAATCACCAATAATACACTCCTTCTTTTTCTTTAATAATGCCATAAAGGCTTTCACCAGCAATGGGTGATAATAATACCATTTTGTTAAAATTTGGTTTCCCTACTTGTATTTGTCCGTTTCTTAATATATATAAGCAAGTGTTTTTAAACTTTCTCTTATATATAATTTTACCAATAGAATCTGTAACAACCACTTTTACTCTAAATGGGTTTTCAAGCCAAGGATTGTATGCAAGAGCTTGAATATTAACAACAACATCGCTGTATGATTTGTCTTCAATACTCATAACCACTACTTTCCGTGACACTTCAACGTTCGTAATAGGCCTAACTTTTTCAATTTTAGAGTCTTCTTGGGCATATATAGTATGCGTTATAAGACAAACCATCATAATTAAAAGTAGTTTTTTCATATTAAGAATTGCTTTAAGTTGTTTTATTTAGTGATAAGTTCAAAAGAGTAATAATTGTGAGTTTGATAGTATGTTCCTTTACGTCATCTTGTTAATATGATGCTGATAAAGCAAATATAAAAAGAAAACGTGGACAATTACTTCGTCTACGTTTCCGAGGTATCGGCAAACACCTATGTTTCTTAAACGCGTAAAGCCCACGCCTTAACGGCGTGAAGCATCTACTTTAGCCCTTGAAACATATTTGAAAATTTTGCCGATTTTCGGAAACAAGAATCTAAAAGCGGATGTTCATCCTATATGTATTTCCTTTTCTATTTCGTTCTTCTTAGCTCATAGGCATAAAGGTTTAATTTGGTTTAAAGTTTTATTTCTTTTCCATTGTTTATGCACGTATTGTGCCCTTTTGGAGATTTGCTCTGCAAAGATACGAATATTTGCGAGAACGGCAAAGGAAAGTCTTGATAATTTTACCTATGGTTATTTCACTCATTTAGTGTGTATTGGTCACATGACTGACGTGTATAGGCCTCGTCGCCGATGAGTATAGGCCTCACGGGCTTTGAGAATAGGCCTCGTTCGTGGTGAGAATAGGGCTTGCGGCTTACGAGGATGGGGGTGAGTGGAATGAACCGTACTTTCTTGGCTGATGAAAGTATGATTTATCAGCGACAAAGTGCCGCTTCGTTGGCGACAAATCCCTGATTTGTTAAACGCAAGTATTTGGCTCGTCGGATAGGTATCAAAATATAACGGTGGAGAAACTTGGGAAAAAGTGCAAATTAGGGGAAAAGGTTTGGCTGTTCGGGGGATTATTTGTAACTTTGTAGCCCAATTGTCAAGATGATGAACGAAGACTTTGACATCAGAGAGCAGCAGATGACGACGAGCGAAAAGGAGTTTGAAAATGCCCTGCGCCCGTTGACTTTTAGTGATTTTAGCGGTCAGAAGCAGGTGGTGGAGAACTTGGAGGTGTTCGTTGAGGCGGCTAAGTATCGCGGCGAACCGCTGGACCACGTGTTGTTGCATGGCCCTCCTGGACTGGGCAAGACGACGCTCTCGAACATTATTGCCAACGAGTTGGGCGTGGGGTTCAAGATTACTTCGGGCCCTGTGCTTGACAAGCCTGGCGACTTGGCTGGCATCTTGACGTCGCTGGAGAAGAACGACGTGTTGTTCATTGACGAGATTCACCGCTTGTCGCCCGTTGTCGAGGAGTATCTCTATTCGGCTATGGAAGACTATCGTATTGACATTATGATAGACAAGGGGCCGTCGGCACGTAGCATCCAGATAGACCTCAACGCATTCACGCTGGTGGGAGCCACCACGCGTAGCGGCTTGCTGACGGCTCCTCTGCGGGCTCGCTTCGGCATCAATATGCACTTGCAATATTACGACCCCGAGACGTTGCAGAAAATCATTGAGCGTTCGGCTTCTATCTTGCGGGTACCTATTACTACTGATGCGTCGCTGGAGATTGCACGCCGCTCCAGAGGAACGCCCCGTATAGCTAATGCTCTCCTGAGAAGGGTGCGCGACTTTGCGCAAGTAAAGGGCACGGGGCGTATTGACACCAGCATTACTAAGGTGGCGCTAACGGCACTGAACATTGACCAGTATGGATTGGACGAGATAGACAATCGTATTCTTCTGACCATCATTGACAAGTTTAGAGGCGGTCCTGTGGGCATTACTACCATTGCTACGGCTATCGGTGAGGATGCGGGAACGGTGGAGGAGGTCTACGAGCCCTTCCTCATCATGGAAGGTTTCATCAAGCGTACTCCTCGTGGGCGAATGGTGACGGAGTTGGCCTACAAACACTTCGGGCGCAATCCATACGGGGGCAACATCATGGAGCCGAACCTTTTTGAGTGAGACAAGTGAGGTGTAATATGAAGACTGGAATATTTGTAGGAAGTTTTAACCCGTTTACCATAGGTCACGACAATATTGTGCGCCGTGCATTACCTCTTTTCGACCGTCTGGTTATTGGAGTGGTGGGCGACCACGTACACAAGCCCGATATGCCTTGTGCCGAGGAGCGCATCCGGACCATCAGGGAGTTGTATGCCCACGAGTCCCGTATTGAGGTGAAACCTTACTATGGATTAGCCATAGATTTCGCCAAGGCCGAGGGGGCCCGCTATATCGTAAAGGGCGTGCGTTCCGTTAAGGACTTCGAGTACGAGCATGAGCAGGCCGATGTCAATCGTCAGTTGGGAGGTGTTGATACCCTGCTTTTCTATGCTGAGCCAAACTTGGCCAGCGTGTCTTCTGGCGTTGTCAGAGAACTTCAGCACTTTGGAGCAGATGTGAGTCAGTTCCTGCCGAAGAAAGCGGAGAAGGCATCGGAAAGTAAAGAATAGGAAATAGAAAAGTCGCTATGATAACTTACTCAACAGAAAATGTCCGCTTCCCCCAAATTAAGCGTCGGGAGACCACCGCATGGATTCGTCGCGTAGCAGCCACCTATGGCAAGAAGATAGGTGAGGTGGGCTACCTTTTTTGCGACGATACCCATATCCTTGAGGTCAATCGCGAATACCTGGGGCACGACTACTATACGGACATCATAACCTTTGACTATAGCGAGGACGATATGTTAAACGGCGACCTCGTCATCTCTCTGGACACCGTTCGCTCTAATGCCGAACTCTTTCACAAAGACTATGACGAGGAATTGCATCGTGTTATCATACATGGCATCCTTCACCTCTGCGGGCAGAACGACAAGGGACCTGGGGAACGGGAACAAATGGAGGCCGCAGAGAATAGGGCACTAACCTTGAGGACTCTCAAAGTTTCGCAATAATATTTTCCAGACTATTGGCTACTTCGATGTAGTTGCGCCATTGGCCACGAATTACGCCACGACTTTGCAAGTCGTCGAGCATAGCGACAACCCCGTCCCAAAAGCCTTTCATATTATAAAGAATGATACGCTTGCAATGATAGCCGATAGTGTGTGAAGCTGCTATGGTAAAGATTTCGTCAAGTGTACCTATGCCCCCAGGTAAAGCTATAAAAACATCACTTTGCTCAAGTATCAGCTGTTTGCGCTCGCTCAAGTTCTTACACTTCAACACTTCATCGTTATATGCTGACGTACGCCCCCTTTCCTCCACTATGTCGGGCACCACGCCAATGGTCTTGCCACCAGCCTCTTTCACAGCTTGAGCCACACACTCCATCAACCCTTGATTGACGCCTCCAAACACCAATGTATGTCCTTCGGTAGCCATCCAACGCCCTAACTCCTCCGTCAATCGGAAGAAATCGGCATCAATGGCTGCATTGGCCGAACAAAATATGCCTATCTTCATGGTTTCATGGCTTTTGTACGACAAACGAATTTCACAGGTTGTCACCCATCAATAACGTGCTGAGTTCCTTCATACCCTCTGTGGCACCTTTTTGTATCTGACTGATGTTGCGGCCTGCGCTTACGGGATTGGGGTCTATCAGATAGACGGGAACATCAGGACGGACGTAGTGGATGAGCCCTGCAGCAGGATAGACAGCCAACGAAGTGCCGATAATAATAAAAATATCAGCCTCTTGACATTTTTCGGCGGCAAGGGTAATGTTGGGTACTGCCTCACCAAAGAACACGATGTAAGGGCGCAAAAGTGAACCGTCTCCAGCTTTGGTGCCTGGTGCTATCTCGCAATCGTCTTGTGTCAGCAAGCGAATATAACGAGGATCGTCAACGTCACGACTGGAGCATACCTTCATGAGTTCGCCATGCAAATGGATAACCTTTGACGAGCCTGCTTGCTCATGTAGGTTGTCAACATTCTGCGTCACTACCGTTACGTCATATTTCTTCTCCAATTCAGCCACCAGATGATGTCCCTCATTGGGCTTTACACCCCAGCATTTCTTACGCAACATGTTGTAAAAGTTGGTTACTAACGTAGGGTCAGCTTCCCATCCTTCATGGGTGGCAACCTTCTGAACGGGGTACTCCTCCCAAAGACCGTCAGCGTCGCGGAAAGTCTTTAGACCGCTTTCCACCGACATTCCTGCGCCCGTTAATACGACTATCTTTTTCATAGCTCAATGGTTTTAATGGTTCTCCACATAGAGCCTCAGCAACGAGGCCATTTATAATATTTATTGCAAATATACTTATTCTAAAACAAAAGCTTGTAGTCTTTAACTCCTTTTAACTCCATTAACTGCTATAACTCTCTAAAAAGTAGTAACTTTGCGCCGTTTTTAGAGCAACTATACGTTATCATAACAAGAGAACAATGGATAAAGTAAGCTACGCATTAGGCCTCGGCATTGGCCAACAATTGTTGCAAATGGGTGCCTCAGAACTGAATATCGATGACTTTGCTTCTGCCATCAAAGATGTGATTGCCGGCAAAGAGCTAAAGGTTTCAAACCGTGATGCACAACAGATAGTACAGGACTATTTTGCAGAGAAAGAGAAAAAAATCAATCAGCAACGCCAAGAAGCTGGTAAAATGCATAAGGAACAAGGCGAGAAGTATCTGGAGGAGAATTCCAAGAAGGATGGAGTGGTTACGCTACCCAGCGGCCTGCAGTATCAAGTACTGAAGGAAGGTAATGGTAAGAAACCGTCAGCCAAGGATTCCGTCAAGTGTCATTACGAAGGCTTCTTGATTGACGGCACGGTGTTTGATAGTAGCGTACAACGTGGTGAGCCTGCCGTTTTCGGACTACAACAGGTTATTGCAGGATGGACGGAAGGTCTACAACTGATGCAAGAAGGAGCCAAGTATCGTTTCTTTATTCCTTATCGTCTGGCTTATGGTGAGGGTGGTGCTGGTGCTTCTATTCCTCCCTATGCTGCTCTTATTTTTGACGTAGAGCTGATAGCAGTGATGTAAACAGCAGAAATACACAGTAAAAGATAAATACAAATATAATAAAAGAAACAATGAAGAAGATTACTTTCGCAGCTATTGCTGCTATCGCAGCTGTCATGATGTACTCATGTGGCAACGGAACGCCTAAGGCAAGCTTTAAGACAGACATTGATACCATTAGCTATGCTATTGGTGTAGATCAGTCACAGGGATTGGTTGAGTATCTGGTAGGTAACTTGGGTATTGATTCAACCTATATGGATGAGTTTGTCAAAGGATTGAATGAGGGCGCCAATGCAGGAGACAATAAGAAAAAGGCCGCTTACTATGCTGGTATCCAGATTGGTCAGCAAATCTCTAATCAGATGATTAAGAGCATTAACTATCAGTTGTTTGGTAATGATTCTACCAAGACGATTTCGCTGAAGAACTTTATGGCTGGCTTCGTGAGCGGTGCTGTTGGTAAGGGCGCTCTGATGACTCCCGATTCAGCCCGTATGGTGGCTCAAGAGTTGATGCGCCAGATTAAAGCCAAGAGCTTGATGAAAGAATTTGGAGACAACAAGAAGGCTGGTGAGGATTTCTTGGCCAAGAACGCTAAGGCAGAGGGTGTCGTAACATTGCCCAGCGGTGTACAATACAAGATATTAAAAGAGGGTAACAGCGAGGGTATTCATCCTGCTGATACCTCTATGGTAACAGTGAATTATGAGGGTCGCACCATTGACGGCAATGTTTTTGACTCCAGTGAAAAACATGGTGGAGAACCCTCAAAGTTCCGTACAGATCAGGTTATTCCCGGATGGACGGAAGTCTTAAAGTTGATGCCCGTAGGTGCTACATGGGAAGTGTATATCCCTCAGGAATTGGCTTATGGTGAGCGTCAGCAGGGTGCTGAAATCAAGCCTTTCTCTATGCTGATTTTCAAGATTGAGTTGGTGGACGTTGAGCCAAAAGAATAATCAAAAAACATCATATTGTGGCACTCGCCCTTTCGTGGGCGGGTGCTTCTTTGTCTTATAACAACTGACTATGCAAGAGACAAGACAGAACAAGATAGCTCGTATGCTCCAGAAAGAGCTTAGTATCCTCTTTCAGGAACAAACCCGCGCCATGCATGGTGTTATGGTCAGCGTGACACGCACAAAAATATCGCCTGACCTTAGTATCTGCACAGCCTATTTGAGCATTTTCCCTTCAGAGCGTGCTAATGAGCTGATCCAGAATATTACACGTAATGAGAAACATTTGCGCTACGAATTGGGAACACGTATTCGTCATCAGATGCGCATTATCCCAGAGTTGCGCTTTTTCATTGACGACTCGTTGGATTATATTGAGCGTATTGACGAACTATTGAAAAAGTAATAGGTAAAAACGGCAAGAGATAAATTTGTGAATTTTCCTTTTTACATAGCCCGTCGTTATCTTTTCTCCAAGAAGTCGACCAACGTCATCAATATTATTAGCGGTATCTCCGTTGTGGGAGTTGCTGTAGCGACTATGGCGCTGGTTGTAACACTTTCTGTGTTTAATGGCTTCCACGACCTTGTAGCCAGTTTCTTTACCCAAATGGACCCTCAGTTAAAAGTTACTCCCATCAAAGGGAAGACAGTTGCTGTTGATGACCCCGTATTGCTAAAGATTCGACAATTGCCAGCTATAGAAGTTGCTACAGAGAGTTTGGAAGATCAGGCTTTGGTGGTCTATGGCACTCGTCAGATGATGGTTAAGCTAAAAGGTGTGGAGGATAATTTCGATAGTTTAACACATATTCAAGAGATATTAGAAGGAGAGGGAGTCTTTGAATTACATGCTGCAGATTTGCATTATGGTATTCCTGGTTTGGGTATTGCTTATCAACTGGGGTTAGGATATGCCTACCAACAACCTCTCAAAGTCTACGCTCCGCGACGTGAGGGGCAGCTTAATATGGCTAATCCTGCTGATGGATTCGTAGAGGACGAACTTTATTCTCCTGGTGTTGTATTTTGTGTGAAACAAGGGAAATATGATAGTCATTATATTTTGACCTCTATTGCTTTCACTCGTCATCTATTTAATCAAGAAGGTCACCTTTCCTCATTGGAGTTGCGCCTCAAACCAGATAGCAACTTTGAGCAGGTGAAGGAAGAAATACAGCAATTGGCAGAAGGTCATTTCTGCGTTCAAGACCGCTTTGAGCAACAAGATGATACTTTCCGCATTATGAAGGTTGAAAAGTTTATAGCTTACATCTTCCTAACCTTTATTTTAGTGATTGCTTGTTTCAATCTTATTGGTTCTTTATCAATGTTGATTGTTGACAAGCGGCAAGATGTCGTAACGTTACGCAATTTAGGAGCTACTGACCGCCAAATAACACGTATTTTTCTTTTTGAGGGACGTCTAATATCTGCAATCGGTGCTATTATTGGTATCTTGATAGGGTTGTTGCTATGCTGGCTTCAACAACAATATGGTTTTGTGCGCTTAGGTTCCAGCGAAGGTTCATTTGTTGTCGATGCTTATCCTGTTAGCGTTCATCCTTGGGATGTTATCCTCATTTTCTTTACTGTTATCGTCGTAGGCTTCTTCAGTGTGTGGTACCCTGTCCACTATTTTGCTAAACGTTTGCTGAAATAGGTTTGTCAAAACGAGAAAAGGAAGTACCATTTGCAAATCTTCTCTAAATCATTTGGCGATTTCAACATAATGGCTTATCTTTGCATCAACAAAATAATGAATGTCCTCTTGAGGCAACAGAACTAAGACTGACCATGAGTATAACAAAATTGGTAAGACCGATTTTCGTGCATCGCATGAAAGAACTGGAGAAGCACCAGACACAAGGTGAGCAGTTGCAACGTGAGGTGCTACGTCATTTGCTAACATCGGCCAAAGATACTGAATATGGCCGGGAGCACGCTTTTACTACAACTAAGGATTATGATGACTTTGTAAGACACAACCCTGTCAATACTTATGAGGAACTGAAAGGCCAGATAGAACGTATGCGACATGGAGAGCGAGATATTCTGTGGCCAGGTCATATAAAGTGGTATGCTAAATCTTCTGGAACCACCAACGACAAGTCAAAGTTCATACCTGTCAGTGACGAGGGTCTGCATAAAATACACTATGCTGGGGGCTACGACTCTGTGGCACTTTATCTTAGAAATAATCCTCAGTCGAGATTGTTTGATGGTCGAGCTTTGATATTAGGTGGCAGCCATGCACCAAACTATAATTTGCGTAATTCGTTGGTCGGTGACTTATCAGCTATTCTGATAGAAAACATTAACCCATTGGCCAACTTGATACGAATACCAAAGAAATCAACGGCTCTTCTATCTGATTTTGAGGTGAAACGCGACCGTATAGCCTATGAAGCTATAAAGAAGAACGTCACGAATATTTCTGGCGTTCCTTCGTGGATGCTGTCAGTTTTGAACCGCGTTATGGAAATAACGAATAAGACCCATTTAGAGGACGTATGGCCTAATCTGGAAGTGTTTTTTCATGGTGGCGTGGCCTTTACACCTTACCGTAAGCAGTATGAACAACTGATAACCTCACCTCGTATGCATTATATGGAAACGTATAATGCCAGTGAGGGATTCTTTGGACTACAGGATGACCCTATGGATAAGTCTATGTTACTGATGCTTGACTATGGGGTGTTTTATGAGTTTATGGAATTGTCAGGACAGTCAAAAAACATCGTACCTCTCTGGGCTGTAGAGACAGACAAGAACTATGCCATGATTATCTCTACGTCATGTGGTTTATGGCGTTACATGATAGGTGACACCATCCGTTTTACTAGCACGAACCCCTATAAGTTTGTTATTAGCGGGCGCACAAAGAGTTTTATCAATGCTTTTGGAGAAGAGTTTATAGTCGACAATGCTGAGCAAGGATTGGCATATACATGTGAGCAGACTGGGGCTGAAGTGCTGGAGTATACGGCTGCTCCCGTTTTTATGGATGCTAATGCAAAATGTCGTCATCAGTGGCTTATAGAATTCTCTAAAACACCTCAAGACTTGCAGCAGTTTACCTCTATTTTGGACAAAAGGTTGCAGGAGCTGAACAGTGACTACGAAGCTAAGCGTTATAAGGATATTACACTTCAGCAATTGGAAATAATTCCAGCCCGTCAGGGACTATTTAATGATTGGCTAAAACTTCGTGGAAAGTTAGGAGGACAGCACAAAGTACCAAGACTAAGTAATGATCGTGGCATTATAGACCAACTACTGATACTCAACAAATGAAGAAACTGGTCTACATATTATTTGTCGTATGCTTTATTGCTGGTTGTGCTCGAATGGGTACCCCAGATGGCGGCTGGTATGATGAGACCCCCCCACGCATTATACATACCTCTCCTAATGATAAAGCCATCAATGTAAATACTAAGAAAATCAATATCTACTTCGACGAGTTTGTTAAAATTGCCGATGTTACGCAGAACGTTATAGTGTCCCCTCCACAGATGGAGCTACCCGACATCAAATCGAAAGGCAAACGCATCGTTGTGGAACTGAAAGACTCATTAAAGTCTAACACTTCCTATACTATTGATTTCAGTGATGCTATTACAGATTATAATGAGGACAACCCATTAGGAAACTACACTTATACATTCTCTACAGGTGACCATATTGATACTCTTGAGGTGTCGGGATACGTCATAGACGCTTCCAATTTGGAGCCTATTAAGAGTATTCTCGTTGGATTACATGATGACTTGGCCGATTCCGCATTTCGCACCAAGCCTCTGTTACGTGTTGCGCGAACGGATGCCAATGGCCATTTTAGCATCAAGGGCGTAGCACCTGGTGAATATCGTATCTATGCCCTTCAAGACATGGATGATAATTATCAATTCTCACAAAAAAGCGAGATGTTGGCCTTCTCTCACGATACTTACCAGCCATCTGTTAAGATGAGTATCCGTCAAGATACTATATGGCGCGATGCTTTGCATATTGATAGCATTATTCAGGTTCCTTATTTGCACTACCTTCCTGATGACATAGTGCTTTTAGCTTTTCAAGAGACTCAGACTGCACGTTATTTGTTGAAGACAGAGCGAACAGATGCCAACCGTATCAATATTTTTTTTAGCTATGGTAGTGGCCAGTTACCTGCCATTCGTGGTCTTAATTTTGACGTAGATAATGCTTTTCTTATCGAGAGTAATTCCGCCAAAGACTCACTGACTTATTGGCTTCGTGACACGTTGTTAATCAATCAGGATACTCTGCGTTTTGCTATGGACTATCAGATGACAGACACATTAGGCCAGCTAATAATGCAAACAGACACTATAGAAGCGTTGGCCAAAATACCCTACGAGAAGCGGCTGAAAGCTCAACAGAAAACATTTGAGACATGGCAGAAAGAACAGGAAAGAAAGAAAAAACGTGAAGAGCCTTATGATAGCATATATCCTATTCCAGCATTGGAACCGAATTATAAGGTGCCGCAAATAATGGACCCAGATCGTTCTATTTATATAGAAGTACCTTCACCATTGGCTCGTATGGATACGGCTGCTATTCATCTATATTCCAAGATAGATTCCTTATGGTATAGGGCGCCTTTTGAATTCCAACGAGTCGATTCTGCCCTACGTCATTTTGAAGTCATTGCTGACTGGCATCCAGGAAGAGAATATAGTTTTGAGGTAGACTCTGCTGCCTTTATAGATATTTATGGGCTGGTGTCTAATGAATACAAACAGGGTATTCAAGTGAAGACATTAGATGAATATGCTACCGTATTGATACAAGTGAGCGGTATACAGGACAGTAATATCATAGTTTGTTTATTGGATAAAGGAGGTAAGGAAGTGAAGCGTGCTAAAGTCGAATCTGATGGTACGGCGCAGTTTTTCTATGTTACTCCTGATACTTACTATGCCTGTGCCTTTGTAGACACTAATGATAATGGGGTATGGGACACGGGATGTTATGATGAAGACCTACAACCCGAAGCCGTCTATTACTATCCAGACATAATAGAAGCAAAAGCTAAATGGGATATTACTCAACAATGGAATCTGACGGCACTGCCTCGTAATAAGCAGAAGCCTGCTGCTCTCATCAAGCAAAAAGGCAATGACAAGAAAACCGTTAGAAATCGAAATGCTGAGCGAGCCAGTCAGTTGGGAATAGAATATATTAAAAAGTAAAAGGATTGGGAATATGAAGAAATGTTTATTAAATAGAATACAAAGTGTGATGAAATGGCTATTGTCTTTTTACCTTATTGTCCTTCTCCCCCAAAATGTAATAGGCCAATGCGGTATTGAGAACAAGGCTTTCTCAGATGGGGAATTTGTGAGTTATGATCTTTACTTCAACTGGAAGTTTGTATGGGTGAAGGTTGGTACCGCATCTATGTCAACCGTTAGGTCCAGTTATAAGGGGCAAGAAGCATATCGCAGTAGTCTGACAACCCGAGGTAACAGCAAACTGGATAATATGTTTATTATGCGTGACACATTACTCTGTTATACGGACCGCAATGTAGCGCCTCTTTATTTCCGTAAAGGAGCCCGTGAGGGTAAGCGTTATTATATGGATGAATACTGGTATACTTATCCCAAAGGTAATTGTCATGTCAAGATGCATGAACAGACCAGCAGTGGCGACCATCTCTGGAAAGACGCGGAATACAAGAATTGTATCTATGATATGATGAGTATTTATCTTCGTGCCCGTAATTTCGATGATTCATCGCTAAAAGAAGGTGACAAGATTCCTCTTCCCATTGTGGACGGGCTGAAAGTTGCTAATGCTTGGTTGAAGTATAATGGGAAGACCACACTCAAGATGAAGAATACTAATGACAAATACCGCTGTTTAATTTTCTCGTTCATCCAGCGTGAGGACAATAAGAATCATGAATTGATACGTTTCTACATTACTGATGACGCAAACCATTTGCCTGTCCGTCTGGATATGTTCCTGTCTTTTGGCTCTGCTAAGGCTTACTTGACAGGCTATAAAGGGTTGCTCAATCCCTTAACCTCAAAGACTAATTGAGGTTATGGATGACTCGTTTCGCTGTTCTGTCGACAATTGGGACGATACGCATATCTATGCCACCATTGCTGGTTCAGACAGACGTTTTGTAGTTAATGTAAACGATACAACCCTACTACAAACAGGCATGCAGCTCAATCTCTTGGATTGCGTTGTCGAGGGTGACACTATTACTCCGAGTCTTATTATCATTGAGCCAGACTTTCTGCTTGACATATCAGCTGTGTCAGCCTGTTTTCAAAGTTATGGCCATCATCCAGCTAACTACCTGCTGAATCAACTACGGCCTCGTCCCAATAGTCAAGCAATCCTTTTGGGAAATTTTGCAGGCACCGCCCTTGATGATCTTATCAATCATTCTCACTATTTATTCTCCGATACCTTGCGTCGTAGTTTCCGCGAGCAGGCACTACAATTTTGTACTTGCAACGACTTTGACGCACAGCAGTTTAAGACCGATGGAGAGCGACAAGTGACCAATATCCGCGAAGCTGTAGTTATACTATTTGGTGGAGAGGCTTCTTCTTACGATGCGTCAAAAGCGCTGTTGGAGCCTTCTTTCGTTTGTGAACGATTGGGATTGCAGGGACGTGTTGACCTTATGACAGACGACATGAGGCTGTTAGTAGAGCAGAAGTCGGGCAAGAATTGGAGATTAGAACAGGGACTTGGTGAACCTTATCAAGAAGCACATTATGTGCAATTGCTGCTCTATTATGGCGTATTGCACTACAATTTCCACATAACGGCTAAGCAGACAGACATTCGTCTACTTTACTCGCGCTATCCTGCCCGTCAGGGACTGCTCCCTGTAGGATATTCACAACAATTGTTTCGCGAGGCTATTAGTTTGCGCAATAATATTGTTGCTCAGCAAATCGGCATAGCACGCAATGGTTTTAGTGCATATCTCACCCAGCTTTCCCCCGATTCTCTGTTGCAACGTCCTTACCAGAAAGAGTTTTTCCTGCGTTATGTTAATCCTCAGGTTGAGGCACTACTACATCCTTTCACTTTATTAAACCATCATGAGAAAGATTATGTAGAGCGGATGATGACCTTTGTCTATCGGGAACAACTGGCACAGAAGATGCGCATGAACGAGTTACAAGATGTGGCAATCAGCGACCTTTGGAATATGACGTTAGATGATAAAGTGGCGACAGGCAGCATCTTGTTGGGCAGCATTACATCGAAAGAAGCTGATGTCGTTACCTTAACCATTGATACTATCGCCTTGTCACCTAACTTTCGCCGAGGGGATATGGTGTACCTTTACCGCTATGAGGAGGTGCCCGATGTACGGGCAAGCATCCTCTATAAGGGTTCTATTGAGCAATTGAACGATAGCGAGACCGTTATAAGGCTGAAAGATCGCCAGCAGAATCCCCACATATTCAAAGAGGGCACTTATGCCGTAGAACACGCCTCCTCAGATATTGGGATAGGTTCAGCCATTCGTTCCATTTGTGCTTTCTGCGCTGCCTCTCAAGAGAAACGTAGTTTATTGCTTGGCCAGCAAGCGCCGCGCCGCAATACAGCACTTCGACTCTCCCGAAATTATCACCCTCACTATGATGAGGTTCTACTGAAAGCATGTCAGGCAGAAGATTACTTTCTGCTCCAAGGGCCGCCAGGAACAGGTAAGACCTCAATGGCTCTCCGCTTTTTGGTAGAGGAGGAACTTACAACCCAGTCCTCACATCTCCTGCTGACCGCCTATACTAATCGGGCTGTTGACGAGATATGCGGTATGTTGGAGAATAGCGGACAAGATTACTTGCGATTGGGTAATAGGGCATCTTGCGACCCTTGCTATGCCCATCGGATATTAGACGAGGTGTTGGGTGAGAAGTCCCGTTTAGACGAGATTCGCCAGAAACTTTGTTTATGTCGCATCATCGTAGCTACAACCTCTACCCTTCAGGCACGTCCTTTCTTGCTACAATTAAAACGTTTCTCATTGTGCATCGTCGACGAGGCATCTCAAATTCTCGAACCATCTATTATTGGGCTATTGGCCTCCGATAGTATTCGCCGCTTCATACTCATTGGTGACCACAAGCAACTGCCTGCTGTCGTTCAGCAGCCCGATGATCCACAATTGCATGACTGCCGACGGTCACTCTTTGAACGGTTATTGCGTCAAGAGCAGGAGGCTGGTCGAGCAGACTTTATAGGATTATTACGTCGTCAAGGAAGGATGCACCCCGATGTGGCCGCCTTTCCTAACGAGCATTTCTATCAGCGCGAACAACTGTTATGCACACCGTGTCCCCATCAAGAGGAGAAATATCTTGACTACCCTCAGCCTTCGGAAGATGCTCTCGACGACCAACTGAAGCACCATCGCGTACTCTTTCTGCCGTCTGATACTACCCCCAATGCCCAGCAATCAACACTACCCAAAGTCAATATAGCCGAAGCGCAGATCGTGGCAGACCTTTTGCGACGCATCTGGCGACAATATGGTTCGCGTTTCAATGCCCGCCAGTCGGTAGGTGTCATAGTGCCTTATCGCAATCAGATAGCCCAGATACGTCATGCCATTACCCAGTTAGACATACCAGAACTCTCAGACGTTACTATAGATACTGTAGAGCGTTATCAAGGTTCCCAGCGCGACGTCATCATCTATTCCTTTACCGTTCAGCATACCTCCCAGCTTGACTTCCTCACTACCACCAGTTATGTGGAGCCCGAGTCGGGTCAACTTATAGACCGTAAACTGAACGTCGTTATGACACGGGCTCGTTGCCAGTTGCTAATGACTGGTAACGTTCGGGTACTAAGTCAAAACTCCCTTTTTCGCGAACTAATCCGCCGCTATTGGAGTGGGGCTAAGTGTCCTATTTACTGATGAGTACGACGGCATAGGCAGCAATGCCTTCTTCGCGGCCTGTAAAACCGAGACGCTCGGTAGTGGTGGCCTTGATGGAGATGGCGTCGGAGTCGATGCCTATTACCTGAGCAAGGCATTGTTGCATAGCGGGAATGTGGGGATTCATCTTGGGATGCTCGGCACAAATGGTGGCATCAATATTCACAAGATGGTAGCCCTTGGTGGCTATGAGGCTAATGGTCTTGCTGAGGATGACTTTACTATCCATGCCCTCCGTCTCCGCAGAAGTGTCTGGAAAGTGGTAGCCTATATCGCGCATGTTGGCTGCCCCGAGGATAGCATCGCAAATGGCGTGTATAAGCACGTCTGCATCGCTATGTCCCAGCAGACCTAATTCGTAGTCTAACTTGATTCCGCCCATCCATAGTTCCCTGTCGGGGACGAGTCTGTGCACGTCATAACCCATTCCTACCCTTATGTCCATGTTTCGATAGTCTTTGCGATGAGATTTAAATGCGTTGGATTACTTTCTGAACAAGTCTTGGATGCCGTCCATGTCAAAGGCCAAAGTGAAACGAAGCGTCTGGTCGAGCGGGTTGCTCTTGGCGGTGGAGATAACGTAGCCCACGTCAAGTGAAAAGGCACTCATGCGGAAACCTCCACCAACGGTGAAGTACTTGCGGTTACCCTTGTTCTCCGACTCGTGGTGATAGCCGGCACGGAGCGAGAACTGGTCGTGGTAGACGTATTCGAGACCTACGCCCCACATAATTTCTTGCAATTCTTCCTTAAATCCACCAGGAGCGTCACCAAAACTCTTGAAGATACCAGAGATGGCACTTACGTCGCTATATTCCTCTATGACGCGCTGCTGGTAATCTTCTGTCGATTCGCCGTCATTCTGCTTAGGTACGGTAGGTACTAACAGTTTGCTGGCATCGGCGGCTATGGTGAAGCGGTTGTATTCGTCGATGGGCACCATGAGTGAGGCTCCTATTCGCAGGGTAGCGGGGAGGAACTGGGAGCGGTCATCGCCGTAGAACTTAATCTTTGAGCCGATGTTCTGAATGTTGTAGCCCAGTCCTAACTGGCATTCGCGCTGGCCGATATTGATGTAGTCGTTGAAATAGCCCGCAATATCGGCGGCAAAAGCTGATGCAGGGCTGGCATCTTCGGTGTAGTCAAAGCGTAGGTCGCTATAAAGCCAGCGTAGGGCTACGGCCTGCGAGTATTTTTCGCTAAGCATCAGCGAGGCTCCTATATCGACAGACATCTCGTAGGGCTTGACAGTCATGGCGTTCTCATCAAACGAGGTCATCACTTCGCCTAAAGAGAAATAGCGTATAGAACCACTGACAGCAGCATAATCGCCAATGCGGTAATAGCCAGCAACATAAGCCAAATCAATGTCGTTGACAAGTTGGCGCAGCCAAGGGGTGTAGTTCAAGGCTATGCCTGCACGACTGATGCAGAACGGATACTTAGCAGGGTTCCAATACTGAGAATTGACGTCAGGGTCGGTGGCGGCACCTATGTCACCCATGCTACCTCCGCGCGCATCGGGGGCAATGGTCTGTGAAATAACGGCGTGTTCAACAGGGTTAAACTGGCTTTTTGTGTCCTGGGCTTGGGCACTTAACCCCAAGAGTAGCAGGACTGCCGTTGTGAGTATTCTTGATGTTGTCTTCATATCGTTTATTTATTTGTTAGAATGATGAGTTTCTTAGCTTTCGAGACGTATGAGCTCCCGTCGCTGCTGATGCTGACGCGATAGAGATATAGTCCCGTGTTAAGGCGTTTTCCGCCGTCGGTGGTCAAATCCCAATGGAGCGTATAGGTCTGGTCAGATGGCACACCGTTCTCAGAGTGTGTCCAGAGGAGGCGACCAGAAGAGTCGAAGATGTCGAGTTTAACGTCCATCTCGCTGCCCATGCGGTCGTGGATAAGGCGGAAATTGGTATATTCCCTTGCAGGATTGGGCGAGCACTCTACGTCGGCAAAGTTAGGCTCAAGTCCTTTCACCACGTTGAATGTCAGTTCAGCTGTAGACGAGTTGTTTAGAACATCCCATGCCCGAAACAACAACTTATGCTCTCCAGCGGAGAGTTGAGGTATGCTGAAACCCACCGTGCCGCTGGTGTAGCTGCCAAAGTCAAACTGGAAATAGTCGTTGAGCGTATAGGTGGTCGAAGCATTGCCGTCGATAATGAGTTGCAGACTATGGCCTATACCACTACCCGAAGCGTTAATGCCGTCTTCGTCGTGAATGTTTGCCACAAAGTAGGGCGTTGAATTCACTGTTCCGCCATTGGAGAACGACTCGCTATTAAGGTAACAATAGATGTCGGGCCCTGCTGCGCCGCCAGTGGTACTCTCCGTTCCGTTGAGCACAAGGCTATTGCAGATGCCGTTGGCCTCAACCGTCTTTTCGTTATTGATGGCATAAATGTTGATAAGTGCGGTGAGGTCGGAGTATTTGATGTCTTTAGGTACGGCAAAAGAGAAAGTAAAGAGGCCGTCCTTGACGTAGTTGCTTCCGTTGAAAATGGTGTTGGGTCGGTCGGTATAGACAAAAGGTGTTGAGGCTTCGCCTGGGTCGTTCAGTCGGCAGGTTACCTTTTCCTCTACGTCACGTACTAAGGCTGTGAGCACACCATTGAACGTCTCATCGGTGGCGGCTGAGGTGTTAAGTATACGCCCGCTGACTTTGGCGGTACTTCCAGCCTTCAGCACTAATCTTGTTTCATTGCTGATAGGCGTGTCGTTAATTGCTGTTACCTCCAAATCGCGGGTTGGCATAGCCAAGCGCACAGCAGGGTCTCCCAACAAGGAATACTGCATGCGATTCTCCGAGCGGTCGGTAGAGCGCGTCTCGTTGCCCTTGGAGTCGTAACCCGTAAAGACACCTGTGGTGATAAGTTCGTTCTTGGTCAGACGAACGGCCTCACCGATAGGGAGGGGACGACCAGCGTCATCCTTGCTCAGTACGTAGCGTGTAAAAGAGTGGTTCATTAGGCGGTTCTGAGCTTGATAGACGGTGCGGGTGGTGCCATAGAAGGCTATTGCTCCTCCATTCGGGTTGAAAAGAGCAGCCTCGCCAATATTGGCTTCTTGCCCGTCGAAAGGCATAATGTCGCAGGATGCCGTCACCCAAAGGGGAAGCCGTAGCGAAGTGGAAGCCTGAAAGTCGGGCAGTTGGACAACGTATTCGTGGGAGAAACTGGCGGCTCCACCGTGCCCCGAATAGTTCATCATAAGTGCTCCCTGTTGCATTTGTTGTTTGATGACGCGTGTCGCATCGGGATAACGGTTACCCGTTGAAGAGCTAACGCGGTTGTAAGCATCCCACATGACACGTTTCACCACTAAATTAGGATAGTTTTCTTCCACCAGACGGGCTACGGCATCAGCATCGTTCATGTGAGCATTGCTATTGCCGTCGTCACCCATGAAACACAGTTGGTTCTGCCAAGCTCCTGCCTCGCGGTTGGTAATATAACTCTCTATCTTGTTTACGGCAATGGTTGCTTCTGAAACGGTGCGGGCGGAAATACGCCCAACTCCTATGTCTATTTTGTCGGCAGTTAGAATAGCGCCGCCTTCATCGTCGTCCAGCAAGCCGAAATAGTCGTCGGAGACGTAGCATTTGGTGGCACTGTAAGAGTTCTCGCTCTCGTAACAAAGCAGGAAGTCATCGGGTGAGTAGCCTTTCCACTCGGGACAAAGCATGCGGTTGTCCCACGCACAATCGCCCAAGAGTAACAGATAACGGGGCATATCCTCTTCTGTTGTGGCGCGGTCGTAAAGCATCTTCATATAACGGCGGTAGGCATTGGCATCGGGCGTGCCGCTGGAGAACTCGTTATACAACTCGTCGGCAGGCACGATGTTCACCCGCAGGCCGTCTTGTTGGCTATGGAGTGCTTTCAGTCGTTCGGCTTGTGCTAACAACTTTTGCGTAGTAGGAATGATGATAACCATATCGGCAAAAGCGTCGGCATGATGATTCTGGTTGGTGATGACACCTATAATAGACGGCACGCCGAAGTTCTGATTGGGGTCGGCAGCATTTCTGGGGGCTGTCGCGTAAGTAGAGATATAGTCGAGACGCACAGTTCCGCAGTTGCCGTTAGGAGTTAGTGTAATTTGATTGGAAGCCGACAAGTTATCAACATTAAAAGTTTCTACTGCGGTGCGCATGTGGTCATAAGAACCCATTGAAGGAATGGAAATGGTGCCTACGGAGGCGCCGTTGACGCTGACTACTACGGAACCGCTGGTATTGGTGGCGGCCGAGATGCTGATGGTAACGGTTCCTGTGTTGCTGTTGCCCGTAGCGTCTACGGTGTAGTTGTTAGGTGTTCCGTTAGTCAACACGCGGCTTTCGTAGAGATTGCGACCGCCGTGAAACCAAGCGTATTCTTCTTTTTCGTAGAGCGAGCAGTAGTGGTCTTTTAAAGGATAGTACTCGGCTAAGAATTCTTCCCAACTGAGTGTGGTAGCCGTCTCGCCATTTTCGGTGAGGAAATAAGAACCGTAAGTGGAGTAGGGGTTACGGATGCGTTGATGCTTGTCGTCCCAACTGACTGGTCCTACGCCATAGAACAGACGCTTGCCACCCACGTAGCAAGTAGGCAACTCCCGCAGGTCATCCGTAGCGGCAATATAGTCAGCGGTGAGTTTTTCTGGTTGCATAGCTCCGCCGTAGCCGTAAATCTTTACGCGACTCATGTCCGAAAAGCCCGCCTGACGGATAAGCTCGTCCGTCAATTGCCAAATACCCGTTGACGGAACGCCTATTTTCACCCAACGGCCGCTGGCCAGAACAGAGTTGGAGGCGTATCTGTCGGCCGCACTCCGTTGTGGGGCTGCCCTTTTGTATTCCGCTTTCTTCTCCTCGCCCTTTACTTTTAGCTGAAAACTGACCAGTTTCTGATACTTCCCATCGCGGAACACCAAAGGCACGAAAGCTATGTGCAGGGAGCCTTGCTTACGGGAGACGCTGATTTGCTGGTGTATTTCGGGCAATTCGCCCAAAGGGCGACCCGACAACTGCATATAGCGCTCGACGTCCGTTGGGTTCATTGTTATAAACTCTGGATAGTCGATAGTAACGCTGTAAGTAGAGTCGGCATAACGATGGCCCAACTCATGCGTATAGTTGAAGACGGGCAGTAGGGTGTCAATCTTAACCTCTTGAGCCGTCAGATTAAAGAATTTCTGAGCTTTTACGGGACTTATAGACAAGCAGGGAATGACAAACACCAAAGAAATCAACCTCAGCATTACGCCGCTGAGGATTGAGGTCTTGCTATTCTGATAATCATTTCTCATAATGTTTGTCAATCGTCATATTTGCGCTTCAACGCGCGTTGAACTCTAAGACTTTCCTGTCTTCCAGCCACCCTTCCAGATGGTCGTTTATCCGAACAGGCCCTACACCAACTGGAGTGCCCGTATAGAGCAGGTCGCCCGTCTTGAGGGTAAAGAACTGTGAGATATAGCTCACAAGCTCGTCAACCCGATAGAGCATATCGCTCGTACAACCCTCCTGCACCGTCTGCCCATTGATGTCGAGATGGAAATGTAAGGCTTGCACATCGCGGAATTTCTCCAAAGGCACCCAGTCACCAATGACGGCAGAGCCGTCGAACCCTTTGCACAGCTCCCAAGGCAAACCTTTCTGGCGAGCCTCCCGTTGCAGGTCGCGAGCCGTAAAGTCAATACCAACCGTCACCGCATCGTAATAGCGATGGGCAAAGCGCTCGGGAATGCTCTTGCCCAAGCGGCAGATACGCACCACAACCTCTGTCTCATAGTCCACCTGTTGCGACCAGTCTGGAATGAAGAAGGGCTTATGGTCTTTCAGCAACGCCGAGTCGGCCTTGGTGAAGATGACGGGCTTCTCTGGTTTATATAACGCACCATCCAGCTCTTTATTGTGCTGGATATAGTTCATTCCTACGGCAAATATCTTCATACACGCTTCAGTTTATCTTTTGCAAAAGTACTAAATAAATCGCAAACCGTCCTCCATCCTTCACAAATATTTATATAAACGGGCTTTATTCTTACTTTCCCCGTCTCCGTCAGCCCCTCTCACCGCCCTCGAGCCTAAGGCTCACCATCACCGAGCCTATTGTATACCCCTTGTGTCTATAGTGTATACAGTTTGTATACTCCTGATATACAACCTGTATACTCCTGGTATACAACTTGTATACACGGCGTATACAACTCGTGCGGACTATCCTCGTAAGTGACGAGTCGGCACCTCAAGCCCCTTTTGGAGGTGCCGCAAACAAAATAATCTGGTAAATGTTTGGTCGTTACATCGATTATTCGTACATTTGCAACGTCGTTTCGATGTAAATACCGACTCGACAGACATTATTATTTGCTTAAATTCCCACTCGAACTGCAACACGAACACGGAATAAGAGCATCCCATATCGACTAAAGCAAGCACATTTGTGCAGGCTTTTTCATACGATATGGAGGTTGTTGCAGACCTGAGTGGGATATGATGGTCTGCGCATTTTCTTTTTGTGCAGATGCCATAAAGAGAAAGGCAATATTGCACAACTAAAAAATAAGTCTTATGAACAAATGTAATTTCTTTGCAAGTACGGCATTATGTGTACTGCTTATGGCCTGTGGCTCAACAAAATCTTTAGAAGCACAACAAAAGACCGTACCAATCTCAGTACAAACCTATCCCAATGGAGCTAAAGTTTACGTAGACGGAAAGCTGGTCAGTATAACAACACCAGCAGTTATCAATGTTCCTAGTACTGTAACGGACGTTGGAGTAACTAAGAAACAACAAGCAGTAATAAAAGAAAAAAATGCCTTTATTATTCAGATTGTAAAAGATGGATATGAGACCGTTAAAGATGTGATAGAACCTAAAGTGGAAGGCTACAATCGGAGAAATGCAGGGTGTGGATTATCCTGGCCCGAGAACTTAATCTACGAGTTAAAGGAGCGCGCAGACACTCGTGTTAATG
>JAFLSF010000040.1 GCA_022511045.1 Prevotella sp.
AGCGGGCGGTCTTATATATGAGAAAGACGTTTTCGAACGTCTGTCGTTGTGACTCGTGAACTTCGCAAATTCCAATCATCACAACAGGCAGATGACAACCGAAGCGTCACGTGGTGCGTTTCTATATTATTTTGTGCATATAGTTCGTGCTGGCGTGGGCTAATAAGCGTTGTCTATCCTGTGTGATGAGGGCAATGCGAAGGCCTACGAGTCCAGGATGGACAGAGGAGCAGACACCTACGCCTTTTTTGTATCATAAGTCAAATATGAAACAAAAAACAAGTTAGCCGAATTAGGGGTGTTTATAGGCATGAAAAAACGGTCTGTAAAGTATCTTTATTATGAAAAAGGTGTGTTTAATGTTTCTAATGTTACAAGTGTGTGTCTTGTTACATGCTTTTGATTATACCTATAAGGGTGTTACATTTAAATGCAAGAAAGCTGGAAATACAGTAATTATAACATCCTTTGATGTAAAGGCCTCCTCTGTGATTATTCCAGCAGTGGTGTATGACGGAAAGCAGGAGTATAAGGTCAAATCCGTTAGCACATTCCTTAATGGAGTCAATTATTTGGCAGAAACACTTGTCTTGGAAGAAGGAATTGAGGAGATTGACAAATTTGCGTTTAATGAGTTTCGTAAATTGCAAAGTGCCACGTTACCATCTACCATTAAACATGTGGGTAAAAATGCTTTTCGTAACAATATAGGCCTGACTTTCGCCATTGCTTCCACAAGCATTGATGAGTATGTACTACGCAATGGTACTGAGTATTGGAATAAAGGTAATAATAATCCCACCATAAACAACAAGCCCCTTGTAGCACAAAAACAAAACGACGAGCATGAAGCTTTAAAACGAGAGCAAGAGGAGTTGAAGAAACAATTAGAGGAAACTCAAAAGGAGAAAGATCGTTTGTTAGCTGAAGCAAAAAAGCGTGATAAGGAGGAGAAAAAGGCTGCCAAAGCCAATAAGGAAGAAAGCACGGGTGGCATTGCAGGCAAGATGCTGGCGATGGTAAAAGGCAAGGGAAAGAAAGGTAGTACGACAGAGAATGAAAATACTCCTGTTATGGCCTCAACCCAACAGCAGACCCCATCTGCAAATACAACAGTTAATAAAACTCAGAAGTTCTTTGCTGATGTTGACAAAGACATACCTGTTGTTACTACGGATAAAAATGCCGATACTTATTGCGTCATTTTGGCTAACGAGAAATACGAGGATGTTCCAGAAGTAGAGTATGCAGCCCGTGATGGTGAATACTTTAAAGAATATTGTGTAAAGACATTGGGTATTCCAGAGAAACAAATCAAGATGTTCGTCAATGCCTCTTATACTGATATTAAGCGTGCCCTCAACTGGATGGAGCAAATATCCAATGTGGTGACTAACGGGCAGTGCAAGATGATATTTTATTATGCAGGTCACGGTATACCTAACGAAAAGGACAAAGCGGCTTACTTGATACCCGTTGACGGATTCCCCAAAGACGTGACCACTTGCTTTAAGCTGAGCGATCTCTATGCTCGGCTGGCCAATATGAAGACTCAGAACGTAACCGTATTCCTTGATGCATGTTTCAGTGGAGTAAAGCGTGGCAGCGGGCAGGCACTGGTAGCGGCTCGTGGTGTAGCCATCAAGCCTAAGGCAGATGCCCTAACAGGCAATATGGTAGTATTCTCTGCTACCTCCGATGATGAGACTGCGCTGGCCTATCAAGAAAAACAGCATGGTATGTTTACCTATTACTTGCTTGATAAAATCAAGCAGTCAAAAGGAAAGTTGTCGTTAGGCGAGTTATTTGACTCGGTATCTCAGAACGTTAGAAAAAGCTCTATGTTGGAGAATGACAAGTTGCAGACCCCGTCGGTCAATGTCTCTGCCAGCATGAAAGACCAATGGAGAAAGATGAATTTCTAAATATCATTATTATTTTTATTATTAACAAAAAAATTATAATTATGAAAAGAATTTTAAGTTTAGTATGCGTTACGATGTTGACAGTAGCAGCATCAGCACAGATTACGTGGAATGCAAAAGGTGGCGTAGGTTTAGCTACTTGTTGGGGAGATGCAGAAGGTCTGAAAACCCATTTCGTAGGCAAAGCTGGTGTAGGTATCGAGAAACCGCTATCCAGTAATCTCTCTTTAATGCCCTCATTAGAGTTAGCTTGGAAAGGAGCAAAAGCTGGAGAGGATACGTGGGAACAACAATTAGATATTTTTTATCTCCAAGCTCCTATTGTTTTTGCTTATCGCTTGAATTTGACAGACACATGGAATTTAGCATTAAAAGCAGGTCCTTATTTTGCTTATGCTATTTCTGACCATTTTGAGGAAAAAGAAAATGGAATAGTAAATGAGAAAGAAAGTGGAGATGCAGATGTAGATAAGTTTGATGCTGGTTTAGATATTGGTATTGATTTCGAGCATCATCGTTTCGTCTTTGGCGTAGAAGCAGAGATGGGATTTATTCCATTATGGAAAGGGAATGATTCAAAAACATATAACCTTGCTTTCTATGCTACTATCGGTTGGAAATTCTAAAAATGCAAAACGATATTGCCTTATTTAGTAATTTTAATTAAGCGTTAATTCTTGTGCCGCCATTCCATAAAGAGTGGCGGCACTTATCCAGAGAAATTACGCATAGACGTAGGTCATTCACTTTAATCATTTGAATAATGAGGATTATCTTGTTGTTGACTTTAGTCATATCTCCCTTGCTATTATGGGGGCAGACAGAAAAAACTATCAGTGGCGAATACACCTATTATGCCGACCCGAATATGTCGATAAAGGAGGCGACAGTCGCTGCTATAGAAAATGCACGTTTACAAGCCATAGCGCATGAGTTTGGAACATTGCTGACACAGGACACCCAGCAACAGGATAAGGTGATGAATGGTAATGAGACAAACTACTTCATGCAGTTGAACTCTATGGAGGTGAAGGGAGAGTGGGTACGCGACATCAGTGAGCCAGAGACAACAAGGGAAATTTTAGAAGATGGTACACTGGTCATAAAAGCAAAGGTGGAGATTGAGGCGCGAGCTCTCAGTAACGAAGCTACCGACTTTGAGATGAAGGTGCTCCGCAATGGGACTGACATACGGTTCATGGACACAAACTTTAAAAGTGGCGACGACCTATATCTTTATCTGAAAACAACTGTTGATGGCTATGTGGCTGTTTATTTGGTAGACGAAGTACCAACTGCATATTGTCTGTTACCTTATAGTGGTGACGATGACGGTCAGCATCCAATAAAACGAAATCAAGAGAATATTTTCTTCTCTCCAGATTTCGCTTCTGTAGATGACAAGGATTTAGTTGACGAACTGAAGATAACATGTAGTGATGAAGTAATGGAACTCAACCAGCTTTATGTCATATTTTCTCCGAGTCCTTTCACAAAAGCTATTGACCATGATAGTGGGGGACACGTTTCTGGACAACTGAGTCTACCCCGCCAACTTTCATATAAGGATTTTTCTGGTTGGCTCAATAAACAGAGAGCTCGGGATCCTAAGATGGGGATGAAAATCGTCAAATTGAAGATACAAAACTAACATTATTATTATTTATTAAAAACATTAAAACATGAAAAGAATATTATTATTGCTATTAGTAACATGTCTGTTAATTCCTATGGCCAATGCGCAGAATAAGGTTCTGAATAAGGCCCTTGAGAAAGAGTACAAACAAAAGATGAAGGAATACAAAAAGGAGAACTGGAAACTTTTTGGATCTTCGCGTTCATTAGATGTAGCTCTGTTGTTACATTATGAAAAGCTAAATAGACTTGGCGATGAGGCCAGCGAAGAAGTTGGTGTAGCATCAAAATTCAGATCGAAGAATGTTGGACACCAGATGGCTGTAAACAATGCTTGCCTTACTTATGCTCAAAGAGCAGGAAGTCATGTTAGGGGACGTATTGTAAGTGACATGCAGGGCGATGGCGTGGACGCAGCCACAGAATTTGATAAGTTCTATGCTGCATACGAACGCTTAGTAGAGAAAGAGATTAAGGGCGAGATGAAAGAGAGTTATAGTATTATCCGCGATCTTGGTAATGGTACTTTCGAAATGCAGACATATTTTATCGTTGACGAAGGTGCAGCTTCGAAAGCACGTATTCGCGCTATGGAAGATGCTGCTCGTGAGAGTGAAATGGCACAGAAATATGCACAAAAAGTTTCTGATTTTGTAAGAGAAGGCTTTAATAAAGAGTAACTGTGAGTGAGTAAATACTTTTTCGTACTATATTTTTCTGTTCTGGGAATATCATCTGCATATTCCCAGAACTATAAACAGGATTTTGAGACTTTTAGACAACAGGCATTAAAAGGCTATAGAAACTTTCGCGATAGTATCAATGCGGAGTTTGCAGAGTTCATGCGTCAGGCATGGCCCGAGTATGAATCGAAGCCAGCAGTGCCTGTGCCCGATTCGCCAGAACCGCCTGCACCAATCATCAAAGAACCCGACACACCACCGTCAAATGACCCTGTGCCATTCGATAAGGTGACGCCTGCTCCCAAACCTGTGGAGCCTCCGCAGCCTGTAGTACCCATACCAGAACCCACACCTCAGCCTATAGTACCAGACAAACCGACATTCGCCTTTAATTTCTACGGAGAGAAATGCCAGATGCCGCTGGAGGACAAACATCGCTTTACATTAGGCGGTGTTACGGAAAACAACGTAGCAGATGGATGGAAGGTCCTGTCGTCGGATAAATATCTGCCCGTCATCGCCAAGTGTCTGGACTATCGCAGCAAACTGCGGTTGTGTGATTGGGGGTATGTTCGGTTTGTGGAGAAGATGACTGCGGCATTTTTCCCATCTTCCCAGCAAAACGAGGCTCGGCTGATGCAGATGTTCATTCTCACCCAGTCGGGATATAAAGTGCGAATAGCACAGGCCAACAACAAACTAGTACTGCTTCTGCCGTCGAAAGAGACAATCTACCGATATTCGTATCTGAGTATTGGGGGCAGCAGATATTACGTCACTGATTCTTCGTTGAAAGAGGCATCGCTCAGAGTGTTCGACAGAGAGTTTCCAAAAGAGCAGTTTTTCTCGCTGCGAATATCCGAACCGCCTGCACTGCCTATCAGTAGGAGTGTGTCGCGTCAGCTCCAATCGAAACATGATAGGGAAGTCGGGGCGAAGGTCAGCATCAATAAAAACCTTATTGACTTCTATAACGACTATCCGATAAGTTCCCACTGGGACATCTATGCTAATGCCTCGCTGAGCGAGCTGGTAAAGGAGCAGTTATATCCCGTACTGCGTAGTTCCATAGCAGGAAAAGGGGAAGCAGATGCTGCTAATATTTTACTGCACTTTGTACAAACAGCATTGGAGTATGCGACGGATGAGGAACAGTTCGGAGAGGAACGTCCATTGTTTGGTGACGAGACACTGTTTTATCCTTATTCGGACTGTGAGGATAGAGCTATCCTATTCTCGATATTAGTGCGCGAGTTATTAGGACTGGATGTGGTGTTCCTTTATTATCCTGGCCATTTGGCAACGGCAGTCTGTTTTGACACTCCAGTAACAGGTGACTATTTGCAGGTAGACGGGAAACGCTATGTGGTTTGTGACCCAACTTATATCAATGCGGACATCGGGCAGTCGATGACGCAATTCAAGCAAACGCCAGCTACCGTATTTAAAATAAGCCGATAGTTTGTATTCTATAGAAATACAGGTTGTATGCGTTGTGTATACAACCTGTATATAATATGCCGAAAAGGGTTTGCTTACTTGTCGCGTTCTATCCAACCTAAGGTGTCGCCTCGGCGCACCTTAGCACCTTGTTTGGCGGCAACCTCAACCAGTCGTCCACCGAGGGCGGCGGGGATGGGGACAATCTCGCCCCAAGGGGCTTGAATGTAGCAGTAGGTGTCGCCATCCTTGTATCGCTGGCCGATAAAAGGCTCAAGGCAGGGCTCGCAGGCTCCCTCGCCTGAGAACTCGTAATAGACCTGTCCAGCGACGGGGGCTACCAATGCGTCGGCTTTGGCATGTTTGAAAGCGGATAACTCCTCAATACTCAGCTTTGAGCCAAGCGCGGCATCTTTTTGCTTTTGGAGATCGGCCATGAAGTTCTTCTTGGCCATGCCGCTCTTAAAGACCCGATACTGCTCTGGGTGCATAGCCAGCTCGAACAGTTCTTCGTCGTCTGGTCCGTATTCCCATCCATTTTCGTCCATTTCCTTGCGGAAGTCGTCAAGTGCATTGGGCAACAGAGTGTGAGGATCGACATCAGTAAACTCGCGGCCTTGTTTCTTGGCAATCTCTACCAGTTCGGGCGCTATCTCTCCAGGAACCTTGCCACTCTTGCCAAGTATCATGCCCCACATGGCATCGTCCATCATAACATAGCGGCCTTTGCCTTGCTCAAGGGTGAGCAGGTTCATCAAGGCGATGTTCTTAGTGTATTGTGAGAAGGGAGTGACCAATGGTGGGAAGCCTACCTTTGGCCATACATATTCTACCTCGTTGAAAAGTTTTACGAGCATGTCGTCAAGGCTCAGTTCGGGCTCGCCTTTCTTGACGCGCAATTTGTTGATGGTAGAGTGGATGCCGCCTAAGTCTGCCATCATAGATCCCATCATGCCACCAGGCAGTCCGCATCCTAACAGAAGGCTGGACATGTGTTTGTTCGTGGGATTGATGAAATAGCCCAACCAGTCGTCTATAAACTCTTGAGTTAGGCTACGAGCCTGCATGTAAGCATTCATATTGATTTCGGCCACCTCGAAGCCTTCGTTCTTCAGCATGGACTGGACGCTGATGATGTCGGGATGAACCTTGCCCCATGAGAGAGGCTCGATAGCAGTATCAATGATGTCTGCACCGTTGTTGCAAACCTCCAGAATAGAGGCCATAGAAAGGCCTGGTCCCGAGTGGCCGTGATACTGGATGATGATGTCGGGGTGCTTGGTCTTGATACTCTTTGTCAGTGCACCAAGGAGGGCAGGTTGCCCGATACCAGCCATATCTTTCAAACAGATTTCTTCTGCTCCGGCGGCTATCACTTCGTCGGCAATGGCCGAATAATAGTCAACCGTATGCACTGGACTGGTAGTGATGCACAAGGTTGCCTGCGGAATCATGCCAGCAGTCTTGGCCCACTTTATTGAGGGAATGATATTGCGAGTGTCATTCAGTCCGCAGAAAATACGGGGAATGTCTACGCCCTGTGCTTTTTTTACCTTATACATCAGTTGACGCACGTCGTCGGGAACGGGGTACATACGCAGGGCATTCAGTCCTCGGTCGAGCATGTGTGTTTGGATGCCTGCCTCATTGAAGGGCTTGCAGAAAGCACGCACGGCATCATTGGGATTCTCGCCAGCCATCAGATTGACTTGCTCGAAGGCGCCACCGTTGGTCTCTACTCGGTCGAAACATCCCATTTCTATAATAATGGGGGCGATACGCTCCAATTGGTCTTTACGGGGCTGAAACTTACCTGACGACTGCCACATGTCGCGATAGACAAGACTGAACTTGATTTTCTTTTTCATAAAATTAGTTATAAGGTTAGCGTGAATATTTTTGCAAAGATACGAAATAATTCGTAATTCGTCATTCGTAATTCTTATTTTTTTTAGTACCTTTGCAGAATAATTTTAATACGCAATGAAAAAAGCACTCCTTTTTCTCTCGCTAACCGCTCTGGCAGTAGCTTGTGGGCATAGACAACCGTCGACTCCGGCGGATGAGTCGTTGCAAGCTATCAGCCTGCAACAGAACGTGCCGGGCGATTCGGCGCTCTATGGTTTGGCCTGCGACGGCTGTACAGATTCTATCCTTGTATTTTTGCCCAATCAAGGCGGTAACCTTGATACCTTCGATATTATCACTGCCAAGCAACAGCATCGTATCTATGGACGCCCTCATATTGGCGACGAGTTAGCTGTTATTCCTAATCCCGAAGACTCCGAGGAGGCTTTGATGGTTATCAACATGGAGAAACTGAGGGACACTTGGTGTTACATGGTAAGCCCAACGTTGAGAACACCTGCCAACATGACAAAACGGATGCAACGCCGTATGGTAGAGCATATACCCGACTCTGTCAAGCAGCAGATGATGACTCCGCGTGAATATTCGCTACGCTTCAAGCGTGATAACACGGTGGTGGTGCGCGGTGGGCAAATCCGCCAGACTACTACCGATGACATGTCGCCTGTGGAATATCCTGCTGTGAAATATTATACGGAGTGGCACTTGTATAACGGACGTATTGTTCTCAAGGCGGACACTATCGCAGGCTTCAGCAAGGAGGGGGACAAGCCAACGATAGACACAGTAGACATCGTGTTGATGATGAAAGACTCACTCATCCTCCGATTCCCTACTCACGAGCAATCATATTATAGGAAAAAGGAAACGGCAGAGAATTGATTTAAGAAATCGTAGAAATTAAAGGCTAATGAGAAAATCTCATTAGCCTTTAATTGATTATTCGCCGTATATTTCTTTTAGTTTCTCGCCCAATGCCCTTCCGCGAAGATCCAAGGCCAGAATGTTCCCTTGTGGGTCAACGAGTACACTTGAGGGAATACTGCTAATGCCGTAACTCTCGGCGGCTGCAGATTTCCATCCTAACAAGTCGCTCATTTGTGGCCAGCGCATACCTAGCTGTTGAACGGCGGCCATCCAAGCATCTTGCTTCTGGTCGAACGATACACCGACTACCTCGAAGCCTTTTTTATGATATTTCTCATAGTTTGCCACAACATTAGGCATTTCTCGCAGGCAAGGTCCACACCACGAAGCCCAGAAATCAATGAGTACATAGTTGCCGCGTCCTACCCATTGGCTGAGTCTTACTTCCTTACCATTCATATCCAACATGGTCAGTTCATGGAATTTTGTACCAGGCTTACGTTTATCGTAATGGGAAAATAATGCTTTTGCCTTAGCCAACTCTGGATTGTTATAATAAACTGCTTTGGGGTCTAAGGCCTCTTTTAATCCCTCGTAGCCTAACTCGTACATTGCGTTCTTAATATAAGGTACAGGAATTTCATTGTCCTTGTTTTCGCGGATAATTCGTCTTACCAACTGTACTTGAACTTGCCCCAGCGAGTCAAGCATATCGGAGAGCATGGTAACTTTGGCTTTTGTAGCAGGTTGTTCACCTTTTGGGTCGTTCTTCATCAATTCACGATACTGTTGCAAGATAGCTTCGCCTTGAGCGTCCAGCACTTCCATCTCAGCCTTGTAAACATCTTCCTGCGCGCAGGCGGTTAAAGTTGTCAATGCTATTAAAGCAATAGTCAAAATACGTTTCATATACTTCTCTTTATTATTTATGTTACGAATTAAATCATTTGTCTGTTTTGCATTCGTTGAATCGCCATTTGCTCATACTTTGTGCCTGGTTGGCCATAATTGGTATAGGGGTAGATAGATATTCCTCCTCGTGGCGTGAATAAGCCAATGACCTCTATATACTTTGGTTGCATCAGCTTTATCAAATCTTTCATAATAACATTCACGCAGTCTTCATGGAAGTCGCCGTGATTGCGGAAAGAGAAAAGATAAAGTTTCAAACTTTTAGATTCTACCATACGGTCTGCAGGGATATAGGCTATTTTGATTTCCGCAAAATCTGGTTGTCCCGTTATGGGACAAAGGCTGGTGAACTCGGGACAATTGAACTGCACCCAATAATCATTATCCTTATGACGATTCTCGAAAGTCTCTAACACTTCTGGGGCATACTCCATCCTATATTGTGTTTTGCTGCCCAGAGCTTGCAAGTTATCTTGTTCTCTATTCATATCTTCAGAATATTAAATATGTTGTAATTGATGTCGTGATCGAATACGTCCTCATGGTCATGTTGTTTGGTAAACTTCACAACACGGATAGTGATGGGTAATACAATAATTTCGTAAAGCGTCTTTAGCATTACCTGTGAAATTATCAGCGACGGCATTTGTTCCCAAGGAATTACTCCACCTAAAGCCAAAGGGAAGAAAATGATGGAGTCAACCCCTTCGCCAAATATAGTACTCAGAATGGCTCGTGCCGAAAAGTTGGCTCCCTGCGACGACAACTTCATGCGGCTCATGACATAAGCATTGATGAATGAGCCAGCCAAAAAAGCAATGAAAGAGGCCATCGTGATGCGTGGGGCTAGTCCAAAGACTGCATGAAATCCCTCTTCACCATTCCACCAAGGAGCACCAGGAATCCAATCAGCCAAAGCCCCGAATAATACAAACAGGAAGTTCATAGCAAAGCCCATCCAGATAAGCATGCGGGTACGTCTATACCCCCATACCTCGCATACAACATCGTTGATGATGTACGAGACGGGGAAAACGATAAGGCCTGCGGTTACATTGACAGGACCGATAGAAATCTGCTTTGTTTCCAATACGTTTGCCGTAATGAGGCAGACGCAAAACAAAATGCCGAAAAGCATAAATAACACACTGACTTTCTGATTATCTTGCTGCATATTTCCTTACTTTAAGGAGTTTCGGACTATTCTTTTATAACATTGCTTAAAATCGCAGAGTCCGCAGGTATAGTCCAGCCTGCGAACTTTCTTACCTAACCCTATAATACCACTGACGCTCTTGATTGGTACCATGAGTGAGGAGTCCGTCAGCTGAACCCCACAAGTGTGTCCTTCAAACAATGGGAATAAACGCTGCTGCTGAGATACGTGCCAGCCACAATATCCAGGCGAAAAACGATTGGTATGCCGCCAGCCCAATTTGTTGATGCTCTCTTGCAAATGTTGCTCCATCTGGTCTGCACATTTCTCGGCAATGACGCTCCCTAAAGCATCGGCTATGAAAACTTGTACCATATCGCCTTGCTCTTTCAAACGTTGCTGATACGCCTCATACTCCAATCCACTGGTACAAATGAACAAAGCGTATGCCTCACTATTGCGAAGTTGGCGAAGAATGATTGACCCCATCTCGAAATCGGGCTGTTGGACAGCAACTTGATAGCAAAATTGGGGACGTAGCCAAAGGCGCACGTTTTGAATAATAGCCTGCGTTTCCTTTTGTGTCTCCTCGTCAGGCTCTGCATCTCGATAGCCCATTTGCTCAAAAATATCGGCAAGGGCTATTCGCAAGTCGTCAAAGGACAGCGTCTTTTGCGTCACAAGCTTATCTCTTGTTATATTCCTCCAAAGCCTCGAAGAACGCGTCAACATTAGCTGAGGGTGTATGAGGCGGTGTGTCGCACCCACTGGAGAGTACGAAATTAGGATAGTCGTGCATCTTACCTAACAAATTCCATACAGCTAATTTCATTTCATCTGGAGTGCCATCCTTGAACACGCTTACAGGGTCTATGTTACCCATTGCGAGTGCCGTTGGGGGAACATCCTTGATGACCTCCTCCATTTTACACTTGTTTCCAAAGTGATAGGCAGCAGCACCTGTGGCAACCATCGCTTCTGTACAGTGCCCTGTATTACCGCAATTATGTAGGATGACAATGAAAGAATCGTCTTGAACTTTATCAACGATACGCTTCACGTATTGGGAAGAGAATTGCTTGCAGTCCTCGTTCGACATCAGGCCAGCAGCAGGTTCAGCCATCATCACACCATTAGCACCTGTAGCTTTCAATGCCAGACAATATTTTTCTATGAATTCCGTACACTTTTCGAGTAATGTATGGGCAGCTTCTGGATGCTCATAAATGAGTACCATAATCTCAGACATATCATAGAGACGGCCTGCCAACGAAAAAGGACCTATACAACCACTGAACACTGGGCGCTCGGTGACAGAACGGACAGCGAGTAGGTTAGCCTTGATGTATGCAGGAATACGACCCACAGAAAGCGAGGGTACTTGCAAACGATAGATGCTTTCCACATCAGGCAATAAACGACTGCTAACAGCAGGTACAGCAATATCGGAGAAGGCTATCTGTGCACCAAAAGACTCAGCTTCCGTCGTTAGGTCCATAATCGTACAAGCTGCTGCGCTTGGGTAGCGCTTGGTAAGTGTTTTCACTGCCTCGGCATGTACTCGTCCATCACTTACAGCTTCTTTTACAGTATTCCCATTCATCTCAATACCTGGATGTGTCATAACAGGAACAGCTAATACTTCCTTCTGTCGGATGACATCAGCCACCCATTGCTTCATATTTACTTTCATAACGCAATCTTTTAGTTATTTGGCTGCAAATATACGCAAAACTTTTTAGATGACAAAAAAAAAAGCCGTTCGTCTTTATATTAAATAATTATAATGAGACGAACACTAATTGTATTATTACTATTCATGGCCACCTATATTCATGCTGGCGAAATAGTCGTTCAGAAAGATGGAAGTCTGCATCAAGCATTAAGGCAGGCTCGGGAGTGGCGACGTACCCAAGATCCTCGCTGCCAAGGAGGTATCACTATTCGTTTAGAGGCAGGCCGCTACTATATGAACGAACCGCTTTTTCTTCGTCCAGAGGATAGTGGAACGGCTGAATCACCACTGATTATTCGTGGCGATCAGCACGCCATTATTTGCGGTGATGTTCCCCAGCAGCATACACAACTATGGCCTAAGGAGGGTATGTTACGACTTATTGACTTCAATGTAGAACAGCGTACTATAACAATCCCCACGCCACCTGAGGATGTGCTAAACATGAAGAACCTTGAAATGGTGGTTCACCAGCGTTGGGCTATTGCTATTCTCCGTGTCAAAGAGTTTATGAAAAGCAATGATGGTGTCGTTGTTACCTTTCAAGAACCAGAGAGTCGTTTGGAATTTGAGCACCCCTGGCCTCAACCTATCATTGGTGGAGAACGTGGGAATAGTTCCTTCTTGTTGAGGACAACAGAACAACGTGATGGTATTGAACAATTAGTTATCATTGATGGAGCCAATCACGTTTCGTTTGAAGGGATAACTTTTGAGAATACTTGCTGGAATCGTCCGCTCCACAAAGGACATGTAACTTTACAAGGTGGTTTCCCACTTCTTGACGCTTATAAACTTGCAGTTCCGGGTTTACCTTGGGACAACGATTTGGAGAACCAAGCTTGGGTGGAGCGTCCAGTTAGTGCTGTTACTATCCGCAATGTTCAGCATGTTAATTTTGACCATTGTCAATTCCAACATTTGGCAGCTACTGCTCTTGACTATGTTGACAACATTAGCGATTGTAATATTACTTGTTGTAATTTTGAGCATATTGGCGGTACACCGTTGATGGCAGGTTCTTTTGCTGAGAGTCCTATGGAAGTACATCGTCCATATACCCATTTTTCTGAGCGCTGTCAGCGACTATTGATTCAAGGTAATACTATACGCAATGCTACTACTGAGGATTGGGGAGCTGTAGCCATTAGTCTTGGGTACGTCCGTGATTGTATTATCACAGACAACCTTATTGATGGTGTCAATTATAGTGGTATTTGTATTGGCTGGGGATGGACTCCGTTTGATACAGGTATGAGGAATAATCTCATATATAATAATAATGTAAGAAACTATGCTCGCCAGTTATACGATGCAGGAGGTATTTATACGCTTAGCAATCAGCCTGGTTCTGTCATTCGTGACAATGTTATTAGTCAGCCTTATCCTGCTCCCTATGCTACCAACACTCGCGGTTTCTGTATCTATCTCGATGCCCGGACTGATGGCTACACTATAGAGAACAACAAGACCTATTCGATGGATAGTTTTATTACGAATGGCGGCTTACCTGCTAATATGCGCCTCATTCGCCGCGATGAGATTGGTGATAACCATCCTGGGCCGAACATTATATTTAAGCAATGAAACAAACAAATTATCATCTCTTTGATTTCATGGACTTCGACCCATCTATGGAGAAGGACGAAGCCCTTTGGAAAGCATACGCACCGACAAAGATAGAAGAAAAGGATGGCGACATCATTGTTACTATTCCCTATCAGCGTCAGTTGCATCAAGAAGACATGGCTCCCGACACAACGGAGACTCAGCAGACATACGACCTTATCATCAGAGCTTATGAGCCGAATATCATTCGTCTTTTTACTACCATGACGGATGATATTATGGTGGAAAGTGACGATATGCTCCAGATCTCACCAGAGGTAAAGCGTTTGTCCCTCCATTATAAAAACGGCGATGTTATCGCTGATAATGGGATAAAGCTTGCTAGTATAGACCTCAGTTCTCCAGTCCTTGACTATTGGAGTGATTTATTGCCTGCACCTCAGCCAGCACCTTGCATCACTTTCTACCCCGATGGCGACGAGACAAAACCTATTAGTCTCAGCGACGACCATTTCTCGCCCCCCCGTTATGATGCTCTCCCTTTAGGCTTTGTCAGTTGTGCTAACAAGAAAGAACGTGCTACTGTCAGTTTCCGTTGCTTGCCAGACGAACATTTTGCGGGTACTGGTGAACGTTTCCGCAAAATGGATCTTAGCGGTCAGACTATCCAATTGAAGAACCAAGATGGGCAAGGCGTTAATAATCGTCGTTGCTACAAGAATATACCATTCTACCTCAGTAGTCGCATGTATGGGGTTTTCTTCCATACCTCCGACTATTGCAAGTTATCGTTGGCAGACCACTCGACACGCAGTGTGCAATTCCTCAATGACCATGCTACCTTAGATGTATTTCTAATCGGGGGAAAGAAACCAGAGGAAATATTAAGAAGCTATCGTCTATTGACGGGCTTCCCACAGATGCCGCCGCTCTGGTCGTTCGGCATTTGGATGAGTCGCATGACCTATTTCTCCGCTGAAGAAGTGCTTGACATCTGTGAAAGGTTAAGACAGGAACACTACCCTTGTGATGTTATTCATTTGGATACGGGCTGGTTCCGTACTGATTGGCTCTGTGAATGGAAATTTAACCCAGAGCGTTTCCCCGATCCTAAGGCTTTCATCCAGCAATTGAGGAAAGATGGCTTTCGTGTTTCGCTATGGCAATTACCCTATGTTGCCCAGGGTGCTGAGCAATTAGCGGAGGCTAAAGCCAACAAGTATATTAGCCAACCAGTTCCTGTTTCCGATGGTTCTCCGACCAGCGAAGGAACTTCTTCTTCAAATTTCTCCGCCCTTGACTACGCTGGTACTATTGATTTTACCTATGACCGTGCTACTGATTGGTATAAGAACACCTTACTAAAGCCGTTGCTTGATATGGGAGTGACGTGTATTAAAACCGACTTTGGTGAAAACATCCACATGAACCACACTTATCACGGGCAGACACCAGAACGGCTAAATAATATTTACGCTCTGCTCTATCAACGGGCAGCTTTTGAGATTACCCAAGAGATGACAGGTGAAGGTATTGTCTGGGCTCGTTCTGCTTGGGCTGGTTGCCAGCGTTATCCTCTTCATTGGGGTGGCGACTCTGCCAGTAGTTGGGACGGATTGGCAGGTTCTTTAAAGGGAGGTTTGCATTTTGGACTTTCTGGCTTTGCCTTTTGGAGCCATGATGTACCAGGGTTTCATTCCATTCCCGACTTTATGAACTCACCAATTGACGAGAAAGTCTATGTCCGTTGGACACAATTTGGCGTTTTCTCCAGTCATATCCGCTATCACGGTACCTGCAAGCGGGAGCCTTGGCACTACCCCAATATCGCCCCGATTATCAAGCGGTGGTGGAATTTGCGCTATCGACTTATTCCTTACATCATAGAGCAGAGTGAGCAATGTTGTAAGAGTGGTTACCCTATGCTTCGGGCTCTACTGATGCACCATCCTCACGACCGTCAGGTTTGGAATATTGATGACGAGTATTATTTCGGCTCAGAGTTTCTGGTTTGTCCTGTTATCAATGGAGAGAATCAGCGTGACATTTACCTGCCAGAAGGTCTCTGGGTCAATTTCTTCACAGGGCAACGGTTACATGGAGGACGTTGGTATTACAATGTCAAAGTTCCTCTTGACCAAATGCCTGTCTTTGTCCGTCCTGGGGCACTCATCAAACTCTATCCCGAGGAGGTGGCTTGCACTGACCAGATGGATATGAGCAAAATTGTTACGATAGAAATAACTAAAGAATATAAAGGAATCTAAAACTATGGAAAGTCACTACATGCAGGGCCTTGACTGGGTCATCTTGGGAATCTATTTTGCTGTACTTCTTGCTATTGGAGTGTGGGCCAGTACAAAACGCAAAAAGGAAGGTTCGCTTTTTCTTGCCGAACATTCGCTCCGTTGGCATCACATCGGTTTCTCCATGTGGGGGACAAATGTCGGCCCATCTATGCTTATCGCTTCGGCTTCAGCAGGATTTACGACAGGTATCGTGTCGGGTAACTACGCTTGGTATGCCTTTGTATTTATTGCCTTGTTAGCCTTTGTCTTCGCTCCCCGCTATCTCGGTGCCAATGTCCAGACTCTACCCGAGTTTATGGGGTTACGCTTTGGACAATCTACACGCAATATCTTAGCGTGGTACACCATCGTGACGGTCATCATTTCGTGGCTTGCACTGACGCTTTTTGCTGGAGGTATTCTCATCCGTCAGGTATTTGATATACCCATGTGGATGTCGGCCTTGGTGCTGGTAGTCATCAGTGCTTTCTTTACCATGTTGGGCGGATTAAAGGCAGTGGCCTATACTAACGTCTATCAGATGATATTGCTCATCATCGTATCGCTTGTGTTGGTCGTTGTTGGATTAGATAGGGTAGGCGGTGTTTCTGCGCTTGTTGACAAGGTACCATCCGACTACTGGGTGATGTTCAAGCCCAATAGTGATGCGGCCTTTCCTTGGCTCCCGATATTGTTAGGTTACCCTATCATGGGTGTGTGGTTTTGGTGTACCGACCAAAGCATGGTTCAACCCGTATTAGCGGCTAGGAATTTACGCGAAGGACAATTAGGTACCAATTTCACTGGTTGGTTGAAGATACTTGACGTTGTTCTTTATATCTTGCCAGGTATTATCTGTTTTGCTTTGTTCGGCGATACGCTGAAGAATCCCGACGAGGCTTATCTTACGATGGTGGAGAGACTTTTCCCCGTCGGTATGGTTGGTTTGGTATTTGCAGTCCTTACAGCTTGTCTGGTTTCAACCATTGGTTCGGCTCTGAACGCACTATCAACCGTCTTTACAATGGATGTTTATGTTAAGAACTTCAAGCCTGGAGCTCCTCAATGGGAGATTAACCTTGTGGGGCGTCTGGTGACAGTCTTTGGTGCTGTAATCGCTATCGTATTGACGATGGCCATTGATGCCATTAAGGGATTAAACCTATTTAATGTGTTCCAGTCCGTATTAGGCTTTATTGCTCCGCCGATGGCTGCCGTATTCTTATTGGGTATCTTCTGGAAGGGTTGTACTACCAGAGCCGCAAATTTCTGCCTGACTGTCGGCACAATCTTCTGTCTGACTGTCGGTATACTCTATCTCTGGCCACCCGAATGGCTCAATACGGGACTTGCCCAAGCTGGCATCGCACTTCCGCACTTCATGATGTTGTCATTCTATCTCTTTGTTATTCTCGCAGTCTGCATGGTAGTCATCAGTCTGACAGATAAGGATAAGACCGTCTATGAGATACCAGCACCCGTTCGCGAGGGATGGTCAAGGTTGACCGTTGGTTTGTGGATTGCTCTGGCCATAGTAATGATATGCCTTTACGCCTACTTCAATTAAAAAACAAATACTCAAACGATATGAAAAGATTTATTATTGTATGTCTGGTATGTTGCGCCTGCAGCATAACTATTTCCAAGGCTCAAGGACTCATTGATATGAGCCATAGTCAGCAAGCTAAGATGTATAACCTGCCTATGGGTGCCACCCAGTGGACAGGTGGTTTCTGGGCCGACCGCTTTAACGTCATGGCCACTACTGGTGTCTGGTCTATGTGGGACACATGGAATACGCCTTATGAGACGCTCGATAGCGAGGGAAAACATGGCAGTCATGGATTCCGTAACTTCGAGGTAGCTGCGGGTACTGTTGAGGGTAAGCATCACGGCCCTCCTTTCCATGACGGAGATATGTACAAGTGGCTGGAGGCTTGTGCCGCTGCTTATGCTATTACAAAAGACCCAAAGCTTGATGCCTTGATGGATAAATTCATTGAACAAGTGGCACTTGCTCAGCGCAACGACGGCTACATCCATACGCCTGTCGTCATCTCAGAACGCAATCAAGGTATTGATTCCCATGCTGGCGACAACACCAACATTGGCATTGAGATTGGCAATGACCACAAAAAGGCCTTTGCTTCACGTCTTAATTTCGAGACATATAACCTCGGCCACCTTATTACCGCAGGCATTATCCACAAGCGTGTCACGGGTAAGAATACTTTGTTCAATTGCGGAAAAAAAGCCGCCGACTTCCTTTATAACTTCCTCACCAACGATGCTGCCGAGTTAAGTCGCAATGCCATCTGCCCCAGTCATTACATGGGAGCCGCCGAGATGTATCGTGAGACGGGTGACGAGAAATACTTGACGCTTGCCAAAGGTCTCATTGCCATTCGCGACTCCGTGACCAACGGCGAGGATCACAATCAGGACCGCCACAAGTTCCGCGACCAATACGAGGCAATGGGTCATGCTGTGCGTGCCAATTACCTTTATGCAGGCGTTGCCGACCTATATGCCGAGACGGGTGAGGCCCAACTGATGAAGAACCTCTCAGCCATCTGGAACGACATCGTCAACCACAAGATTTACATCATGGGCGGATGCGGTGCCCTCTACGATGGTGTCAGCCCCGACGGCACTACTTATAATCAGCCCTCCATCCAGCAGATACATCAGGCTTATGGCCGCCAGTTCCAGTTGCCGCAAGAGTATGCTCACAACGAGATATGCGCCCAAATAGGCATGATGCTCTTCTCTTGGCGACTGTTCCAAACGACTGCCGATGCCAAGTATATTGACAATATCGAGAACGAACTCTACAATGGTATTCTCTCGGGCATCTCTCTTGATGGCAAGGATTATTTCTATACCGAGGCCTTGCGCCGCACCAAAGAATATCCTTACGTCTTGCGTTGGCCGAAGCATCGCCAGCGTTACATTTCGTGCTTCTGCTGTCCTCCTAACACTCTGCGTACCCTTTTGGAGGCTCAAGAATATGCCTATGCTATCAAGGACGACGTGTTGTATGTCAATCTCTACGGCCAGAACAGCTTGAAGACTAAGGACCTTGAGGTCGAGCAAGTAACGAACTACCCCTGGGATGGTAAAATCACGCTGACCGTCAAGAAGGCTAAAAAGTTGTCAGATATTATCTTGCACATCCCCAACTGGTGTGACAAGTACACGGTCAAGGTAAATGGCGAGGATTATCCCGTAGCCGCAGGCAACGCTCAAGTCAGTCTGTCCAGAAAGTGGAAGAAGGGTGATACCATTGAATTGAATCTCGACATGCGCGTCCGTTTGGTAGAGGCAAACCCATTGGTGGAGGAAGCCAAGAACCAGATAGCCGTTATGCGCGGTCCTATCGTCTACTGCCTCGAGGGACAGGATATTGAGGGCGGCCATCGTATCAACGATATAGCCCTGCCCGCCGATATTCAACTGAAGGAAGTACCGATGACTATCGAGGGTCACCAGTTTATTGCTTTGGAGGGCAACGCCAAGCTCATCAACAATGCCCAGTGGGATAACAACACGCTCTATCGTGAAATCTCCAAGCAGACAGGTACGGCGAAAATCCGCCTCATTCCTTACTACGCTTGGGACAACCGAGGCATACAAGATATGTCACTCTGGTTGCCATTGGCTCGGTAAGTTAGAGCGCGCTTTGTTGCTTTTAGAATAAGAGAAAGAGAACCAGAGCGGTTCTCTTTCTCTTTACTTATACTCGAAAAGCGAAAACAAGTGTTATTTCAAATTTGGAAGAGCAGAGTCGCCGATTTTCTTATATTCCGAAATCTCCCAGCCTCCACTTGGTTCGCCGCCATATTCTCCATTAAAATTCTCCTTGAGTACTAACTTGTCATCATTGAGCGTTACTATTTCATATATATCAATGCCCTCATCTCCACAATCCATGTTGAGAATATTGTCCTTGATGTAATATGTAAAAGGATCAAAAGCGTGCCATTGACCGCCATCATATTCATAGAAAGCTCCTGTGTCGTTGCCAAATCGCATACATATCTCACCGCTCTCAGTAGTGGAAACAGGCTCTCCGCTTTTGTCATACTCAACAAAACTGACCGATTGCCAGCAACCAATAATCTTACTCTTACCCGTAGGGGGTTGGCCTCCTCCTCCGCCTGGAGTTCCACCTGCTTCATCATCACCCCCGCACGAAGCGAATCCCACACTCAGCATTGCCACCATCATCATGGCAAACAAGTAATAAATGTTCTTTTTCATATTGTTTGTTTACGTTGCCCTCCAGCACCACGAGGGCTTTTCTGTGGTTAGAAGCGTGGCGCTGATATACCACTTTCCATTCGCAAGTTGAGCATAACGCTTCGTTGTCTCAATATGTCTGCGCTCTCAAAAGAGCACGTTGCAAAGGTACACATATTTACGGGAACGGCAAAGAATTTTTATCGTTTTTTCGAATGTAAAGATTTCTTCCGACGTGCATAGGCCTCGTCGCCTGTGAGGATAGGACTCATGGGCAGCGAGAATAGGACTTGGACGGGGTGAGAATAGGGCTCGCTATTTGTATACGCCGTGTATACAAGTTGTATACCAGGAGTATACACTTTGTA
>JAFLSF010000041.1 GCA_022511045.1 Prevotella sp.
CCCACAACCTTCTGATCCGTAGTCAGATGCTCTATTCAGTTGAGCTAGGGAGCCTTTTCTTTTGAAAAGCGAGTGCAAAGGTACATACTTTTTTGCGAACTACCAAATAATTTGGGACTTTTTTTAGAAAAAACTACTTTTCTTATTGTTATGAGGTAGTGTAGTAGGCTATGAAATCGTCCTCTGAGATGATAGGTATGCCTAATTGCTGGGCTTTTTTGTTCTTGCCAGAAGTGGAGGTAACATCGTTATTGATGAGGAACGATGTGGAGCCGCTGATGGCAGATGCAACCTTACCGCCCTGCGATTCGATATAGGCTTTTAACTCGTTGCGATTTTTGTAGTGGTGGACATCGCCCGTGATGACGAAGGTGAGACCAGCACACAAGTCGCCTTGTGGAGATATGTCGGGCATAATGACCGTCAGATTGGGTAATAGGCGTTGATAACGGGCCAGATTATTGTCGTTGCGGAACCAACGGACAAATTGAGCAGACTTCTCTGGACCTATGCCGTTGATATGGGCAAAAATATCTTCTGGCTCTGCTTGTTGTGTAAAGAGGTCGATACTTTGGCGGGTGGCCTCGCTGACAAGTTCGTCCAGCGTGTAGGTGCTAAGCAGTCGCTTGCAGACGTCAAGACCGCATAACGGAATGTTAAGAGCATAGAGTAGGCGATGTGCCTCGACATTTCTGCTTTTGTCGATGGAACGCATGATGTTGGAGGCCGATTTCTCGCCAAATCCCTCCATAAGGGAGAGTTCGCGGATATGGTTGCGTAGATTGTAAATATCAGCATATTCTGACACCCAGCCGAGGTTGATAAATTTAGCGAGTGTTTGCTCAGAGATGCCGTCGATGTTCATTCCCTCCTTAGAAACGAAGCGGGCAAATTTGCGCAATTGCTTGGCAGGACAATCGTCATTAGTACAATGAAGCGTTTTGGTTCCACTCGTCTCGCTGACAGAAATTTCTGCGGAAGCATGACAAACAGGACACTCGTTTGGAACGAAAAACGTACCGACTGAGGCTGTCACCTCGATAACTTTGGGGATAATCTTATTAGACTTAATGACGCTGAGGAGCGTACCAGGACCACCGATTCCTAAACGCTCACATTCGCTAATGTTACAGAGAGAGGCACGCTTGACAGTAGTACCCTCCAACTCGACAGGCTCAAAGATGGCAACGGGCGAAATGGTAGAGGCTGCACACGACCACTCAATCTCTTTAAGACGTGTTTGGGCCGACTCATCCTGCCACTTGAAAGCGAGACCTGCACGCGTGGCATGATGGCCAGTAACGGAGCCCGTCTGTGCATAAGCCGTATCGTCATAGCAAATAACAAGGCCGTCAACAGGGAAAGGATTCTTTCTGCTGGTGACTTTTTCCGTAAAATCATTGATAACACTTGCTACGGAATCTTCTGAAGAATGCTCCAGAAAAGCACGCTCAATAGTGTGGAAACCTTGCTGGTCGAGCCATGCCATACGCTCTCCCCAGCTTACGATGTCATCCTCTATATATACTAAGGTAAAGGGAATCCACTGGATGTGTCGTTGGCGCACTTCTTCAATGTCTTTTAGGGTAAGCGAGCCAGAGGCCAGATTGCGCGGATTGGCATAGTCCTCGCCGCTTTCCATGAGGAAGCGGTCGAAGTCATCGTAAGAGATGACAGCCTCGCCACGAATTACCAAATGACCTTGATAGTTAATTGTCTGCGGAATACCAGCGATGGCTGTAGACAAATGGGTAATGTTGGTGCCTATATGACCATTGCCACGCGTAACCACTTTGGAGAGACGGCCTGTATCGTAGGTGGCCACCAGCGTTAGTCCGTCAAGTTTCCACGAAATCCAGATAGGACGATCGTCAGCCCACTTCACCAATTCACTGACTTTTTTAGTCTTGGCCAAAGATAGCGCGTCAAACTCGTGTTCCTCTTTCTGTCCTGCAATGGAGTCTTCAGAAACACGCTGGGTAGGCGATTCGGGTAGCGTAATACCAGTTTCCTGCTCCAAACGGCGAAGCTCGTCGAAACGAGCATCCCACTCATAGTCTGTCATCAGTTCAGCCTGTCCGTTGTAATAAGCATCAGAGGCCTCGTTGAGTACACCGATGAGTTGTTTCATTTGCAAAACCCTGTTGTCTGCCATAGTCGCTCTCTTTCTTAGTCTTTTTGTGCGACAAAGGTACAAAGAAATTTGGACAATTCAAAAAGAATGTGTACTTTTGTGCCCAGCTAGTATACTCAAGAAAGATGCAGAAATTGTTTTTTGAACTATTGCAAGTGTCGCTGGGACGATTGGATTGTGTAGACCGTGCCCCGTTAGAGGAGGAGTGGCCGCTGTTATACCGTATGGCCCACGAGCAAGAACTGGTGGCTACGAGCTATCAAGGCGTAGAGAAACTGTTTGAGTTTGGCCTGCGAGGTCCGCAAGATTTGATGCTCGACTGGATGTCCGAGGCGGAGACCGCTTTTGATGCCGACGTCATAGAGGATTATGAACCGCAAGCAATGAAGAATCCGTTGAAGAACAGCAGTTGGCATACAATACAGGAGGAAAACCAACAAATAGCATCTTCGGCTACGATGCACTTTCTTTCGCTTGTCGTCATGTGCCATGAACAATTTGTTCACGGCCATTTGAAACTTCGCCCATTGCTGGACGGCTATCGCCTATTGCACCAGATTGACGGACACTTTGAACAGTTTGCCAACGGGCGACCCTTTGATAGGCAGTTGAAGTCAATCGGCCTATTGCACTTTGCTCAAGGGTTGATGTGGGTGATGCAAGAGACGATGAAACTGGAGCAAAGGCTGATGCCTTGCAAGCCATTAGAGTCGGAAGGTCGATTTATCTTGTCCGACATCATGGGCGAGGCAAAAGGCTGGAAGCATTGGTTTAAGAAACACTTATAGTGCCCTTTACTTTTTAAACACCATGCACGCCCAGTCGCCGTCCGTACGAGTGTGGCTTAATCGTAGACCTAACGATAGTGCTTTGCTTTCGAGCAGTTGGCAGTCGCTTTCGTAGAATCCGCTGAGGATGAGGGTAGCTTCGGAAGACATCACACTGACAAAGCTTGGCAGGTCTTGAAGCAGTATGTTGCGATTGATGTTAGCCATGATGAGAGAGAAATCCAGTGAGGTAGAGTTTGGCGAAAGGGATGCGGGAAGTGTGGCGAGAAGAGAGGCATCGCCGCAAAGCACTGTTAAGTTGTCGTCTACGTGGTTAAGGATAGCGTTGTGGCGAGTATTGTCTGCACTCCATTCGTCTATGTCGTAGCCCACGCAGGCAGCAGCACCTAACTTGAGGGCACAAATGCCGAGTATGCCTGTCCCACAGCCGCAGTCGAGCACTTGCCTGCCTTCAAGTGGAATATTGAGTAATTCGGCACAAATCATGCGGGTTGTCTCATGCGTACCCGTTCCAAAGGCTTGGTGCGCATCTATCTCGATGGCAATCTGATTAGTTGTGGCTGACGCAGATGATGTGTCGGCCGACAAGCTTTCCGGCAAGTGTCGTCCGTCATGAATAATAATTGTATCAATCTGTTCATTCCTTACCACTTGTCCTTCGCCGCTAATAATAATCGGCTCGAAACCCTCTTGTTCCCATTGCTCATTCCAGTTGCGATATTCTGCCTCACAAACCTTGAAAGTAATTTTACAGTCGGGAAATAGAAAGAATTCGAGCATACTTTTAAAGGCTTCTTCGTCATAAAGTGGCTGTTGAATGTAAGCTTTCAGCCCTTTTTCTGTTTCTTCAAAACTCTCGCAGCCCGCATCTCCAGCCAATACTGCCAATATATCTTTAGCCTCTTGGCTACAAGGACTTATGGTGAAATCAATCTCGTAGTACCTCATAAGTGTGTCACAAAATGTATGGTTAGAATGTTAAATTTGGGTACAAAATTACTAAAAATAGGGAAAAACCTACGTTGTCTTAGGGTTTTTCCGTACTTTTGCATACAAATAAGTAGTATTTTTGCAACGTAAAACCATCAACAAAAGAAATAATAAGCGTATGAGAAAGTGGATGCTTCTAACTGTATTGGCCGCCCTATCGCTTACGATAACGGCTCAAGACGACGATTTGTATTTCGTTCCTACAAAGGAGAACGTGGCCAAACAAAAGGAGAGTTACGGCATGCCCAAGAATACTTATTATTCGGGCAGTCAGCGCTCAGTGGACGACTATAATAAGTCTATTCGTTCTGCCATCACGCCTATCGACTCAACGGGCAGCGACATTATAGACTTCTCGGCTGTCAAGGGCACTTACCCTGCTGGCACATTGGCTATGTCTGACGTGGAGGGCCAGTTGTCGAATACGGCCGACGATGGCGATTTCGAGTATACTAAGCGTTTGAACCGCTTTGACGACTACCAACTCAGCGAGGCCTATTGGGATGGTTATCGTGACGGACGCTGGTCGTCTCCCTGGTACTACTCTGCGTGGTATGACCCCTGGTATGACCCTTGGTATACTGGATATTACGGCTATTATGGTCCTTATTATCGTCCTTGGGGTGGTTATTTCTATTATCACCGTCCTTTGGGCTATTATGGTTGGCACGTTCCACGCATATACCATACGGGCCGACCTGGCGTGCCACGTCCCTCTCGTCCCGTCAATCATCGGCCGGGCATCTCCGACAATCGCCCCTCTCATAATAATTCGCGAAGCGTTTCCATTGGAGGTTCCTCGTTTGGTGGTCATCGCAGCAGCAGTACGGGAGGCGGCTCGTTTGGCGGTTCACGTAGTAGTGGTTCCGTAGGCGGAGGTGGAAACTCGTCTGGCGGTAGCCGTTCATTCGGGGGTAGAAGATAAGTAATCACTGACTAAATCAACAAGAATCATGAAGAAGATACAAATTTTAGCCCTATTGGCTATGATGGCAGTTGCTATGCAGGCACAGGATAACGTGAATTTGGACACCTATGCAGGAGCCCAGCTGACGACGGAAGACCTTAACGGAACGGCTCGTTACGTGGGTATGGGTGGAGCGATGGAGGCACTGGGTGCTGATATTTCCACTATGGGAACAAATCCCGCAGGCATCGGATTGTTCCGCAAGAGTCAAGTGTCGGGCTCATTTGGCGTTCTGGTGCAAGAAGGAGGCAAGAACTTTCAAGACGGCTCCAAGTTAAATGTTTCGTTTGACCAGATAGGTGTCGTGCTGGCTACACGCGTTGGTCCCACTAATTATGTAAACTTTGGCTTCAACTTCCACAAGAGTCGTAACTTCAATTACGTGCTCTCAGCCGCAGCCGCCTCAATCAATGGTTCGTCGCAGAACCGCCAGACCTATATTAAAGGTCGTCGCGGCGACTTGGACACCTACTGGGGCGAGAGCCAGATAGACAACCTCTATTTGGAATCAGGATTGATGGATGACGGTGCAGGGAATATTGGTTTTATTGATGGGACAGATTACGAGTTTGACCGTGCCCATACTGGATATATTGGCGAATATGACTTTAATCTTAGTGGCAACATCAATAACCGTGTTTATTTAGGTTTAACTGTCGGCATAAAAGATGTACGCTATAATAGTTATAGCGAGTATTTTGAGCGTCTGGCTCCTTTGACGGTAGGTGCGCCCACTGAGGTGCTGATGACTGACGACCAGCGTATTACGGGTACAGGTGTAGATATTAAGGTTGGAGCCATTATCCGCCCAATCGAGGAATCACCTTTCCGTTTCGGTCTCTATGTGGCCTCGCCAACATGGTACTCACTCTATAGCAATAATACGACGCGTATCGGAGATGTGCGACAGATAGGCTACGACGTGAAGTTCGACTTCAGCACTCCTTGGAAGTTTGGCGTAAGTTTAGGCCATACCATAGGCAATGAGTATGCGTTTGGTTTGACATACGAATACGCAGACTATTCTACCAACGAGATGAAAGCTATTACGGATAGCTATTACGACTGGGACGGATATTATCACGAGAATACTTCCGTAGACCAAGACATGAAGCGCAACACCCAGCAAGTGCTTCGCGGTGTACACTTGCTAAAGATTGGTGCTGAGAAACGCCTTGATGAACACTCTTCGGTGCGTATAGGCTATAATTTCGTATCGCCTATGTACAAGTCTTCGGGCGTACGTGACCAAACCATCAACTCGCCTGGTGTTTATATGGCCTCCACTACTGACTATGTGAATTGGGGAACCACCCATCGCCTTACAGCTGGCTATGGCTTTACTTGGGACAAACTGCGTTTGGATATAGCTTATCAGTATAGCATCCGCAAGGGTGACTTTTATCCCTACATGAACGGACTGAGTGTTGGTGAAGATAAGGACAATAATCTGCCTGCCCTGACTAACGAGGCTGGTGCAGTGTCGGTGAAAGATAGCCGTCACCAACTCCTCTGCACGGTGAACTATACTTTCTGATACGGAAGGGCTTATTTGTAGACGATGAAAGGGAAGCGGTCAGCAAAAAGACCAACTAAGGACGGAAAGCAAACATGGGTGTATCGCGCATATCACAAACATGGGTGTATATTCATGTTGACTGTTATGGCGGCTACGATGTTCTTGTCTTTCTACATTCCAAAAACACTTTTTTATGCTGACGATGATACTATCTTTGTTATCATGCTCGTGTCTGTAATTGTCGTTCCCATGATATTTTATCATTATACGACAGGCGTAGACGATAGGGAGAGAGAAATACGGATAAAGCAGGATAAGAACCCTTGCATTTACAGTAATGCAGACAGATACCCAGTCTGTTGCCCTCAATGTGCCAGTAACCATATCGGCCCAACGGAAGATGGTACGTTTGTTTGCATGGATTGTGGCATACGATGGGTTCAAACGTTTGATGCGTAGTTTTTAAGAAACAAATTGAAGGAATGTGTGGACTATCCGGACTCATGGTGCGGACTATCCGCAGTGGGAGTGTGCTTACTGCTCACTTTTAGCGAGTATAGGGCTCGTCATTAACGAATCGGGGATTTGTCGCGGACAAATCCCCGATTCGTTTTAGAAGAGAAAAAGACTTGTTTGTTTTGTGCATAAACCCCGTCTATTTTGAACATAGGGCTCGCCCGTTTTGAGTATAGGCCTCACGGCTGTTGCGGATAGGCCTCGTCGCGAACGAGGATAGGCCCCGAAAATAGTGAGGTAGATTTAGTAGCTGCGGGCAATGATGACGCGGTGCTTGGCAGGCTTGCCGCTAACCATATCCGTGCCTGGAGTCTGCTCGTAGGCAAAGGGTACACAGCGGATGGTGGCCTGTGTCTCCTCCTTAATCTTAGCCTCTGTCTCGGCTGTACCGTCCCAGTGGCAAAGGAAGAAACCGCCGTCCTTGACACGCTCTTTGAACTCCTCGTAGTTGTCGCACTCGTAGACACGCTCATCGCGATATTTGCGCGCCTTCTCGAAGATGTTGTGCTGGATGTCCTCCAACAATTGCTCCACATATTGAGCAATACCCTCCAAGGGGCGTGTCTCCTTTTCCAATGTGTCGCGTCGCATTACCTCGATGGTGCCGTTCTCCAAGTCGCGGGCACCCAAGACCAAGCGGACGGGCACGCCTTTGAGCTCGTAATCGGCAAACTTGAAGCCTGGGCGCTTGTTGTCGGCATCATCGAACTTGACGCTGATACCCTTCGAGCGCAATTCGTCAATGATGGGCTGCACCTCTTTGTTTACCTGTTCCATTTGCTCTGGCTTGGTAGCAATGGGGATGATAACCACTTGGATGGGGGCGAGGCGCGGGGGCAACACCAGTCCGTTGTCGTCGCTATGGGTCATGATAAGCGCGCCAATCAGACGGGTCGATACTCCCCAAGAAGTTGCCCAAACGTATTCGGGCTTATTCTCCTTATTAAGATAGGTGACGTCGAAAGCCTTTGCAAAGTTTTGTCCCAAGAAGTGTGAGGTGCCGCTCTGCAGAGCCTTTCCGTCCTGCATCATGGCCTCGATGGTGTAGGTGTCGAGTGCTCCTGCGAAACGTTCCGTCTCGCTCTTGACACCCTGTAATACGGGTACGGCCATCCACTCCTCGGCAAACTTGGCATAGACGCTCAGCATCAGCTTGGCTTCAGCTTCGGCCTCCTCTTTGGTAGCGTGGGCTGTGTGTCCTTCTTGCCAAAGGAACTCGGAGGTGCGGAGGAAAGGGCGGGTGCGCATTTCCCAGCGCATCACATTGCACCACTGGTTGCACATCAGGGGCAGGTCGCGCCACGAGTGAATCCAGTTCTTGTATGTGTTCCATATAATTGTCTCCGAAGTGGGACGGACAATCAGTTCCTCTTCCAGACGGGCGGCGGGGTCTACCTCAACACCGCTTTTGTCGGCCTTGGCGCGCAGGCGGTAGTGGGTTACGACGGCGCACTCCTTAGCAAATCCCTCGACATGCTCGGCCTCGCGGCTAAGGAACGACTTGGGGATGAGCAAAGGGAAATAGGCGTTCTGGGCACCAGTCTCCTTGAACATCTTGTCCAGTTGCTGCTGCATTTTCTCCCATATAGCATAGCCGTAGGGCTTGATGACCATGCAACCGCGAACAGCCGACTGCTCGGCGAGGTCTGCCTTGACTACAAGGTCATTATACCATTGACTATAATTGTCTGCCCGTTTCGTTAAATCTTTTAATTCTTTTGCCATAATATTTGTGCGTTTCTTAAATTTTGCTGCAAAGGTACTAAATAATTGCGAATAATGGGATAGGATTTGCAAATAATTTCGTACCTTTGCAACTTGAACGCATAAGTTTTATTTCAATAAAGGTACTAAGATTATGAAAACAAAGATTATTTCGTTATTGCTCTGTGTGAGCGTGCTCTTTGCATGTAACAATACGCAAAAAGGAGCAGGTATCGGAGCTGGAGGCGGTGCTGTTTTGGGTGGTATCATTGGTGCCATAGCTGGCAATACAGTTGTGGGCGCAGCTATTGGCGGTGCTGTTGGCGCTGGTGCTGGTGCTGTTATTGGTAACCGCATGGACAAGGCCAAGAAAGAGGCTGAGGCTGCTATGCAACAGGCCGCACAAGTGGAGACCGTTACGGATGCCAATGGTTTCGAGGCTGTGAAGGTAACATTTGATTCTGGTATTCTCTTTGCTACGGGAAAGTCTGACCTTTCCGCTTCTGCCAAGACCTCGTTGTCTAAGTTTGCCAGCGTGCTGAAGAACAATACCGATTGTGACGTTACCATACAAGGTTATACGGACAATGCAGGTTGGAAGGGTGTGTCAGCCGCAGAGAGTGCTCAAAAGAACCAAGCTCTGTCGCTGGACCGTGCTACTGCCGTGTCTCAGTACTTGTTAACCTTAGCAGTTCCTGCTTCCCAGATTAAGAACGTACAGGGTTTTGGCGAGTCAAATCCCGTTGCAGACAATTCTACTGCTGCTGGTCAGGCTCAGAACCGCCGCGTGGAGGTTTATATGTATGCTTCTGAGAAGATGATTCGCGAGGCACAGGCTCAAGCCCAGTAAGAGAAAAGTAGAAAGAGTACGGTACTAAAAGAATAATAAGGTGGAACGCATATTTCGTTTCATCAAGCAAACATTGAAATGGATAGTGGTCGTGTTTTTCGCGTCCACTATCCTTTCTGTTGTTATGCTACGCTGGGTACCCGTATGGTTCACGCCACTTATGTTTATCCGCTTGGCTCAGCAATCGGCTGACGACAAGCCACTGACGTTGCACCACCACTGGGTTCCGTTAGAGGAAATTTCGCCCTCGTTGCCTCTTGCCGTTATGGCTTCGGAGGATGCCCGCTTCTTGGAGCATCACGGTTTTGATTATAAGGCTATCGAACAGGCAGCCATCCGCAATATGAAGCATCCAGAAAAGACAAAGCATGGGGCTTCTACCATCTCGCAACAAACGGCGAAGAACGTATTCTTGTGGCCAGGTCGTTCTTGGTGGCGCAAGGGATTGGAGGTATACTTTACCACGCTGATAGAGTTGTGCTGGTCGAAACAACGCATCATGGAGGTTTACCTAAACAGCATAGAGATGGGAGAAGGAATATACGGCGCTGATGCTGTTGCCGAGTACCATTTTAATACAACGGCTAAAGGACTTACGCGTCAGCAGTGTGCCTTGATAGCTGCCTCATTGCCTAATCCCAGACGTATGAATTCCGCCCGCCCAAGCAGCTATATGTTACGGCGCCAGCAGCGCATATTACACGAAATGCGCTACGTTAAGCCTTTGCCAGAAGAGGGGCAAGACCGCTAACTAATATATTTTCTAACCCTAATATATCGTTATTTTTAGGTATATTGTGCTCGAATCCCTTTAAGATTCGATATTTTTTCGTACCTTTGTAGCCAAAAGGACAACTAACGCACATGAATTTGTCGCAACTACATACAGGTCAGCAAGGAATAATCCTTAATGTCAGAGGGCATGGGGGATTCCGAAAGCGCATCATGGAGATGGGCTTTGTAAAGGGACAGCACGTGGAAGTGTTGCTGAACGCACCCTTGCAAGATCCTGTTAAATATAAGGTGATGGGCTACGAAGTCAGTCTGCGTCGGCAAGAGGCAGAGATGATAGAGGTGGAGACGGCTGCAAAAGCCGTACAAGATAGCCAGACAAAACAAATAACCGTAGCGCTGGTGGGCAACCCGAATTGTGGCAAGACATCGCTTTTTAACTTTGCATCTGGAGCCCACGAGCGGGTAGGTAACTATAGCGGGGTCACGGTGGATGCTAAGGAGGGATATGCAGACTTTGAAAGCTATCGCATAAGACTGGTAGATTTGCCTGGTACTTATTCTCTTTCGGCTTATAGTCCAGAGGAATTGTATGTGCGAAAGCAGCTGGTAGACGACACGCCCGATGTGGTTATCAACGTCATAGACTCCAGCAATCTGGAGCGCAATCTGTATTTGACCACTCAGCTGATGGATATGCACCTTCGTGTGGTATGTGCTTTAAATATGTATGACGAGTTGAAGCATCGTGGCGACCAACTTCATGTTGATGTATTAAGTTCGCTGCTGGGTATGCCAATGGTGCCTACGTCATTTAAGACAGGGCAGGGACTCAAAGAACTGCTGCATGAGGTAATACATATTTACGAGAGTAGCGAAGGACACGACCAATATTATCGTCATCAACATATCAATCACGGACATGAGGTAGAGGATGGCATTGCGCATATCCAACAATACCTCAAGGGTAACGATTTGTTGCGCTCTCGCTATTCAACCCGATGGTTGGCTATCAAGCTGCTGGAAGGTGACGAAAAAGCTGAAGCAGTTATAAAAGAACTTCCAGGTTATCAGGATATTATTAAAGCAAGGGAGGTCGCAGCTCAACGCGTAAAGGAAGAGACGGGCAGCGATACGGAGACGGCTATTATGGATGCCAAGTATGGCTTCATACGCGGTGCCTTGCAAGAGGCTGGCTATGTGATGGGTACGAATGACGATGCGTATAGAGTTACCCACCAGCTTGATGACATTATTACCAACAAATGGTTTGGTTTCCCCATCTTCCTCCTGTTGTTGTATTTGATGTTTGAGGTGACTTTTACATTGGGACAATATCCGATGGACTGGATAGAGGCTGGTGTCGCGTGGTTAGGCGACTTTGTCAGTCATACAATGGCTGATGGGCCACTGAAAGATATGCTGGTCGATGGATGTATAGGTGGCGTCGGAGCCGTTATCGTATTCTTGCCTCAGATTCTGATACTCTATGCCTTTATCTCTTTTATGGAGGATTCTGGCTATATGGCGCGTGCAGCCTTCATTATGGATAAGCTAATGCACGGAATGGGGCTTCACGGCAAGTCGTTCATCCCACTCATCATGGGCTTCGGCTGCAATGTACCCGCCGTGATGGCTACGCGTACTATTGAAAGCCGCCGCTCGCGACTTATCACCATGTTGGTATTGCCGTTGATGTCGTGCTCTGCCCGTCTGCCTATTTATATAATGATAACGGCAGCTTTCTTCAGTGTGCAGTACCAAAGTCTGGTCATGTTCTCACTCTATCTTGTGGGCATCCTGCTTTCCGTCATCATGGCACGTTTCTTGAGCACATGCGTTATCAAAGGTGATGATACGCCCTTTGTCATGGAGTTGCCGCCTTATCGTTTCCCTACGGCTAAGGCTATTTTCCGTCATACATGGGAGAAAGGTAAACAATACCTAAAGAAAATGGGCGGTATTATCCTTGTGGCCAGCATCATCGTGTGGGCATTAGGCTATTTTGGACCTATGGGGGCGGCTCCCTCTCTGGAGTATAGTTTCATTGGTATTATAGGCAAAGCAATAGAGCCGCTGTTTTTGGCTCAAGGTTTTGAGTGGCGACAAGACATTAGCTTGTTGGCTGGTGTCGGTGCTAAGGAAATTGTAGCTTCTACCATTGGAGTGTTGTATGCAGGCGAATATAACTTTACGCCACTTGAGGCCTATTCGTTTTTGTTGTTCGTGTTGATTTACTTCCCCTGTTTGGCTACTATTGTTGCCATAAAAAACGAGTGCGGTTCTTGGCGTTGGGCGCTCTTTACCGCACTTTATACTACCATCTTGGCTTGGGTGGTATCTGCTGTCTTCTATCAAGTGGGAAGATTGCTGTTATAATGCAATCTTCATGAAGACAGGATAGTGGTCTGAATAAGTGAGTTTTGTACGATAGTAATCTATACCCTTGATACGCTGGTCGTGGAAGATGTAGTCAATGCGCACAGACTTTTTGTCGCCTCGATAAGTACTCATCCATCCTTGTCCGCACTCGCGGAAACCGTCAACCATGTTTTCACCCAACATCGTATTGTAAACGAAAGAATAGGGCACATCGTTGAAGTCACCACACAAAATGACTGGATTAGGTGATTGGCGCATCTCGTCAGCCACTTGGATAGCCTGCCCTGCACGGAAATACAGGCCTGTCGTGTAGTTGCCATAAATGGCACTGAACAGGCGGTTGGCACTAACTTCGTAGTTCTGTGTCATTAGTTGGCCAGCCTTATGCAAGGTACGGTTGATACCTGTCGTTTCCAAATGCACGTTGAAAATACGGAATTCGTAGTTCTTAGTGTCAATGTCAGCCCACATAGCACTGTTGTTAGTCTCCTCAAACAATATCGTCTTGTGGTTTGTGATGGGGTAGCGACTATAGATGACCATATCTTCACGCCCTTTGACCATATAAGGGAAATACTCCTTGTAAGCATTTGAATTCAGCTTGTCGCCGCTAATGTCGTTGTACTCCTGCATGCAGAGCACGTCAATATTTTGCCTGCGCATCTCTGCCAGAATGTCCTGTGCCATAAATCCAGACGTTTCCCGTCCAAACATCGCGACGTTATAGGTGGCAATTTTTAGTCCCTTCTGGGCAGCTTCCTCGTCGTCGTGCAAGACGGGCAACTGGTACATAGTACCTACGTAACGTATGCAGCAAAGGAGTGTGACAATGGGAAGGATAAGATATATCCGACGACTGCGTTTGGTGAGCCAGTAGACAGCAAGGATGATATTTGCCAAGATAAGGAGCGGCAACGCATAGACTAACATAGCTCGAGCTGAATTGCCCACAGGGCTGACGTTGCCGCCAAAGAGGGCAAGGATGGTGAACACAGAAACCACAACCTGTATCACAAGACACATCATGGCCACATACTTGTATACTGCTAATTTTCCCATAAGTACACTTACTTGGTTCTTCTCAGTTCTTCTCAACGTATTTCTTTACGATGTCCAGCAAGTCCTCTACGCGGAAAGGCTTGGCCAGAAACTCGTCATATCCTGCATCCATAGCCTCACGGACGTTTTCCTCGAAGGCGTAGGCGCTCAGTGCCACAATGGGCAGTTCCGGATTTACCTCTTTGATAATGCGTGCGGCATCCAGTCCGCTCATCTCTGGCATGCTGGTGTCCATCAGAATAAGGTCCGGACGTTCTTCTTCGGTCATCGTGACAGCTTCGATTCCATCGCAGGCCCTAATCAGTCGGTAGCGCTTTTGCAGTACAATCTTCACCAGTTCGTAATTGCTGTCCTCAGCCTCAGCTACGAGCAGTAATGGTGCCATATTTTTGTCGCTGTGCGGAGTGAGTGTGATGCTACGCGACCCAGTGGTGGTGCGGGCGCTGTTGCCCATACCGCTAATGCTACCGTCAAATGGCAGTACAAAGCGGAAGGTTGCGCCTTCGCCCAGTTTGGATTCAACACTGATGCTTCCCTCCATTCGCTCGACAATGATTTTGCAGAGCGGCAACCCCAATCCGTAACCTTTCTGCTGTTCTGCGTCTCGCGACATATAGGTTTCGAAGATGTTGCCAATATCGTTCTGGTCAATACCCGAACCCGTATCGCTGACAAAAAATTCAATATTCTGGGCATCGTTAACCAACTTGTAGCCGTAAGTAATGCTGCCTACGTTGGTGTGCTTGATGGCGTTGCTGATGAGGTTAGAGAATATCTGCGTAATGCGGTTGGCATCTGTATTTAGCATAATATTCATGGACGACTGCTGCCATTCTAACTTGACGGTTTCTGGACAGCGAAACTTGAAGATGGGCAGGATGTTGCTGCACAACTCGTTCAAGTCGGTCATCTGCTTTTTGATGTTTATCTCGCCCGCCTCTATGCGCGAAAGGTCCAATATCTCATCTATCAGTGCCAGCACGCGATTGTTGTTGCTCTCCACGATTTCCATGTACTTCATGCGCTCCTCGGCAGAGTCTGTCTCGCTAATCACGCGTGCAAATCCCTCAATGGCATTAAGCGGGGTACGGATTTCGTGGCTCATGTTGGCCAGAAACAGCGACTTCATTCTGCTGGCCTTTTCTGCTTTCTTGGCCAGTTCCTCATATTCGCTAATTTTCTTGTGCGCTGCCTCCAGTTCACGTTCTGCGGCTTGATATTTGGTGTTGATTTCTGCTATCTTTTGTAATAACAGTTCTCTCTCGTCATGATTCATATTTTGGGCAAAACTCTATATTCCTAATTGATTTGGAGTTGCAAAGATACTAAATTTTTCGGTAAATAACAAATGTTTTGTTCTCTTTTTCCGTCAGTATGTCCTGTTTTCTGACTAATGTCAAGTGTTGTTCACTCCTTGTGCGACCGTAGCCCCCCACTTATCCGCGTCGTGCTTTCTCCCACGCACCGCCGCCTTGATGAGTGCGCAGATAGTACATTCCGCGAAACACATTGATGTTCATAAAGAGAAAATAATAAGGCACATACAGCAGTTTGTTCTTCCGTCCGTTTTGCTCCAGCAGATACCCCGCCAGCGCAGCCAGATAGAACAAGATTTGCAGCACCCAGACAACGGTGTACACCGTCCCTGCCTTCATCATTACTAACGACACGTTTAATGGCACAAGTGCCATCATGGCTACGGGAGTCACCGTCCAGCGCAACACCCTGTGCGACAGCAGTTGGAAAGCCACCAACGGCTGAGGGTAGGGCAGCAGCATCCGTCTAAGCCACCATGTGCTCTGCAGACCGCCCGCCGCAATGCGCCGCTTGCGCTTCGACTCCTCCTCAAGGTTGGCCGAGCCGTACTCCATTGCGTATGCCTTCGACGTGTAGGCTATCTTGTAGCCCCTCTGCACCATACGCATAGACATCACAAAGTCGTCCAGCAGAGCCGTTTCTGGCATTGGTTCGTACAGTTGGGTGCGAATAGCGTTCAGTTCGCCTGCAGCACCCATTGCCGAGTATAACTCGCTGTCCAGCCGCTTCAGCGCACTCTCATATTTCCAGTATAGCCCTTCGCCCTCGGCAGCCACTTCACCTTTCGTGCGCGCCATCACCCGCTTCTCGCCAGCCACACAGCCCACTTGCGGGTCCATGAAGCAACGCACAATCTCACGCAACGCCTCGCGGTTTACCACCGTGTTGGCATCCGTCATTACCGTCAGCTCTGTCTTCACCTGCCCGATGCCATGATTTAGTGCCGCCGTCTTGCCTCGTCTTGCCGCACTATATACCACCTCCACGTCCTCATAAGCCTTCAGCCGCTCATTGGTATTGTCCGTCGAGCCGTCCGTCACCCACATCACGTGCAATTTCTCCTGTGGATAGTCCAGTTCGCGGATGTTCTGCATTTTCCAGTCCACAATGTCCTGCTCGTTGTAGGCACACACCATGAAAGTCACTTCTGGCAATTGCCCATCCTCAGGCAATTCAGCATGCCTGCCGCCGCCCCCCAGCCAGCGCTTTATGCGCACCATAACGTACAGCAACACTCCGTACCCCACATAAGTATAGATACAGATAGCCAAGCAGACCCAGAACAAAATTTTCAGTACAATCATGTGTATAGTAGTAATAGATAAGTGTTCTTCTTTTCTTTCGCGATGCAAAGGTATAAAAAAAACTGCAATTCCACAAGTAGTTGCAAAAACATCTTTGCTACATAATATCAATTCCCCGCTATTCATCACGAACAGCGGGGAATTTCTCTTTAAATCTTAAAAGTTATACAAAAGATAGGCCCTACGCACCTCGCGGCGCCATGCTTTTTGTGGCCTAAAAGTCTTAATTACCTTTTCTTCAATGAATACAATGTATTTTATTCCCAGTCATCGCCAGACTCACGAGCTAAAGCGTTATCTCCTTCAACTGCTTTGTCTGAATCGGAGTTAATCCCGAACGATTCTGCCAGCATTTGAATGGTAGCTATCTTAACGATTTCCATTTGCGGATTGATATATGTCTTTTTCATAATCTTATGTCCTCCTTTGTTTATTTGATGATTAACTTCTTTCCGTTCACAATGTACAGGCCCTTAGTAGGCTGAGCTACGCGCTGACCAGCGAGGTTGTAATACTCGTTGTTCTTGGCCTCATTGTTCATTAGTGTTGTGCTAATTCCCGTAGTCTCGTTATCGTTGAATCCAATAAAGCCGCGAACTTCTTGATTGTCTTCCAATTCAAGATAGGCCTTTCCCGATGGAAGTGTGCTTTCTTCTTTCAGCAGATAGAAACCTACTTTGTCGTCCTTGTTAGCCAAAACGTAAATTTTCCCATTACCAACAACTTCACCCTTAGATGCTTTCAAGTCGTTGGCTGTTTCGAGGACTACATTGTCTTTTATCACCGTTGCAGTCACTGTAACTTCCGTACCCTGCTCGCCTTTCAGCACTACAGCCGTGTTAGCTGGTATTTCTGTCACGTTAGTCAGATTTGCTACGTCACCTATAACTTTTACCGTATAGGCTTCACCCTCGTCGAACCTCACATTACGCGGAGCAACCCATGTAGCCCAACCAGCTTTACTTACTTTCACGTCAACGGTTTCCACGTATTTGTAGAGGGCAACAGCTTTCTGGCCTGTATATGTTTTAGAGCTGTAATAGCGGAAACGTGTCTGACCAGAAGTTGCATTATAACGCAGATAAGCCCCACCGCTACTAACAATATTGGCATCGCCATTGGTTTCAAACGTTATAGTGTTCTTATAGGTTGTTGTTGTGCTGGATGCTAAGCCATTAGCATCAGAAGTTTGACCAATGTAATATCCAGCAGCACTCTTAATGGTTCCTGCTGTTAAATCAATAGTAAAGGTTGCAGCATCAACGGTTTCGTTAGAAATGATTTTGCCATCATTGACGGTAACATTGATATAGTTACTGACTTTATCTACAGGGCTGGTGGTTGAACCATCTTTCGTTGAACCATCAAATGCTAAATTCCCTGCTTCATATACAATCAGATACTTACCGTCCTCCAATTCGTCCATTGAGGTTATTTTCTTGTAATAGCCCTTGACTTCTGGCTCTGTACCTGGGTCTGGGTCAGTTGTTTCACCACCGCCAGAGCCTTCATAATAATACTCCACTTTTGATACTTGAATTACACCATTTTTAGTAGCTGCTGTGCATACAAACTCAATCTTATAATATAAACCTTCTGTTGGTGAAGATAAACTTACAGTCTGTTCGCCTAATTCCTTATTAAAACTACCTACTTCAGTCCATGTTGAGCCATTGGTACTTGTATGTAATTTGATAGAAGTTAGACTATTTGGATAGGCAATATCATCAATAGTCAAAACAACTTTAGTGATGGCAACATCATAAGCCGCCGCAGTAGTTATTGAGCCTACTAATGCAGTACTAGTGTTTCCGATTTTGATGTAGCTCCAGCCATTATTATTGTTGTTTGCATTGACAATATTCCAAGTAAAATTACCATTTGTGGCCTGCCACGAATTGCTGTAAGAACTTTGTCCTTTTGAATTGTAACTTGATCCAAACAAACAAGTGGAATGCAATTGTTCCTGCGCCCACACACTTGTGCTTCCTACTGCGAGGGCGACCAGCAGGAGCAACCTTGATAGTAAATGTAATTTTTTCATAATGTTGAATTTAAAAGAATGAATAAAATGTTAGTTGTATCTTTCCTGTTCAGCATGGGGGGAGGTTCTCTCGCGAACATTACCTTGAAAATAACGGGCACAAAAAAACGTAGAATCATCGCTCGCTCTACATCTCTAAATCGAGGTTCTGCAATACCCATACACAAAGATATAGTGATAACAACAACCCTACGCACTGCGTAGGAGGAGCCACTATGTTCATCTTGTGTGTAATTGAAATTTGCAGATTTCGATTTACAAGACGAAGCACTTGCTTCTCATCTATTCCCACAAAGCTTGGAGCCTCGAGTCCTCCGACCATCGTCGCCCACAACCCTCCAAAGAGGACAGAGCGCACAAACTCCGCCTGCAAAGGTACGAATAAGCGAGCAAAAAACCAAAAGAATTTTGGACTTTTTCGAGCGGGAGTACTTTCGACCGCAGGTCAGAGGTGGTTTATTGGACGTGACACAGAATACAGAATACAGTTTTCAAGATTGGAAATTTAAGGGGGCCCAGCCTTGAGAAATATCCTATATATTTAGGCTATTAGTATATAAATACTAATGC
>JAFLSF010000042.1 GCA_022511045.1 Prevotella sp.
GTGTATACAAGTTGTATACCAGGAGTATACACTTTGTATATCAGGGGTATACAAAGGGTATACAATAGGCTCAAAAGGAGTGAGAAAGGGGCTTAATATTAGAGAGGATAGGAATAAGGGAGGATTACTCCCTTACTTCGCCGTTTTCTACATGGAATATTTTGTAGTCAAGGCGGGAGTTGCGGAGTATCTGGTCGAGATGGTCGCGATTTGTGTCAGTGATAAATATCTGGCCGAAGTTATCGCCTGAGACGAGGCGGACTATTTGCTCTACGCGGTGAGCATCCAACTTGTCGAAGATGTCGTCGAGCAAAAGTAAGGGAGTAGTCTGTGATGCAGTGCGCTTTAAAAAATCAAACTGCGCTAACTTCAAGGCTATAACGTAGGTCTTGTTCTGTCCCTGCGAGCCTTCGCGCTTCATAGGATGACCCGCGAGGGTGAACTCGAGGTCGTCGCGGTGAACGCCATGCAGGGAGTAGCCTACGGCTAAGTCTTTGTGGCGGTCGCGCTGGATGACCTCCAACAAGGGACCACGCTGGCAGTGAGAAGTATAGTGGAGGCCGACCTGTTCTTGGCCGCCAGAGATGTGCTGATAGTATTCTTGGAAGACTGGGGTCAATTCACTGACAAAGGCAGCGCGCTTGCGGAATAGTTCCTCGCCAGCCTCAGCCATCTGCTCCTCCCACAGCTGCATGAGCAGAGGGTCGTAAGACTCGCTTGCAGAGGGAACAGCAGCCGTGCTCACCATTTTCAGCAAGGTGTTACGCTGCTGGTGGGCTTTGTTGTAGCGGCTCAGTGCATCAATATATGAGCGGTCGTACTGAGAGATAACCATATCCATCAGTCGGCGGCGCTCCTCGCTGACACCCTCAATAAGTAAAGAATCAGACGGTGAAACCACAACCAACGGAATAAGTCCGATATGCTCCGACAGGCGTTTATACTCCTTTTTGTTACGCTTGAAGTGTTTTTTCTGTCCGCGCTTCATGCCACAGGAGACGAGCAATGCCCCTCCCGTTTCCTCGGAATTGGAGGAGCTTGAGGTTGGTTCGTACTCCCCTTCTATCATGCAAAACGGCTGGTCGTGACGGATGACCTGCGAGTCGATAGGATTGGAGGCAGAACGGCAAAAAGAGAGATAATAGACGGCATCAAGAACATTGGTCTTGCCCATACCATTACGCCCTATGAAACAATTTATCTTAGGCGACAACTCCAGTCGAGCCTCGCCTATGTTCTTGTAGTTTAGGATGGTTAGAGTGTGCAGTATCATCCCAATAGCGTTTATCTGCTATAACGACTGAGCAAAGTTTCGGCCGTATTCTCTGCACTCGACAAGGGCAGCATCGTCGGGCACCCAGAGTTTGCCGAGACCATCGTTAACCAAGCTCAGACCAGCCTCTTGCAACTTGGCATTGATTTGCTTAATGGCACCACCACCCCATCCATAAGAGCCGAAAGCTGCCGCTTTCTTGTTTTTGAATTTTAGGCCACAGGCCATCTCCAGTAGGCCGGCAACGGCAAAGGAGCAACCCAAATTGATGGTGGGAGAGCCCACAAGGAAGGCTTTCGAGCGCCACATTTCTGTCAGTGCGTCGTTTTTGTCTACAAGACTCATGTTCATCAGTTTGACACAAGTATCGGGAGTTACCTCGCGGATGCCGTCGGCAATAGCCTCAGCCATCTTGCGGGTAGACTGCCACATGGTGTCGTAGACGATTGTTATCTGGTTTTCCTGATAGGCATTAGACCACTGCTTGTACTTCTCGATAATCTGTGCAGGGTTCTCCTTCCATATAACGCCGTGCGAAGGACAGATGAGCGAAATTCTGAGATTCATAGCCTCTATCTGCGGTATCTTCTTAGCCACCATCATGCTAAATGGATTCAAAATGTTGGCGTAGTACTTTTCAGCCTCGTACATCAACTCGCCCTCTGGCACGCAGTCGTTGTACAGCGACTCAGAGGCCAAATGCTGACCGAAAGCATCGTTGGAAAATACAATGCCGCCGTCGCCGTCGAAGTAAGTCAGCATGGAATCGGGCCAGTGCATCATGGTCATTTCCACAAACGTCAGCGTGGTGTCGCCCAGCGAAAGCGTGTCGCCCGTCTTGACATTGACGAAGTTCCAGTTTTGGTGATAGTGACCACGAATAACAGCCTCACCCTGCTTGGTGCAGTAGATTGGCGTATCAGGGATTTCGCGCATCAGTGCGGGCAGTGCTCCGCTGTGGTCTATCTCGTTATGATTCATCACGATGTAGTCAATCTGCTTTAAATCTATTTCCTGTTTCAGCCGATTGACAAACTCGCTGTCGTAGGGCTGCCAGACGGTGTCAATGAGTGCCACCTTACGGTCGCGCACCAAATAAGAGTTATAACTGGAGCCCCGATGGGTTGATAGTTCGTCGCCATGAAAACGTGTCAGTTCCCAGTCGACCTTGCCGACCCAACTGACTTTGGATGAAATCTGCTTTGCCATATCTTGTTACCTTTGTTTGCTTTTAGTGGTTCGTTAAAACCTATACGACTTTGTTGAGTGCGCAAAGTTAAGCATTTTTTTTCAAATAAGCGCTATGCAACATACGTTTTTGGGAAATTATGCTTATCTTTGCAGGCAGAAACAGAAATGAATAGTATTCGCACGACAAACATTATCTTGGCGCTTGTAGCACTGCTTTTAGCTGTGCTCTGCGTATGGAGCATCACATCATGACTGACAACAGACGTTTAATCATCAGAGTAAGCCCCGACAGCCTGTCGTTCTCTACGAGAGAGGCAGAGGGAGTGGTTCACGTGTCTTATGCTCTGAACTGCAGTATTTCTATGGCGGCCAACCTGCGGGAAGCATTGCACAAAGAGTCTATGCTCAGCCAGCCCTTTGAGCGTACATTAGTGATGGTCGACTCGCCCGTGCTGATGGAACCTACACCTTTGTTTCGGGAGGAGGAACAAGAGCAATTGTACCACCATGCTTTCAGTCGCACAGACCAGCTGTTAGTGATGCACACCGTATTGCCCGATTTGGACAGTGTGGCTATCTTCTCTATACAGAAAGACCTATATACGGTGTGCAAAGATGCTTTCGAACGTGTACAGTTCATGCCTGCCGTTGCTCCCGTTTGGCGACATCTGCATCAGCGTAGCTACACGGGTCAGCGTCAGAAGTTATACGGCTATTTTCACGAACATCGTTTGGAGATATTCTCTTTTGCCCAAAACCGCTTTAGGTTCTGTAATTCTTATACGGCCCAAAATCCTAACGACGCACTCTACTATTTGCTATCTGTATGGAAACAGTTAGCAATGTCTCCCGAGCACGACGAACTGCATATAGCAGGCGATATTCCAGAGCGGGAACAACTGGTGGAGGAAGCACAGAAGTTTGTAAAGCGTGTCTTCTACATTAACCCCTCTGGTGAGTTCAATCGTGCCCAAGTCACTCAAATAGCACAGATGCCCTACGACTTGATGGTGTTATTTGTAAAAGGAAAGTAAGGGCAAAGCCTAAAAGACCATGCGAATCATCACAGGGAAATATAAAGGTCGTCACTTTGAAATACCGCGTTCATTTAAGGCACGGCCTACTACCGATTTTGCCAAAGAGAATATTTTTAATGTGCTGACGCAGTACATCAATTTCGACGGCATTATAGCGCTTGACCTTTTCTCGGGTACAGGCAGCATCTCGTTGGAATTGCTGTCCAGAGGCTGTGCACAGGTTGTCAGCGTCGAACTGGACCGTGACCACCATCGTTTCATAAAGGAGTGTCTCAAGAAACTAACCCCCGTTTCATCACTTCCATCTGGAGAGCACAAACAATCTTCTTCTCTGGAACAATCGGGTATGGTCATTCCCATTCGCGGTGACGTATTTCGCTTTCTTAAATCCTGTAAACAGCAGTTCGATTTCATCTTTGCCGACCCGCCTTATGCCCTTACAGAACTACCGAAAATTCCCGACCTTATCTTTGAGTGCAACTTATTGAAAGATGATGGTGTCTTTGTTTTTGAACATGGCAAAGATTACCACTTTGAAACCCATCCTCACTTTGTGGAGCACCGCAGCTATGGCAGCGTCAATTTCTCCCTATTCCGACCAACACTATAGTAGCGGTGAGAGCAGACGGGTGAAGCTTTCACAAAGTCGATAGGAGAATCTGGGATGCGCCCATTCTGGAATATCTGCCAAAGGGGTACTTTGTGCCAAATCATCAAGGAATACTTTCTTTAGTCGCAAAGCTGTTCCCTCGTCATATATAAAGACATTCGACTCGAAATTGTTCTCAAACGAGCGGAAGTCAAGATTGGTGGAGCCACAGGTAGACAACGAGTCGTCAACCACCATTAACTTTGAGTGCAAGAAGCCTGCCTCGTAAAGACAGATGCGGGCACCAGCCTCACTGAGTTCCCGCAAATAGCTGCGGCTTGCCCACTCTGTAAAGCGGGCATCCGAACGACGGGGACAGAGTACACGAATGTCAACACCAGCCATTGCGGCCGTTTTCAAGGCAAAGAGAACAGGTTCGTTGGGTAGGAAATAAGGCGTCTCAATATAAACGTATTTACGAGCAGCGGTAATGGCTCGAACATAGCCCTGCATAATTTCTGGATAGCTGGCTAACGGGCCACTGGTAACCAATTGGGCAAGGCAGGTGTTCTCGTGGTCTTGTTGCCTTACTTCCTCGTATTTCGGATAATATTTCCTATCAGTTATTAAGGTGCGGTCTACAAAATACCAGTCGACGAGAAAAGCACGTTGTAGACTATAGACTATTCCGCCTGTCAGTCGCAGCATCGTGTCACGCCACGATTGCCCGTTGCGCCCTTTGACATAACGCAGAGCAATATTCATGCCACCAACATATCCTATCAGACCATCAATAATTATCAGCTTGCGGTGGTTGCGGTAATTGACCTTGCTGGTAAAGGACGGGAAATGAACAGGTAGGAAAGGGGCTATCTCAATGCCACTCTCGCGCATCCGTTCCAGAAAGCGGCGACTTGTTTTCCAACAACCTACATCATCATAGATAACGCGCACTTCTACCCCACTCTGCGCCTTGTCTATAAGCGCATCTGCAACAAGCCGACCTAAGGCATCGTTCTCGATGATATACATATCAATATGGATATGCTGTTGAGCGGATGCAATATCTTTCAATAGTTTAGGGAAGAAAGCATAGCCATCGGTCATTATATCCACTTGATTGTTCTTGAAAGGCAGCGACAAGTTTTGATTGACAAAGAGGTCTACCAACTGTTTATGACGTTCAGGCACGTGTAGGTTATGCTGCTCTACGAAACTGAGCATAGAGCGCTTTGATAACTGGTCGACGGAACACTGACTTATCAAGCGTTCCTTGCGTTGATTCACGCCAAAAAAGAAATAGAGAATCACTCCGACTATTGGCACGAAAAAAATAACCAGTACCCATGCCATCGTCTTGGCGGGCTGGCGGTTATCCAATACGACGTGGACAATAGTAGCGGCTATTATTATCCAAGTCAGTATTACACCTATTATATATAGTAGTCCGTGCATATCCTAATGGTAAAGAACAAAGACGAAAAAGAGGATTCAGACAATGATGTCGGAGCCTCGCTGACGGGCCAACGCATTGCGCAACTCCTGTGTATCCTTGAAATCGTCCATCAATGCTTTCATCTGTTCACGATTCGAGGGATTCAGCTCTTTTAGTTCACACTGTATCTTTTTGAGGTGCTGATTGACTATCTCCATCCGAAAGTCGAGTATTAAATGCTGAATACGCTGGCGCAGCGTTTTCTCGTTATTCTCCATATCCAATTTAGGACTTAGTTGATGATTCTCAATGCCTAACTGGGCAGCTACTTGGCTAATCTCCACATCTGGATGTTGCATAAAATACTGTTCGGCCTTGAAGTTAGGATAAGCAGAATGTTCCACTGCCTCGCGCAATATCTGGTTATAACGCTCGTCACTGAACGACAAATCGTCGCTACTCAAATCGAAATCAATGTATTGCGCCACGTTAAGACTTACTGTACTGCCGTCCTCTGCCTCCAGGTTTTCGAAAATCACGACGTCGCCATAACGGATAATGTTCTGCACCAACAAACGCTCCACAGCAAAAGATTGCGCTTCCATTGAATAAAAGCCAATTGGTTCAGATTGCTGCTGTTGCGGCAAAAGACTATCCGCAGACTGCCCCCCTTGTGCACGTTCGCGCTCTTTTTGCCTGTCTTCTTTGTCTTTCTGTATATAGGTATTAACTGTTGTCACCAGCGTTTGCTCGTTGACACTGAACCGATGGGCACACTCCGACAAATAGGTATCGCGCTTCAACTTATCAGGTATCAGCGAAATGCTCCGCAGAATGTTGCTAATAGCCTGCGAACGTTTCAGAGGGTCTGTCACTCCCTTCAACAGTAGATTAGTCTTGAACTGGATAAAGTCCGTCTGGTGCTGTTCGATGTACTCCTTAAACTGCTGGGCAGTATGCTTGCGGGCAAAAGAATCAGGGTCGTCACCATTTGGAAGTAGCAACACCTTGATGTCCATACCTTCTTGCAACAGCATATCTGTGCCACGCATGGCAGCATGAATACCTGCTTCGTCGCCATCGTACAGTAACACAATGTTCTGCGTGAAACGATGCAATAGCTTAATCTGATAGACAGAAAGAGCTGTACCCGAATTGGCCACTACATTCTCCAACCCGCACTGATGCATAGCAATAACATCCGTATAGCCTTCGACCATATAGACGCAGTCCTCTCTGACAATTGCCTTCTTTGCCTGATAAATACCGTACAGTTCGCGTTCCTTGTGATAGATTTCCGAATCGGGCGAATTGACGTATTTTTGCTGTACGCCTTTTGTGGCCGCGTCAAGTTTTCGTCCGCCAAAGGCTACCACCTTGCCACTAACATTAAGCCAAGGAAAAATGGCGCGCCCAGCAAAACGATCGTAGAGTCCTCGCTCGTTTTGAATGGCCAATCCTGTCTTGACCAGATATTCATCCTTATACCCCTTGCGACGGGCTTCGTTGCAGAGTGCATCACGCTTGGTCAGCGAGAATCCCAATAGGAACTTCTCTATAATATCGTCACGAATACCACGACTGCGGAAATACTGTTTGCCAATAGCTTGTCCGTCAACATCGTTTTTCAATATCTCATGGAAGTACCGACTGGCCCATTCATTGACAATGAGCATTGACTCACGCTCCGTCTGTTCCCGCTTCTCATCTTCCGTCAATTCCCGCTCTTGTATCTCGATATTATATTTCTTAGCCAGCCAGCGCAACGCTTCGGGATAGGTGATTTGCTCATGCTTCATAAGGAAATTGACAGCATTTCCACCCTCACCGCAGGCGAAGCATTTACAGATTTGTCGGGCTGGAGACACCATAAATGACGGTGTTGTGTCGTCGTGGAACGGACAAAGGCCCTTATAATTGACACCCGCCTTACGCAGATTGACAAATTCACCCACCACGTCAACAATGTTAGTGGCTTCCATGATTTTGTCTACTGTCGCGCGGTCTATCATCTTTGTGAGCGGTTATGGTTAAAAGGTTTAGGTTGATTTGTTTCAATGGTCTTGTCGGGTAACAGCTTCACGCATCTCCTTCAGCAAGTCGCTGGCAAAGATGAAGTCTGTTAGTCGTTTGTTCGTAGAGTGCATAATCTGGCTGGACTCGCCCTGCCATTCTTTATGCCCCTCGTAGATAAAGATAATATTCTCGCCGATACCCATCACAGAGTTCATGTCGTGGGTATTGATAATGGTAGTCATCCGAAACTCTTGGGTGATGGAGTGTAACAAGTCGTCTATGACGAGACTGGTCTTGGGGTCCAGTCCGCTATTAGGCTCGTCGCAGAACAGATACTTGGGATTAAGTGCTATAGCTCGCGCTATGGCAACACGCTTCTGCATACCGCCCGAAATCTCGCCAGGATATTTTTCGCCAGCCCCAACAAGATTAACGCGGTCCAAACAATCCATAGCACGCTTGGTACGTTCGCGAAGATTCATCGAGGAGAACATATCTAACGGAAACATGACATTTTCCAATACCGTCAGCGAATCAAACAAGGCTGCCGACTGGAATATCATACCCATCTCACGCCGCATCTGTACTTTCTCCTGCTTCGACATAGCCACGAAGTCACGACCGTCGTAAAGGATTTGCCCACTTGTAGGCTCAAAAAGTCCCACAAGATTCTTCATCAGCACCGTCTTGCCGCTTCCGCTCTGTCCGATAATCAGATTCGTCTTGCCGTCCTCAAAGGTGGTGCTAATATCCTTCAACACCTTTACGTCGCCAAAGTCTTTATACAGATTCTTTACTTCTATCATGGCATTTACCTTTTAGGACTAACTAAGCAATTGAGTGAGGAACACATCGGAGAAAAGGATGAGCGTGCTGGAACACACTACGGCATCTGTCGATGCCTTGCCCACATTGACGGAACCACCCTCAACAGTATAGCCGAAATAAGAGGGTACAGCGGTGATAATAAAGGCGAAAAACTGGCTCTTGATAATACTCATCCACATAAACCAGGGCACAAAGTTGTGCTGGAGTCCCAACGTCAAGTCGTCTGGCACAATAATATGGGCAATATAGGCCGTACCATAAGCTCCCACGATACCCATTGCGGATGAGAATATCACGAGAATAGGCATAATGGTCAGCATACCCAATATCTTGGGAAGAATAAGATATGAAGCCGAATTGACACCCATGATGTCAAGTGCATCAATTTGCTGCGTCACCCGCATGGTGCCTAACTCCGATGCTATGTTTGAGCCCACCTTACCAGCTAGGATGAGACACATGATAGAACTAGAGAACTCCAGCAACATAATCTCGCGGGTCGTGTAGCCTGCTACCCAGCGGGGCATCCAAGGCGACTCGATATTAACCTTCATCTGGATGCAGATAACTGCTCCGATAAAGAACGAGATAAGCAGCACAATGCCTATGGAGTTGATGCCCAGTTGCGCCATTTCCTTGACATACTGCTTCCAGAACATACGGAAACGCTCCGGCACCGAAAAGGTGCGGCCCATCAGCATCATAAACCTGCCAAACGTTGTTAGCGCATTATATATCAGTTTCATTGACGTTTCTTTACGATTATTGTTGCATCTCCTTGCGGCGCTTGGCCTCCGCCAACTCCTCAAAGTTTTTCTTTTGCAAGACGAAATTAGAGCCAAGATATTTCTCCTTCACGATAGGATTGACAGCCAGTTCCTCAGGCGAGCCCTTGAACAAGATGCGTCCCTCGAACAACAGATAGGCACGGTCTGTAATATTCAGTGTCTCATGCACATTATGGTCAGTAATAAGGATTCCAATGTTACGATATTTCAACTGCCACACAATCTGCTGAATGTCCTCCACCGCAATAGGATCCACACCTGCAAACGGCTCGTCCAGCATGATAAACTTCGGCTCAATAGCCAGACAGCGTGCTATCTCTGTGCGACGGCGCTCACCACCGCTCAACTGGTCACCCTTGTTTTTGCGTACTTTATTCAGCCGGAACTCCTTGATAAGGCTCTCCAGTTTCTCCAACTGATAGTCGCGGGGCTTACCCGTCATCTCCAGAACACTCAGAATATTGTCCTCGACAGACATCTTGCGAAATACCGAAGCCTCCTGTGCCAGATAGCCAATGCCAGCACGAGCCCGTTTGTAGACAGGATAGTCCGTCACCTCCTCGTCACCCAGATAGATATGACCACCGTTAGGCACAATAAGTCCTGTGGTCATATAGAACGAAGTCGTCTTACCCGCCCCGTTAGGCCCCAACAGCCCCACTATCTCGCCCTGCTTCACGTCAAAGCTCACATCGTTCACCACAGTACGTTTCCCATACCGTTTGACGAGTCCTTCCGTTCGCAGCACCAGCTGCTCCTGCTGCATATTTTCCATATTATCTGCAAAGGTAGTGCAAACCGAGCGAAATACAAAATAAATTATGATTTATTTTTATTTCCGAGGTGGCTTGTTGAGTATAGGCCTCAAGGCTAACGAGGATAGGGCTCGTTGCCAACGAAGTGCCGCTTTACTGCTATTAGGCCGAATACGATAACCACCGCAAATGTCCTTAGTACAAAGATGGTTCTAAGGACATAGGCGGTGAAGAAACAAAACTGCTACCCATAATGATAGCAGCCTAATTTATTTTACTGGAGGGAAAGCTTCCTCGGACAATTCCTTAAAGAAATCGTGGTTCAGAATAACACTTATCCTCATTAACAACCGAGCATCCAGACTCTTACGCTTAAAGATGTTGTAAACATTCGTACGCTCACATGGTATCTCGTTTGATAACCATGATGCAGATTTTCCTTGTTTTCTTAGAATTTCTTCTATTCTCTTACCTATATTCATACTACAGCCTTAGTTAGTTTTTACCACTGTTTTCTGTATCGGCTGCAAAGGTATGAAATAAACATCAATATATCAACACATTATTGTAGAATTCTTTTTCTCAATTGTCAATAAATTGTAAAGCATCCCCTATGCAGGCATTAGGTTGTTGAATATGCAACAACAAACAGATGGTTGGGGCTATATCTGTGATGTGTACTTCGGCAGAGCTTGCACCATGTGGAACTTTCCATCCGTAGAAAAGTAAGGGGATGTGTGCATCGTAGGGATTCCACTCGCCGTGAGTTGTACCTACAGGCGACGACCAGTCGGCATATTCATAGTAGCCTGGCTCCGGACAGACAATGATGTCGCCAGAACGATGGAAATTATAACCACAGAGAATCCGCTCTCTCAACATCTGCGGAACGGGAGCGTTCTGAGCCTGTTCATAGTCGACGACAAACGAGATATTGGGATATTGGCGAAGGAACTCAACAGCAAAGTCCTTCACTCGCTGTAGTTCCAAGCCCTCTTTGGCTATCATCCTGCGGTCAAGGAATATACGATAGTCAGAAATTCCTTGTACCAACGGCATTTGGTTGTGTAACTTATTCATCAGATACTGCTCCAACTCGCTCTTGACATGAGCGGAGCGCCACTTGCCTGCACTCAGCTTGTGGTTCTGCATAAACTGGTAATTGTGGGCTGCACCGTGATCAGCAGTCAAGAAGGCAATATAGTTCCCCTTGCCCACCTCAGCGTCAAGCGCCTGAAAGAGACGAGCTATATCTTTATCCAACTCCAGATAGGCCTCATCCGTATGTTCCCCTCGAGTACCCCACTTGTGACCAATAACGTCTGTCTGCGAATAGCTGACACACAGCATATCCGTATCGTCACCCTTGCCCAACTGCTCACCTTTCAGAGTTGCAATAGCCATATCGGTAGTAATCTTTCCCGTCAGAGGATAGAGCCCAACGTCCTTGCCTACTTTCTTGAACTCGGGATTCTTTGCCAATTCTTTATTAAAGTCTTTCACCCATTGGGGAAGCTCTTGCATATAATAGGTGCTGGTGATAAACTGGCGGTTTTTCGTATCGAGCCAATAGGCGGCATTGGCCGAGTGTCCTGCAGGAAGAATGGAGGCACGGTCTTTATACGACACGCCAATAACCTTCGAGCGGAAGTCGGTATGCAAGCGCAACTGATCGCCAATAGTGGTAGCCAACAAGTTCTTTGGCGACATACATCCCGACCAGCGATTATCGCTGCCTACGGGAGCCACCGTGCTATCTGCGCAACAATAGGTCTTGTAGCCGTCAATATAAAATGTGTTGCCACAGATACCATGAAAAGCTGGCGTAGTACCCGTATAAACTGAGGTGTGACCAATAGCCGTTACAGTAGGCAGATAGTTAATGAGACAATTGTCGAACGAATAGCCTTTGTCTATCATTCGGCGGAAACCGTCGTTGCCAAACTTTGTGTAATAGCGCGAGAGATAGTCCCACCGCATTTGGTCTACGACAATGCCCACCACCAGTTTGGGACGTTCTCCAAACTGGGGGCGGGCTGACGGCTGTGCTGTCGCCGTCAGAGTGATTAGTAATAAGATTGCGAAGAAAAGTCTTCTCATAGCTTTCTTATTATAATACTAAAGCTTGGACATTTATTAGTCCTCGTCCTTCATCTCGGCCTCGTGTTCCTTGACGAGTGTCTGCTGAATATCATTCGGCACAAGTTCGTAGCTGGAGAAAGTGGTAGTGAACGAAGCACGTCCACCAGTCAGCGACGACAGAGCAATAGAATAGCTGGCCAACTCTTTGAGAGGAATCTTGGCTGTTAGTTTCTGATAGCCAGCCTCGGAGTCCATACCCATGATAATAGCACGACGACCTTGTAGGTCAGACATAACGTCACCCATATAGTCTGCTGGAACGAGTACTTCCAAGTCGTAGATAGGCTCAAGCACTTTGGGACCAGCTTCTTTGAAAGCTGCACTGAAAGCGTTACGAGCTGCCAACATGAACGAGAGCTCGTTAGAGTCAACTGGGTGCATCTTACCGTCGTAAACTATAACGCGAACGTCACGAGCATAAGAACCCGTCAGCGGGCCTTGCTCCATACGCTCCATAACACCCTTCAGAATAGCGGGCATAAAACGTGTATCAATAGCACCACCGACAACGCTGTTAATGAAGACGAGTTTACCACCCCACTCCAGATCTTTCTCCTCTTTCGACTTGATATTCATCTTGAACTCTTGCCCGCCGATGGTGAACGACGTTGGGTCTGGCATCCCATCCGTATAGGGCTCAACTATCAAGTGTACTTCACCAAACTGGCCAGCACCACCCGACTGCTTCTTATGGCGATAGTCGGCACGAGCCATCTTAGTAATAGTCTCACGATAGGGAATCTTCGGCTCTTGATATTCCACCTGTATCTTTTCGTTGTTCTCCATGCGCCATTTGAGAGTACGCAGATGGAACTCACCTTGTCCGTGAACGATAATCTGGCGTAATTCCTTTGACTGCTCAATTACCCACGTTGGGTCTTCTTGGCGCATCTTCTGCAAGGCGGCCATCATTTTCTCTGTTTCGGCCTCATTTGCAGCCTTGATAGCTCTTGAGAACTTTGAATTTGGATATTTAATAAAATCAAAGCGGTTGTCGACATCCTTGGCGTTCAATGTGTTGCCCGTCTTAACATCCTTCAGTTTCACCGTACAGCCAATATCACCAGCTACCAATTGGTCAACTTGAATACGGTTGGCACCAGCACAAGCGTAGAGCGTACCCATACGCTCCTTAGAGCCACGATCAGCATTAGTAAGGTCATCACCACTCTTAACGACACCACTCATCACCTTGAAGTACTGAACCTCACCGATATGGGGCTCAACCCCCGTCTTGAAGAAATACAGAGAGGTAGGAGCGCTGGCATCAGCAGGCACGTCTTTTCCTGCAGCATTCTTGACAACAGGCATCTCGCTGACGAAAGGAACGACGTTACCCAAGAACTCCATCAAGCGACGAACACCCATATCACGACCTGCGCAAACGCAGAACACGGGGAAGATAGAACGGGTCACCAATCCCTTACGAATACCCTCACGCATTTCGTCCTCGCTCAAGTCTTCATTCTCAAAGAATTTCTCCATCAGCGTATCGTCGCCAGCAGCAGCAGCCTCTACCAAAGCGGCTTTCATCTCTTTAGCCTTATCCAACTGGTCGGCAGGAATATCCTCTATGATGGGAGCGCCACCCTCGGGCTTCCATGAATATTTCTTCATCAGCAGCACATCAATAACGCTGTTGAAGCCAGCACCAGTAGCAATAGGATACTGCACGGGAACACAATTATTACCATAAACCTCGCGCAACTGACTCAGAATCTGGTCGAAGTCACAATTATCGCGGTCCAACTGGTTGATGAGGAAGATAACGGGTTTCTTCAGTTTCTCCGTGTTGCGGAAAGCATTCATCGTACCCACCTCTGGGCCATACTGACCGTTAACGAGTATAACAGCCTGGTCTGTAACGTTCAAGGCTGTAATAGCGCCACCAACGAAGTCGTCGGAACCTGGGCAGTCGATAATGTTCAGCTTCTTATTATTCCACTCTACATGGAAAACAGTTGAGAACACCGAGTAGCCATATTCCTGTTCTACGGGGAAATAATCGCTCATGGTGTTCTTACTCTCTACACTACCACGACGCTTGATGATACCAGCTTCGTAAACCATAGACTCGGCAAGAGTGGTCTTGCCGCTACCCGCACTGCCAAGCAAGGCAATGTTTTTAATTTCATTTGTCTGATAAACTTTCATAATAACTTATGTTTTAGGTTCATGTTTTCAATAAGCGACGCTAAAGGTAGGCATTTTCTTCCGAAAAACCTACGATTGCTTTCAAATATTAAATTTTATTAGTACTTTTGCAGGCAACTATGGCTGGCATCTATATACATATCCCTTTTTGCAAAAAGCGCTGTATCTATTGCGGATTTTACTCTACTATTCGCACGGATTTGCGCCAAAGATATGTCAATGCTGTTTGCGGGGAAATGGAATTAAGGAGCGAGGAAACAGTCAACGAAGAAAGCATCGAGACAATATATCTGGGCGGGGGCACACCCAGCCTACTGAACGGCGAACAACTGCAACAGATTTTTAGTCATTTGGCACGAATGTACTCCCTTTCCTCGAAAATAGAGGTTACGTTAGAAGTTAATCCCGACGATATAACGGCTCCCTATGCAGCAATGCTGACACGACTTCCCATCAACCGTATCTCTATGGGTGCCCAAACTTTCAATGACGAACGTCTCCGCTTTCTTCACCGCAGACATACTGCCACCCAAATATCACAGGCCGTCCAAATGCTGAGAGATGCTGGTATTCGTAACATCAGTATTGACCTAATGTATGGATTCCCCGACGAGACGATTGACGATTGGCAGCAAGATATAGACCAAGCACTTACACTCGACGTAGAGCACATATCGGCATATTGTCTGATGATAGAGGAGGACACCCCGCTTTGGCGTATGGGAATCGGCCCGATAGACGAGGAAGTGGAACGCCAAATGTACGAACTGTTGATAGACAAACTGACGGAAGCAGGATATGAGCATTACGAAATATCCAACTTTGCACGTTCCGACTATCGCTCCAAACACAATAGCAACTATTGGAATGATGTACCATATATCGGACTTGGTGCTGCCGCCCATAGTTACGACGGCATTTGCCGCAGATGGAACGTTAGCGACATACTTCAGTACACCGAAGCCATTGAGCAAGGGAAACTTCCATACGAGCAGGAAATATTAGACGACGACACTCGTTATAACGACCGCATTACCGTAGCGCTCAGAACCAGCAACGGCTTAGACCTCAGCACCCTTTCGGAGAAACATCGCAATCACTGCCTAAAGGAAGCCCGCAAATTTCTTGACCACAAACTGCTGCGACAGGAAAACGACCGCTTGATACTCACCAGAAAGGGACTGTTTATCAGCGATATGGTGATGAGCGAACTGATGATTGTATGATGACAAATGCAACGTCACCGCGTCTTACATTATAGTTTAATATAATATACGAAACCTATGAATACTTGGAAACAAAATCTTGACGAGACAAAAAAACGATACGTCAATTGGTGGAACCACAAAGGTATCGTGCTCAACATGTGGGAACACTTTCAAGAGGGGGTCACACCTCATGCTGATGTGCCGGCACCCAAGCCCTACAAGGACTTAAACCAGCGATGGTTTGACCCAAAATGGAGGGCTGAGTATCTGGACTGGTATGTAGCCCACTCCTCTCTGAAGGCCGACATGTTGCCTGTAGCTAACACCCAGTTGGGGCCAGGCTCTTTGGCTGCTATCTTAGGGGGCGTCTTTGAAGGAGGCGAGGATACTATCTGGATTCACCCCAATCCCAACTACACAGACGACATCAAGTTCGACCCCAACCATCCGAACTACCTATTGCACAAAGAACTGCTGAAGGCATGTAAGGAGAAAGCACAGGGACACTATTATGTTGGTATGCCTGACTTGATGGAAGGTATGGACGTATTGGCTGCTTTGAAGGGTACAGACAAGGTGCTGCTCGATACGGTGATGCAGCCCGAAGTATTAGAACACCAGATGCAGCAGATTAACGACATTTATTTCCAAGTATTTGACGAATTATATGACATCATCCGCGAGGGCGACGAGATGGCTTTCTGCTATTTCTCCAGCTGGGCTCCTGGCAAGATGACCAAGTTGCAGAGCGATATTTCTACCATGATTAGCGTCGACGACTATCGCCGCTTCGTCCAGCCTTTCATCCGCCAACAGTGTCAGAAGATTGACTATACGCTCTATCACCTTGACGGGGTAGGAGCCATGCACCATTTGGATGCTTTGTTGGAGATTAAGGAATTAAATGCCATCCAGTGGACACCTGGTGTGGGAGAGCCGCAGGGTGGTAGTCCCAAGTGGTATGACCTATACAAGAAGATATTGGCTGGCGGCAAGAGCATTATGGCCTGCTGGGTGACCCTTGACGAATTGCGTCCCTTGCTGGACAATATCGGCGGAGACGGCATACATCTGGAGATGGACTTCCACAACGAGCAAGAAGTGGAACAGGCCTTGCGCATCATTGAGGAATATCAGAGCAAAGACGAAACGGACAAGGAGGTAGAGGATATTATCCGCATTGTAGAATCTGCCCAAGCAAAGAAAGAAAAGGACGAGATAGACCTTGAGGTGGAGAAGATTATTAAGATGATAGAAGGTGACGAAAAGGGCTCAGAACCTGTTCGTTCCTCACTACCCGACTCTCCCGACTGGGTCCTCCTCCTGGACGGAGCAATGGGCACCATGATTCAGCAATATCAGTTGCGTGAGGAAGACTTCCGAGGAGCCCGCTTTGCCCAGCACGCGAAAGAGTTGAAAGGCTGCAACGATGTGTTGGCGCTGACGAGTCCTTTTGTGCTCCGCGACATTCATCGCAAGTATTTGGAGGCTGGGGCCGATTTGATAGAGACCAACACCTTTAATGCCCAGCGTATTTCTTTGGGCGACTATGGCTTGCAGGACTACTGCCGCGAAATCAATCTGGAAGCTGTCAAGATAGCCCGCCAATGTGCCGACGAATATTCCACCGCAGACAAGCCCCGCTATGTGGTGGGCAGCGTTGGGCCTACCAGTCGCACCACCTCTGTATCGACCAATAATGGGACGCCTCTTGAGAGAGAGGTATTGCGCGAGGCTTATGCCGAACAGATAACGGCACTCGTCGACGGCGGAGTTGACGCTTTGCTCATTGAGACCATCTTCGACACAGAGAACGCCCGCATCGCCATTGAGGAGGCACAGCGCATCGCTCCAAATATGCCTCTCATGCTCAGTTTCTCCGTTGCTACCACAGACGGGCATAATATGTTGGGACAAGACATCCTTGAGTTTCTAAAAGGACAAGAAGCAAAAGCCAGCAAGCCTTTCTACGCTGTCGGCATCAACTGTCTGGCAGATGTAAGACAGATGACTCCGCTCATTCTTCGTTTGGCTCGTTTGGGCACAAAGGTAAGCCTCTACCCCAATGCCGGCATGCCCGATGCAGATGGGCATTACCACAAAACGCCCGAGAGTCTCCTATCCGACCTATGGCCCTTGCTGGAGGGACACTATCTGAATATCGTTGGCGGCTGCTGCGGCACCACTAATGAGCATATACGCCTATTGGCCAAAGCCATTGAACCGGTGAAAGGTCTGTATCTTTCTCCCTTAAATAAAAAGACAGCAAGCCAGATAGTTGAATCAGACCTTACAAAGGTGCAAACAGTTGCACCCACCGCAGAGCCTGCCAACACGATTTCTCCCGAGGAGCGGCTTTTCCAAGCAATTCTCAACGGCAAAGGCGACGATGCCGCCGCCGCCACTCGCGACGCCATTGCCCAGAACATTGCTCCGCAAGACCTCATCAACGGACAGATGATTCGCGCAATGGGCGAAGTGGGTCAGCGTTTCCAAGACGGCAAGGCTTTCGTACCTCAGCTCTTGATGGCGGGCCGCGCCATGAAAGCGGCTTTGGAACTGCTCAAACCCATGCTGGCAGGCACCGCTTCGACATCCATCGGCAAGGTGCTAATCGGTACCGTGAAGGGCGACCTCCACGACATTGGCAAAAACCTCGTGGCCTCTATGCTCGAAGGCTGTGGCTTCGAGGTTGTAAATATCGGCATTGACGTTTCTGCCGAGACCTTTATCGAGGAAATCAAGAACAGCAAGCCCGACATCCTCGCAATGTCCGCTCTGCTCACCACCACGATGGGTTATATGAAAGAAGTGATAGACGCTTTAGAAAAAGCAGGTATTCGCCAACAGGTAAAAGTAATGGTAGGCGGAGCACCCGTCACCCAAAACTTTGCCAACGAGATTGGTGCCGACGGCTATAGCGACAATGCCAACTCAGCCGTCACCGTTGCCAAGCAATTGCTCGGAAAGTTGTAGAGTATGCGCACCGATAGTGCGGACTATCCGGACTCATAGTGCGGAGTAAGCACACTCATGGTGCGGATAGTCCGCACTCCGCTCGTGCCCTATCCTCGTCAGCCTTGAGTCCTATACAGCATATATACATCTTCTATTTTTAGCCTTTGATAAAAATATCAATAC
>JAFLSF010000043.1 GCA_022511045.1 Prevotella sp.
TTCGAACGTCTGTCGTTGTGGACTACGAACTTCGCAAACTCGTCCAAATCCCACAGCAGGCAGATGACAACCGAAACGTCTGCGTGGTGCGTTTCTATATACCTTTGTACATATAGTTCGTGCTGGCGTGGGCTAATAAGCGTTGTCTATCCTGTGTGGGAAGGGCAATGCGAAGGCCTGTAGTCTCAGGATGGGCAGAGAAGCAGACACCTACGCCTTTTTTGTATCATAAGTCAAATATGAAACCAAAAACAAGTTAGCCGAATCTGGGGTGTTTATAGGCAAAGAAACAGTCTATAAAAGTATGAAAAAGATTTCTGTATTGATTCTTTTGGTCTTCTCGTGTGTAATGTTTGCTGAAACAGCCTCAGCCAAGAGTAAGAAAGTAGCCGTCTATGTTGAGGGACGAATTAGCAAAGATGACAAGTCTATTGTCAATTCTGCCGTGCTTGCTCGCATGTCTGGCAACAAAGACTACACTCCGTTTGAGCGTAACGAGGCGTTTATAAACGCACTCAACAGGGAGCAAGACTATCAACTCTCAGGAGAAGTGCCCGAAAAAGAAATTCGCGCAGTAGGCGAGCGTCTTGGAGTGGACTATGTTTTGGTAGTGAATGTCGTCATCAATAAAGATGATATTTGTCACATGTCTGCAAAACTAATCAATCTTGAAACGGGTGAAATTGAAAAAACGACCAACCAACATCGGGAGTACACGGACAGCAGTGTGCTTACGGCATTGGCAAACAATGTTGCTTACAGATTATTAAACAAACATTCTAAATAACTTTATTGGCAATGAAACACTATTTTATTGTTATGGCAATCATCTTAGGAATGATTGCCCCTTCCGCATCGGCTCAGAATGTCAAGAAGAATGTTGCCGTCTATATGACAGGTAAGGATGTGCAAGACTCATATAAAAAAGTAATAGGTGCAAAGTTGGTAAGTGCTATCACTGCAACCAATGAATATGCTGCGGTTGAACGTACCGCAGACTTCCTTGCCGCTCTTTCAAGTGAGCATGATTATCAGGCTTCTGGAGAAGTGCGTGACAGCCAGATAGCCCGCTTAGGTCAAAAGTTTGGTGTTCGTTATGTGGTTGTTGCAGATGTTAGTGAGGTGTTCGACGAGCTGTTTATTGCATCAAGGATGATAAATGTTGGGTCGGGACTCGTAGAAAAGTCTTTTGAAGCTAATGGTCCTGCTGAGAGTATGGCTCAACTTATCGATATGGCCTCTAAGGTCGCAAAAGGTTTGTTGGGTGGTACTGGTGGATTTGCTCAAAGTGGAGGAATATCAATAGAACCTACTAATATGTCTTTATGTGCGGTTAAAGACGGTAAAGTTGTCTTTATAACCCCTACTCAATGGCAACAAATGAAAGAAAGTGAGAAAATTACTTTTAATAAAAAAGGCATTTTTTTAATGGAGAATGGAGAAGCATTTATAGTTGCCATGCGTGATAATGGACATGGAGATATAGAGGCAGCTCGTCGCTATAATGCGCCAACCTTATTGCAACTAAGAATGATGTATCAGAATTTAAGTTCATTAAATAGTGCATTAACATTATTTGGTGGAACGCCTTTGGCTATTGGAAACAGTAGTAATGAAATATTTTATTGGTCATCTGATAGAGATGGTGCTAACAATGGATACATTTTTAATATGAATACTGGACAGTATAGGGATGGTTGCTACTCGAATGTCCCCAATCGTTTAATCCGACCGACATATGCATTAAATGGATTAAATTAACAATAAAGATGAAATGTACATTAACGAATGCGCAGCAACTAATCTTGGAAGTTGCTGCGCAAAAAGATAAAAGCAGCCTTGAGTTTCAAGACTTATGGAGTGAATATAGTGAACGTTATGATGCTTATAATGACTATCATAGTGACTATTATGATGCTGAGTGATATGTGTGAAATAGTAAGTAGTTTTTTCTCTGGACTTTTCTCCGGACTAATTGCCACATGGATATTTTGGTGGTATAATAATAGATATCTAAGTCCAAAAATAAAAATTAGCGATGATATAGGTTTTAAACAAGAAACAAAAATAGTAGAAACAACAGATATACACGGGAAGAAAAAGAAAGTCAAAAAAACATTTACCATGTATAGAATAAAAATATCAAATGAATCAGAACGAGATGTGTATGATATTAAAATCAATATTCGAATAAGGTATAATAAAACTCATGCCACTATAAATGTTCCTTATCTGCCTATCCTTTATGGAAAAAAGGATGACAACAGGTTTGACTATGAACGAGAGCTACCTTTCTCATTGAATGACATCGGATTAGCAAGAATTGAAAGTTTCAAAGACTCTAATATGTTAGATAAATACAATAAAGGAAAGTTGGAAATGAGTGACTTTAATGATAAAGATACCTTATTTGAGATAATCTTATTTGCTACCGATAGTAAGAGTGGAGCTTCACAAAGACTAACGACAAGAAAACATTCTTACGAAGAACTAATCGCGAGCTTAAAAGAAGGTGATTTTGTCTTAGGAAAATTAATGGTGGGAAAAGGAGTCCAAGAAGCATATAACTCATGACAATAATTATTAAGCCAACTTTTAATTGCAACTTCAGATGTTCATATTGTTATCTGACAAATGGTGTAAAGTCTGATAGCACAATAATGAAATATGAAGTTGCGGAAAGTCTTATATCTCAAGCAGTCCAATTAAGTCGTAAGAGTGCAGGAAAGACTTTAACGCTTATATGGCATGGTGGAGAGCCTTTATTGTGGGGCGTTGAGAACTATCGGCGGATTTTTGATTTTATAGAAAGACATAGTGAAGGGTTGCGTATTAGGCAATGCTTACAGACAAACCTTTCTTTGATTGATGAAGAATACATAGAGTTATTTAAAGAGCATAAGGTCAAGGTTGGCTTTTCATTAGATGGGCCAAAATATATCAACGATTCTCAACGGAGAACGATAGATGATAAAGGTACATTTGATGTTATTATGGGCAAAGTGGAAATGTGCAGAGTAGCAGGTCTTGATATTGGATGTATTCTCGTTGGAAGTAAGCATTTCAAAGGTCGCATAAAAGAGGTATATAATTTCCTGTGCGCCAACAAACTGAATTTTAAGTTTAATCCTTTATTTAATGCAGGAGAAGCCGTCAGTGCAGGGGAAAGTTTAGCCATATCTACAGAGGAATATGCGGAAATGGCTATCGAATTGTTTGACTTATGGTATAACGACAGCAATCATGCACTGAAAGAAACAACATTTATTGATATTGCGAGCTATTTTGTCAGCAAGACAAAGCGGAGTCAAGGGTGTATGTTTTCTACTAATTGTCAAGGTAACTTTATGGCAGTATCGCCTTCGGGAGAGATTTTCCCTTGTGGCAGGTTTTGTGAAACGGATACACGCTATTCATACGGCAACATAACAAAAGAAAACCTCGATGCTATTATGGAAAATATGAAAAAGACAGAAATCTATGCTCGCAGCAAATATATAGCAGAGAGTTCATGCTCGAAATGTAAGTATTTCCAATTGTGTCATGGAGGTTGTCTTCATGATGGTTTTTTAAAGAATGGGGATTTTAGGTCAAAGTCTTTTTTATGCTCAGCATATAAACGAGTATTTAGACATATTGAGAAGTGTGTACTCCAACTTGGAAAATTACAGCCGTTTGCGGTTGTTAGTAGTTGAAAAATCAAGATAAAGTATGGCGGTCTGATTTTATGTTTCTGTTGACGAGAAGCAAACTTGAGGAGTTAAAACACGACTTGAAATTCCAAAATGGAATTTCAAAGTAGAGATAAAGTACAGAATATAGACACAAAATAAGCGGACTATCCGCAGAGGGATGGCCCGCTTGTTTTAACCACATAAAGTCAGAGTATTTCCTTAGGGAAGGCTGATAGCTTCTGACGGACAAACGTCAGCGCATGTGCCGCACTCTGTGCAGACTTCGGGATTGATTGAATACTTGTCGCCCTCAGAGATAGCTCCAACGGGACACTCGTCGATACAGGTACCGCATGCGATGCAGTCGTCGCTAATTACGTATGCCATAGTTTTTTCCTATTTAAATGAGTTAATAAATACTTATTTCTTGCGATGCAAAGGTAAGGATATTTTTCGAGATATACCTACTTTGGGTGATGCTTTTTCGCATCTCGGGTGCAATTTATACGCAGTCGAAATAATAATCTGCCACTTTGGGACGTTATTAGATACAGATATGAAACGACTATTTCTGACATTCACCATAGCTTTAAGTGCTCTTGCTGTGTTGGCACAACAGGACAGGCAGGTGCAGCACAAGCCGTATATTGACTTGCGCCCTATGCACTTCGGTATTTTAGTGGGTATGCATCTGCAAGATGTTGAGTTTAACAACGTGGGCCCGCATCTGATGACGACGCAGGACGGAATGACGCAGGAGCAGTATGTGGTGTGCGATGCTGACAAGTGGACGGCGGGTTTCTCCGTTGGTGTGTTGGGTGAGTTGCGTCTGCACGAGAACTTCTCGCTACGCATAACGCCAACTATGCACTTTGGGGCTAAGCACTTGACGTTCATTAATATGTACGAGAAAGACGAGCGCGGGCAGAACATTCGTCAGACGCAGGATTTGAAAAACACGTATGTGTCCATTCCTATTGACATCAAGTTTGCTGCTCCGCGCTGGAATAACCACCGCCCATACATCATGGCGGGTGTTAATCCTACATTTAATCTGACGAATGGTGAGGCGGATTATGTGCGGCTAAAGCGTTTTAACACGATGCTTGAGGTGGGTATGGGTTGCGATTTCTATCTGCCGTTCTTCAAGCTCATTCCCGAATTGAAGTTTTGTTTTGGGCTGGGCAACGTATTGGACAAGAATCACGTCAATGAGTTGCGCGACGACAATGCGAAAGTCTACGCTGGTAGCGTAGACTCTGCCAAGTCGAAAATGGTGGTATTGACTTTCTACTTCGAGTAAGTTACAATAGAGAAACGTGTCTTGAGCAGGGTGTTGTCTACTTTAAATCCAGCAACAGCTTGCCCACAAAGATGCCCGACTTTCCGTTTTGGTCGACGGGTACGTCCTTTCCGTCCATGTTCTTGCCGTACTCTAAATGGCTCATATAAGTGTGGGTATGCCCGCCCAATACGAGGTCGATGTCGCGCGAGTTTTTAATCATATAGAGGTCGTCTTCCTCCCGAAAGGTTTCCCATCCCAAATGTGAGATGCAGATGATGATGTCGCACTTGTGCTGTTCTTTTAGCAGGGTTGCGGTCTCAAGTGCTATCTTGGCGGGGTCGAGAAACTTAACGCCGACGCAATTCTTGTCACTCACCAGCCCTTCCAATTTAGGTGACAGGCCGAAGACGCCTATCTTCACGCCGTTGCGCTTGATAATAATCCAGGGCTTGACCAGCCCTTCGACCGCAGTGCCTGTAAAGTCGTAGTTGGCACAGACGATGGGGAAATTGGCTTGACGGAAGATTTTGGCCATTGTTTCTAATCCAAAGTCGAACTCGTGGTTCCCGATGGTTGCGGCATCAATGCTCATAAGGTTCATCAGTCCCACCTCAACGTCGCCTTGAAACATGGTGAAGTATGCGGAACCTTGACAGAAGTCACCGCTATCGAAATATAGCAGGTCTGGATGTTTCTGCCGTTCCTCTTTCAACATGGCGATACGACGTAGGAAACCGCCGCGCCCTGCCTGCATGGTGTCGGGCAGATTGGTATTGAGGGGAAGAATGGCGGAGTGGGTGTCGTTGGTATGTAGAATAACGAGTTGCTTGTGTTTCTTTGCCGACGTTTCAACGGGCAGAAAGGAAAACAGACAAAGGGATAGGAGGCATAGGGACAGCCTTGCTAACTGATGATGTATATTCGTGTTCATGATAATGTCTTGTTTATTATTGGTTATCTACTACGGTGATGCGTCCTTCTATATTGGCATCCACCTCTTTGCCCTGCTTGGCCATCTCGCGGAAATAGTCCATGATGATGAAACGTGAGTTGCTGGAAGTCTCTTTAGGGGCATTGATGCTGTGGCACTTCTTTAATGCTTCCATCTTGTCTGTGCCGCCTAACAGGTAGTCAATAGTAGCCAAACGATAGTCGCAGTTAGGGTCTACGGGTTTGCCGTTAATGGTAGCGCTGAGGAGGTCTCCCGACTTGGTTATCACCAATCGTACGGAACTGCTCACGCCCTCGCCTTCTACTGAAGCTATCTGGCTGAACAACTCCATCACCTCTGAGCCTTTCAGCGTGGCAAAGGCGATTTTATTCTCAAATGGAGCAATGTCAAGTATATCGCCATAGGTCACGTCACCCTTTGGCAGAGCAGCACGCACACCACCTATATTATATACACCGAAGTCGGGCTTCTCGTCATAGTTCTTGGCACCCCACACCATAATATCGCTCAGCAGGTTACTCAGCGTACCCTCTGGCCGAACGGCTGTCATGTATTTGGCTGAACAGCCTACGACAGGACTCATGACGGAGTCTACTTTCTGTTTGTAAGGTTTAAGGAACTCGGTTGCCTGCTGGTCTGGATGAGCATCATATCGGCTGTCAATCAATATGCGGCTACGTTCGACAGAAGTCACTTGATAATGGTGGGTCTTGCAAGCGCCCATCAATATCGTTGCCGCAATTAGCGCAGTGAGAATCGTTGTTTTCGTTTTCATAGTTTGCATCTTAGATGATGCAAAGATACGAAATAATTGCGAAATACAAATTTATGATTACGTTTTTTTTTGTACCTTTGTAGCCCAATGAATTATGCTGACGTCATATTGCCGTTACCCCTAAATGGCACATTTACCTATGCTGTTCCTCAGGGAATGAACATGGAGATAGGTGTGCGCGTATTGGTACCATTTGGCCGCTCGAAAATGTATGTGGGATTGGTAAACCGACTGCACGACGAGCAGCCGACAGGCTACGACGTAAAGCCCATTGTTCAAAAGATGGATGCGTCGCCTATCGTCACTAAACGACAATTACAACTTTGGCATTGGATTAGCAATTATTACCTGTCACCTATCGGGGAAGTGTATAAGGCTGCATTGCCCGCAGGACTGAAAGCGGAAGACGGTTATAAGCCTAAGACGGAGACGTATATCCGATTGACGGAGCAATACCGTAATGTGGCAGCCTTGCATGATGCCTTAAACGTGCTCTCCAGAGCAAGAAAACAACTGGAGGCATTTACGGAATATCTTGCTCTGTCGCATTGGGATGAAGTAGAGGATAATGTGCAACCGATAGAGGTAACTCGCGAGGAACTGATGAACGTTAGCGGTGCGTCAGCAGAAATGCTGAACCAACTGATAAAACGGCAGATGCTGGAGACGTATGAGGTGGAGGTTGGACGACTGAATCATGGCGGAGTGTATCGACCAGAGCTTATTCAACCGTTGAGTCAACCCCAACAGGCAGCATATAATGATATTCTGATGTCAATGATGCGGCGCAACGTCACCCTGTTGCATGGTGTGACGGGCAGCGGTAAGACCGAGATATACATCCACTTGATACAACGTGCATTAGAGCGAAAGGAGCAGGTGCTGTATCTTTTGCCTGAGATAGCACTCACGGTGCAGATAATGCAGCGCCTACAAAGGATATTCGGCGACCGATTAGGTATTTATCACTCCCGCTACTCTGATGCAGAGCGCGTGGAGATTTGGCAGAAACAACTGTCTGGAAATCCTTATGACATCATTTTGGGAGCTCGCTCTGCCGTCTTTCTGCCTTTTCAGCGATTAGGACTTGTAATCGTTGACGAAGAACACGAAACATCTTATAAACAACAAGACCCTGCTCCTCGCTATCATGCTCGAAGTGCAGCTATTATGTTAGCGCAATTTTCAAAAGCAGAGAATGGAGGCCAAGCAGGAGAGTTGCCACGAATCATTTTGGGAACAGCCACCCCGTCATTGGAGAGTTATCACAATGCTCAGACGGGCAAATATGGATTGGTGGAACTGAAAGAACGATACAAGGGTATTGAACTGCCAGAAATACAAGTGGTAGATATTGCTGACTTGCAGCGAAAGAAAATGATGATAGGGCCTTTCTCCCCATTATTATTAAATAAGGTGCGCGAAGCATTGGAGCGTGGCGAGCAAGCTATCTTGTTTCAGAATAGGCGTGGTTTCGCCCCACTGATAGAGTGTAGTCAATGTGGATGGGTGCCTACATGCCAACACTGCGACGTTTCATTGACTTTACATAGGCAGTTAAACCAGCTAACCTGTCATTATTGCGGATTTACTTATCGAGTGTCTACGGAGTGTCCTTGCTGTGGAAATAAGGACTTGCGAACTCGCGGCTATGGCACGGAGAAGATAGAGGAACAAGTGCGCGAGGCGTTCCCTGATGCTCGTATTGCTCGCATGGACCTTGATACCACCAGAACACGTAATGCCTACGAGCGTATCATTAGTGATTTCTCAGCCAAGCGTACCGATATTCTCATCGGCACACAGATGATTTCAAAAGGACTTGATTTTGACAAGGTGAGTATTGTAGGCATTATCAATGCTGATGCTATGCTGAGCTATCCCGACTTCCGAGCTTATGAACATGCTTTTATGATGATGTCGCAGGTTGCGGGACGTGCAGGACGCAAGAACCGTCGTGGACTGGTTATTCTGCAGACAAAGCAAAAGGAGGTGTCAGTTATCCGTCAAGTAGTACATAATGATTATACTTCTTTATATAAGGATTTGATTGCTGAGCGACAGATTTTTCATTATCCTCCTTATTATCATTTAATTTACGTCTACTTAAAACACCGACAGGAACATATCGTTAGCACAGCCGCTATTGAGATGGGTAGTGGGTTACGCCAATGGTTTAGTGGACGTGTGTTGGGCCCCGACAAGCCTTCTGTGGCGAAGGTGAAGTCGCAGAACATCCGAAAGTTAGTACTTAAATTAGAGAATGGCATAGATATGAAAAAAGTCCGTGAGTATCTGTTGCTAGCGCAATCACAAATACTCACGGACAAACGGTATTCTTCTTTGCAAATCTACTACGATGTAGACCCGCTATAATGTGCCATACTTTATCCTTTTTGCATTTTATGCTTAATTAGAAGTCTACTTGGCAACCAGCACCAAGCACACGATTTGTGCGGGTAAATGTATCGCTGATACCCATAGTAGGATAATTGTTACGATGATAATTCTCGTAGTTTGTTTGGAAATAAGCTGCTGATAATGTAATATTCGGCTTTATCTTATAGCTAAATCCTAATCCTAAACTATAACTATTAACAACGAACGACATATCGTTCATATATTCATCAGATAATCCATAACGCGTTAATTGGCCACCAGCAGAAATACATAACCGGTTGGTGACATCCCACTCAGCACCTAACAAAAACTCGTTAGAGTCGTGTTTTAAGAGATCCTGTGTGTTGTTATACCAATTAACATCCTTATCGAAATAGTGATGCCATCCAGCATTGATACGTACTATGTCAATGGGGCTCCACTGGACACCAATAGCCAACTGTGCGGGTTGATCCTCATTAACTTTTTCACCATCACGAAATTTGTTGACAGCTGCAATTTCACTGGCTTCATTTACCGTTGATTCGTTTTTCATGCGCATCTGGGTCTTGAATTCATATTTAGCAGCAAAGTTGAAATTACGATATTTCCAATCTATACCAATAATAGGAGCAATACCTAAACCAGATTGGTTACATAACAAATTAACTCCCTCAGAATATTTAGCAAGGGTTCCCATCTGACCTTGGCTTTTCTCTAATTCTGCCATACCATTAGATAGTTTTGCCTTGACAGCAGCCAAATTAGCTTTGTCCTCGTCAGTCAGTGGAATTAGACCAGCACTTGCAGCCTGCTCTATCTTATTTATCAATTGCAAATGAGAAGTTCCTGTTGCTGCTAATGCCTGTACTTCAGCAGGGACATTGGGCAAGAAAGATCCAAAATCAACATACTCGCTACCTGTCTTTACTCTAATGTTGCTAATCTTAGCCTTGTAGGTGGCGTTACCATATAAAAGACGTAGACCACCATAGACAGAGAAATTTGAGTTAATTTTGTAGGCTGCACCTAATTGTATACCATAATAGTATTGGCGACCTTCCATATAACTATCCATGTCATAGCCCTTCACATCGTTACCTTGAATGACACCAGGTTTCGTCATTCCAAAAGCAGGATTATTATAATAATTTTTAAACAACTCAGTAACGGCATTTATCTCATTCACTTTACTATCTAAAGTTTCGAAAGTACGGGCGATACTACCTACTACACTCTCAAATGAGCCTAAACCATTAGAAAATTCACATTTTCCACCACCACCAGGAACGGAGAAATTGAACTGAATACTCCAGTTGCCTGTGTTATAGGCAGCCTGTAGTGAAGGGATGATAGGGGCATCAGCCACTCCTTCAAACTCTTTTGTGATGTTATTACCGTTTTTTCTACCTAAAGCAAAGTCGGGATTTGTAGAAGTAATAGTACGTGTCTGGTGAGCATATTGCCAGTTGAAAGCGATATGAAAGCCCTCGGGCATGAAAGCTACGCCAGCAGGATTAGAGTATACACCGTCAAGGCCGATGGCGGCATCGCGGGCAGGATTTCTCAAGAATGATACACTTTGGTTGGTGTTGGTCAAGATGCCACCTGCAAATGCACTGGCAGAGGTCATCATGAGAACAGCAATAGCTGCAAAAAACTTTTTCATCTTTTAAACCTTTTTATCAAAAATCGGATGCAAAGGTAAGCATATTGCACATAAGGACGACGAAAGTGCAGGTGTGCTTAACGCTTATTAACTAAAATGCGCGCACTTTTTGCACAAACGTGTTAAAGTGCGCAAGTTTTTGTGCCCGTGAACACAGACGTTCTGCCTAATGCCTTTCTCTATTTGTTCTCCGCAGGATAACTGATGCGGGTATGGTAGATGGTCTTCAATTTTTCAATAAGTACCGTTTTAGCATATTGAATATCCCGGAAAGTGATAGGACACTCGCGGAAGAAACCATCGGCTACCTGCGCATCAATCAGTCGCTCAACCAGATTGCGGATGCTCTGCTCCGTATAATCGGGTAATGAACGGGAGGCTGCTTCTACCGCATCTGCCATCATCAAACACGCTTGTTCACGAGTAAAAGGATTTGGACCTGGATAGGTAAACAATAGATTGTCAACGGGCTCATTTGGATGTTCATTCTGATAGTGCAGGAAGAAATATTTTGCCTTACCTTGCCCATGATGTGTTGCAATGAAGTCACGAATCTCTTTGGGCAGATTATATTTGTCTGCCTTTTTTAGACCTTCCGTTACATGGCTAATGATGATTTGAGCACTCTCAATATCTGTTAGTGTCTCGTGAGGGTTAATGCCCGACTGATTCTCTGTAAAGTATATTGGATTTGCCAATTTGCCTATATCATGATATAGGGCTCCAGTGCGTACTAACTGAGCCTTAGCTCCAATCTTGTTGGCTATCTCGCCAGCCAAATTAGCTACTTGGATAGAGTGATTGAAGGTACCAGGAGCTACCTCGCTCATGCGGCGTAATAACGTGCTATTGGTATTGGAAAGTTCAATAAGTGTAATATCGCTTGTGAATCCAAAAGCCTTTTCTATAAGATAGAGCAAGGGATATGCAAACAACAAGGCAATACCATTGACAATTAAATAATTGTAGGTACTATAGTCTATCTGCGAAAGAGCATCGGAGCGTATCCAATCGAAAGCCAAGTTAACGGCCATACAAATGAGGGTGACAAAAAATGCGGTCTTAAATAGCTGTGAACGCTCTGATAATTCGCGCAACGAAGTAATAGCAATCAGACCTGCCACCGTTTCTATTACGATAAACTCAAAAGGATGTTGCAACATGATAGCACAAACAAGCACCATCGTGGTGTTTGTCATAAAGGCCGTTCTTGAGTCCATGAAAACACGGATGAAAATAGGCACCATAGCATAGGGCAGGATGTATACGTGTATGAAAGTGTTGCGAATGAATACTGCCGTCAGAAGTGCAAAGATGATGATGAGTGCGTAAACCATTGTGATGTTGCGTGCCTTGTCAAAATAGTCTCTGCGATAAAGGCTCAGATAAAGGGTAAAACATATCATGAGAATGGTTACATACAAGATATGTCCAAAGAGCGACAGCTGGTTTTGCTTTGCGCTCTCGTTGCGTAGCTCGTTTTCGTGCTTGAACGATTCGATAATGCGATAGGTCTTCTCCGTCACAATCTCGCCTCGGTCTACAATTTTCTGCCCCTGTTGCACCAATCCACTGGCCAATGCAATTCCTCCAAGTAAGTCATTTTTGCTGGCCTCACTACGCTCGCGGTCATAAATAAGGTTGGAGGTGATGTAGTCGTTTAAGTTACATTTCTGCAATATGGTACGTTGCTGAGCTAACTGCTCGTCCATAAAGAGCTGTTCGTAGGCCGCTTTGGCGGTATAAATATCCTTGATACCTACGCTGATGGCCTGTTTCCCGTTTACAACGCGTATCATCTGGGTCGTATCAGTTCTCAGCTCAGTATATTCTTTCTGGTCCATAATGCCTTGCCTGTATAGGCTACGCAACCGTTTGGCTATGAGTGTAGTGTAACTAAGTGGCAAGTCGGGGATTCCGTTGGCATAGTTGGCATTGAACTTAGCAATCATTTGCTGTTCAACATTCTGGTTATATTTATAGTAAGGTTCGTATAGTCGCATGACGCTATCACGCTCCTCTTGTATAGTAGCGTCCGACTTGTAGATGGGGAAGTCGTAGGGAGCTGTAAAGTCTGCATATTTCCAAGGTCTGCCCTGCTCAACGTGGAAATAACTCCGGTTGTCGCGTGGCATGCACCAAACCACAATGCCTACTGTAGCAAGTACAAGTGTTACGCGAATGAGAATATCTCGCCATTTCAGTTCTTTCATATCTTTATTATTTTGCTTTCACCGTGCGAAAATACAAAAAAAAGCGCATAATATCAAAAAAAATGCGTACTTTTGCACAAATTTAGACAGAAATAAACGTTTTACGTATGGCAGAAAGAAAAGTTAGGGTGCGTTTTGCCCCAAGTCCCACAGGGGCATTGCATATTGGTGGAGTGCGTACCGCCCTTTATAATTACCTATTTGCCCGTCAACACGGTGGCGATTTGGTGTTTCGTATAGAGGACACAGACTCTAACCGTTTCGTGCCTGGTGCTGAGGAATACATTATCGAGGCATTCCGTTGGCTGGGCATAAAATTCGACGAGGGCGTTTCTTTTGGTGGCGACAAAGGACCCTATCGGCAGAGTGAGCGCCGAGGCATTTATAAGAAATATGTGCAGGAATTGTTAGATGCCGGCAAGGCTTACATTGCTTTCGATACGCCAGAAGAATTGGAGCAAAAGCGTCAGCAGATTCAGAATTTCCAATACGACTGCCATACTCGCGGCGAGATGCGTAACTCGCTAACCTTACCAAAAGAAGAAGTAGCGCATTTGATAAGTGAAGGACAGCAGTACGTTGTCCGTTTTAAGGTTGAGGCAGGACAAGAAATCTTGGTCAACGACCTCATTCGCGGTGAGGTACGTGTCAAGAGTGATATTGTAGACGACAAAGTTCTCTATAAGAGTGCGGACGAGTTGCCTACTTACCATCTTGCTAACATTGTGGATGACCATTTGATGGAGATTTCCCACGTTATCAGAGGAGAGGAGTGGCTGCCCTCTGCCCCGCTTCATGTGATGCTTTATCGTGCCTTTGGCTGGGAGGACACAATGCCCCAGTTTGCTCACCTTCCCTTGTTGCTTAAGCCCGACGGCAAGGGTAAATTGTCCAAGCGCGACGGCGACCGTTTGGGATTTCCCGTATTCCCCTTGCAATGGAAAGACCCCAAGACGGGCGAGACATCGCGAGGCTATCGCGAGGACGGCTATTTCCCAGAGGCAGTTATCAACTTCCTCGCCTTGTTAGGGTGGAATCCGGGCACCGAGCAGGAGTTGTTCAGTCTTGAGGAGTTGGTACCCTTATTCGATATTTCCAAATGCTCGAAAGCTGGTGCCAAGTTTGCCTACGAAAAGGCAGTCTGGTTTAACCACGAATACATCCTTATGAAATCAGCTGAGGAAATTGCCACCTTGTTTGAGCCTACCGTCAAGGAGCATTGCCCAGAGGAGACTTTTGAGCGTGTCCTCGATGTGACCCGCATGATGAAAGACCGCGTGTCGTTTGTCCATGAATTGTGGCCCTTGTGCTCTTTCTTCTTCGTAGCTCCTACGGAATACGACGAGAAAACGGCCAAGAAGCGCTGGAAAGAGGATTCTGCCCAGCAGCTGACTGAGTTGATGCAAGTATTGGAAGGTATTGAGGATTTCTCTCTGGAAAATCAAGAGCGCATAGTTCATGCTTGGATAGAGTCGAATGCATACAAGTTGGGTAATATCATGAATGCTTGGCGACTAACGCTGGTTGGCGAAGGAAAAGGGCCTGGAATGTTTGACATTTCCGCCTTTTTGGGTAAGGAGGAGACGTTGCGGCGTATGCAACGTGCCATCTCCGTTTTGGGCTAAACAATCATGCGAGCAATGTTCGCCTTGACTTATAATCAACCAGTAAAGCACTGAAATGTATAATATCCTTATCTATCTGTATCTTTGCGGCGTTGCTGTTGCGAGTCTTTTCAATGAAAAAGTACGCAAAATGTGGCGCGGAGAACGTGAGGCTATTCGCATTTTGAAAGAGAAGATAGAGCCTAATGCTCAATACATTTGGTTCCACGCCGCCTCGTTAGGAGAGTTTGAGCAAGGTCGCCCCTTAATGGAGCAGTTGCGTCGCGACTATCCGCAATATAAGATATTGCTCACGTTCTTCTCTCCTTCTGGTTATGAGGTGCGTAAGAACTACGAGGGAGCGGACATCATCTGCTACTTGCCTTTGGATACCGTCACTAATGCCCGCCGCTTTCTTCGTACAATCCGTCCTGCGGTGGCTTTTTTCATCAAGTATGAGTTTTGGTATAACTATCTGCATATCCTCCGCCATAGGGCCGTGCCTGTCTATAGTGTGAGCAGCATCTTCCGTCCTAACCAAGTGTTTTTCCGTTGGTATGGGCGTGAATATGCTCATGTGTTGCGTTGTTTCACTCACTTTTTCGTGCAAAATGACGAAAGTCGGAGGCTTTTGGGGCAGATAGGCATCAATAATGTCACCGTTGTGGGCGACACGCGTATTGACCGCGTACTCCAAATCAAGGATGCAGCCAAGCGACTTCCGGCTATTGAGCAATTTGTTCGTGGAGGCGTGGGGGCAGATTCTTCTCCCAAGATACTAGTTGCCGGCTCCTCTTGGCAGCCCGACGAAGAGATATTCATCCCTTGGCTCAAAGAGCATCCTGACTGGAAAGCCATCATTGCCCCCCACGTTATTGGTGAGGAGCACCTCCGACAGGTGGAGCACTTGCTCGAAGGTCATAAGGTGGTGCGCTACTCTCAGCTCCCCGATAGTTTTGAAAATCCTAAGGACCAGAAAGTCCTTCACGATGCGCAAGTGTTACTTGTCGATTGCTTCGGCTTGCTCTCCAGTACCTATCGCTATGCTGATGTAGCTTACATAGGTGGCGGTTTTGGCGTAGGCATCCATAACACGTTGGAGGCTGCCGTTTGGGGAGTTCCCGTCATTTTTGGTCCCAACAATCTACGTTTCCAGGAAGCACAAGGGCTGAAGGCTTGTGGCGGAGGTCTGGAGATAGGTAACGGCGACGACTTCCGGCGCATTATGCAAGGCTTTGTCGACCACCCAGAGGTCATAAGTGAGTTAGGTGAGAAGGCGGCCGCCTATGTTCAGAAGATGACTGGTGCTACTCAGCGTATTCTTTCTTCCGTCCCGCTATAGTCTTGAATGATTTAGTTCTAATTCTATATACTATTATATAATATGTCTTTAATCAAAAGTTATAAAGGACTGACCCCACGCTGGGGACGCGATTGCTACTTTAGCGAGAACGCTACGCTTGTGGGCGACGTCACTCTTGGCGACCAATGCTCTGTGTGGTTCAATGCCGTTATACGCGGAGATGTGGCACCCATTACCATAGGTAACCGCACTAACGTGCAGGACGGTTCTTGTGTTCATGTTACTCATGAGACGGGGCCTGTCGTTATCGGCTCAGATGTCACTATAGGTCATAATGTCACCGTTCATGCTTGTACTATTCACGATGGAGCACTCATCGGTATGGGCTCTACCTTGCTTGATGGTTGCGAGGTGGGCGAGGGCTCTATCGTTGCTGCTGGAGCGTTGGTTTTGCAAAATACCAAGATTCCCGCTGGCGAGATTTGGGGTGGAGTTCCTGCCAAGTATCTCAAGCGAGTGCAGCCAGGCCAGACAGACAATGCCAAACACTATGTTGAGTACGCTAAACACTATATGCAAGAGTAGGAATTTTGGCAGGTTCTGATGCCGACATTTCCTTGCATTTAACAAAGTGCCGTTTTGTCAACGATAAATCGCTGATTTGTTAGCAACATAACTCCACCTCGTTAAAATCAAGGTCTTAAATCGTTGGAACATAGAATTTTATGTGTTGTTTGAAAGGATAGGCCTCACACGTGACGAGTATAGGCCTCGCGGGCGGTGAATATAGGCCTTGAACGCAACGAGAATAGGCCTCAATCTGATGGTGGTAGGTTGTGTGGTGTTTAGGACAATAGGCGCAAAGGTTTTTACCCTAACATTGGTGAAGTTTATGCGTTTTTCGGGTATTTGATGCCGAATGATAAAAAAAACGTCCAAAAACTTGCGAGATTAACGAATTTATAGTAATTTTGCACCCGCTTATCGTGGCACCTATGCTGCGAAGGCGTATGTTTCATTAAAGAATTTAAACCAAAAAAGCAAATGATTATTGTACCAGTAAAGGAAGGCGAGAACATCGAAAAGGCCCTCAAAAAGTTTAAGAGAAAGTTTGAAAAGACAGGTGTCGTGAAGGAACTCCGCGCACGTCAGCAGTTCGACAAGCCATCTGTACTGAAGCGCCTGAAGATGGAGCACGCTATTTACGTACAGAAGTTGCGCGCCAACGAGGAGTAAAAAACGCAAAAAAGCTTGGTGGTTTCAAGTTTTTTTCGTAACTTCGTTGCCGAAAACCGATGCGGCGAGTTATGATGACTGAAGATTTCTTGAACTACCTGCGTTACGAACGGAATCGTTCCGAACTCACGGTGTGCAGATACGGCCAGTGCCTGAGGGACTTTGAGTCGTATTTCAAAAATCGAGATAGTCAGCTCTCTTGGGAGTCAGTGGACTCAGACATCATCCGTGATTGGATGGAGAGCATGATGGATAAGGGCGACATGGCCTCGACGGTGAATAACTGTTTGAGTGCTGTGCGTTCCTTTTTCCGTTTCGCCTTATCGCGGAGGTTGGTTAGCCGCGACCCCGCCCATAACATCAAGGGGCCAAAGAAACAGAAGCCATTGCCCCAATTTGTGAGGGAAGCGGAGATGGATCGTCTGATAGACCAAGATGGAATGTGGGGTGACAGTTATCGAGACTTACGCGCGCGTACCATTATTATATTATTCTATGAGACTGGTATCCGACTTTCGGAGTTGTTAGGGCTGAATGATGAGGATGTTGATTTAAACGCCCGCCAGTTGAAAGTGACGGGAAAGCGTAATAAGCAGCGCATTGTGCCTTTTGGTCAAGAGCTGGCTACCGCTTTAGAAACCTATATTAGGGAGCGTGACGCGCAATCATTAAGGTTGGAGGCGGGCTTGTTCTTAGACGATAAGGGTAGGCGAATCAGAAAGTCGCAAGTAGAGTCCATCGTGCAACAGGGATTGTCGAAGGTGACTACGTTGAAGAAACGTTCGCCCCACGTACTGCGCCATTCGTATGCTACTGCTATGCTGAATAATGGTTCTGGACTTGAAAGCGTGCGCAAGTTGTTGGGGCACGAGAGTGTGGCGACGACGGAGATTTATACCCATACGACTTTTGAACAACTCAAACGAGTATATGAGACCGCCCATCCGAGGGCTTAACCTTATTATTAACCTTTTAAGAAATAGGAGGCTACTATGGAAATTAAGATTCAGTCAATTCACTTTGATGCTACTGAGAAGTTGCAGGTATTCATCGAGAAGAAGGTCACCAAGTTGGAAAAGACTTTTGAGGACATTCAGAAGGTGGAGGTACAGTGCAAGGTCGTTAAGCCAGCCACCGCACAAAACAAGGAAGTAAGCCTTAGTGTGATTGTGCCAGGCACGACGTTGTTTGTCGAGAAAACCAGTGACTCCTTCGAGGAGAGCACCGATTTGTGCGTAGATGCAATGAAGGTACAATTGCAGAAATTTAAGGAAAAATTGCGTAACAGATAAAAAAACTCTCGAAAAGTTTTGGTATTTCGAAAATAATGCCTACCTTTGCATCCGCTTTCCGATATTTAGACTCCAATCCGGGGAGCGGATGCTTAGAGCAGAAGCCTCTTTAGCTCAGTTGGCCAGAGCACGTGATTTGTAATCTCGGGGTCGTT
>JAFLSF010000044.1 GCA_022511045.1 Prevotella sp.
TACTCGCAAATTCTACGCTTGTCTTCTGTTGTCGAAGAGTCTTGCTGTTGCTTTCTACCAATTCAAACAGTTGACCGACTGTTATCGTCCGCTTCTCTTGAGACTTCATCGGCATCACGCCGACTACGACTGCAAGAAGCGCAAAACTTCTTATATTCATGCTATCTTACTACCGACTCTGTATAAATCGGGGTTGCAAAGATAGGAGTTTATTTTGAAACACGAACGCTCTGGTTAACGAATATTAACCTGTACAAGCCGTCTATTTAAGAAATATTATACTCTTATAGGCGCTATTTTCTGCACTAAAGAAAGATTATCTTACTTCATGTACTTGCCTTTTCGCTTAGGATTTTTAGGGAACCATCCCTTCTCTACGCGGCGGCGCTGCTGAAACAGCTCGCCAATGCCCCAAAGGGCAGAGGCTCCGAAGACACCGACCACAGCACTGAGAATCGTGTTCTCTATAAACAAAGCGCTAACGATACAAGCAATGCCGACAAGCAAATAAATCACCCAAGGCCGAGTACCAAAATAGTACTCGGTCTTGATGACGATAGGATGCCAAATGCCGATAGTCAAGAACGTGGCAAAGGCTATGATAAGTCCTGTGAAATACAAGGCGAAACTATTTTATTAACAAGCTATATATTTCACTCCCACTCTATTGTTGCGGGGGGCTTTGACGAGATGTCATAACAGACACGGTTAACACCACGCACCTTGTTGATTATATCGTTTGAAACGCGAGCCATGAAGTCGTAAGGCAGATGTGCCCAGTCGGCTGTCATGGCATCGGTGGAGGTAACGGCACGCAGGGCAACAGGGTGCTCATAGGTCCGTTCGTCGCCCATCACTCCGACACTGCGAACGGTGGCGAGCAGGATAGCGCCTGCCTGCCAGACCTTGTTATACAAAGTCTTTCCGTCTTGGTCGACATATTCGCGAAGGGCACGGATATAAATATCGTCAGCATCTTGCAAAATGCGTACTCTCTCACGGGTAATGTCGCCTAAGATACGGACGGCCAGCCCGGGACCTGGGAATGGGTGGCGCTCAATAAGATGTTCGGGCATCTGCAACTGACGGCCAACCCGACGTACCTCATCCTTGAAAAGCCACTGAAGCGGCTCACAGAGGCGGAGATTCATTTCCTTAGGTAATCCGCCTACATTATGGTGGCTCTTAATGACCTTGCCCGTAATGTTCAGCGACTCAATGCGGTCGGGATAGATGGTACCTTGTGCCAGCCAGCGAGCATCGGTAATTTTCTTTGCTTCGGCATTGAACACCTCTACGAAATCACGACCAATTATCTTACGCTTCTGCTCTGGGTCGGTAACGCCAGCAAGGTCTGTGAAAAACTTCTCGGAAGCGTCTACACCGATGACGTTCAGCCCCAGCCCCCGATAGTCGTCCATCACTTGTTGGAACTCATTCTTGCGCAACATTCCATGATCGACGAAGATACACGTCAAGCGGTTGCCGATTGCCTTGTTCAGCAGTACGGCGGCAACACTGCTGTCGACACCGCCCGACAGACCGAGGATAACACGGTCTTCCCCTAATTGCTCCTTTAGTTCGGCTACGGTAGTTTCAACGAATGAAGCAGCGCTCCAATCTTGATGCGAGCCGCAAATGTCTACCACAAAGTTCTTCAGCAACTGAGTGCCTTGCAGGGTATGAAACACTTCGGGGTGAAACTGGACGGCAAACAGTGGGGAGTGGTCAGAGGCATGGGACGAAAGTTTGGTCGATGCACTCCAATAGGCGGCATATTTCACGTCGCGGGTAGAAGCTATACACTCAAAGCCGTCGGGAATAGCGGTAATGGTGTCCCCATGACTCATCCACACTTGCGAATGTTGGTCGAAGCCCTTGAACAGAGGGTTTTCTGCGTCCACCGTATGCAGGTGTGCCCTGCCATATTCACGGCTGTCGGCTCTCTCCACTCGTCCTCCAAGTGTGTGCGAGATGAATTGTGCCCCGTAGCAAATACCTAATACGGGCAAACGACCCACAAACTGGCTGAGGTCTACCTTGAAGGCTTCGGGGTCGTGAACCGAATAGGGCGAACCACTGAGGATGACGCCAATGACATCAGGGTCGTCTTTCGGAAACTTGTTGTACGGCAGAATCTCGCAGAACGTATCTAACTCACGGACCCGACGGCCTATGAGCTGGGTGGTCTGCGACCCGAAATCGAGAATGATAATCTTTTGCATATCGTTTATAATGTTTGTTTATATTTACCTAATTATGCTGGGGGAAGGTGCCAGTCTGAAGTCTCCACAAACCTGCTTGCCTCCTCCAGAGAGTCGAGTTTCCCTACGTCAAGCATACGGAGATTATTTTTGGCCAATCCCACAATGTGGGCACGGTGACAGACGGAGAGATAGAAGTCAATGATGCCAAAGCGGTCGGGGAATCGCTCCATCAGCGGGAACAGTCGCGGCGAGAAGGAGTGGATGCCCGAAAAAGCAAAAGCATAGAGCGATGAGTGCTGGGCAAAGAGCTGAGAATCCTCCGCAGCCTTGACGTTTAGATTGTCGTCGATGGTAAACTCCGCCGTCCTAAGCCAGGGGAACGGGCTCTTTACCTCGCCCGTCTCAATGTTTTTCCACCCCATGAGCCGCATGGCGTGGTCGAACAACAGATAGCGTTTCGTCTTGCGCTTGCTAACCAGCAACACTGCATCCTCGTCCATCCGATGCTGACGATAGAACCAATCATAGTCGACGTTGTCCAGAACATCGACGTTGTGTATAAGTATTGGCTCGTCGCCGCTGAACAGCGTCCGCGCCTTTTTCAGTCCCCCACCCGTCTCCAAGAGTTGCTCCGTCTCGTCACTGAAGAGTATTCTGGGACTGGGTACCGACAGCAGCGGGTCTATGGGGCAGTTCTGCGGATAGTGCGCTTTGACGTGCTCAATAATTTGCTGGGCAAAGTGGTGAACATTGACGACAAATCGGCCGTAGCCAGCCTGCTGCAAACGTGCTATATTGATGTCCAGCAGTGTATGCCCGCCTACGGGCACCAATGCCTTGGGCATGGTGTCGGTCAAAGGCTTCAGTCGGGTGCCGAGTCCTGCGGCAAGTATCATGGCTTGTTTCATCGTGCGACGTTTTGTTCTTTTTTAATGGTTACGGACTAAGTTCGGACGGCTGTCAGCGTCTGGCTGATGTGCTGCTCTCTATGACAGATGCGCACCTCGATGCCAAACTTCTGGTGGATGTGCTCTGCCAAGTGCTGTGCTGCATAGACGCTGCGGTGCTGCCCGCCAGTACAGCCGAAGCAGAACATCAGGCTTGTAAATCCACGTTGGATATACCGCCGCACATGTGCGTCTGCCAACTTATAGACCGATTCAAGGAACGCCAGTATTTCGCCGTCGTCCTCCAAGAAGCGGACTACAGGTTCGTCCAGCCCCGTCAGTTGTTTATATGGTTCGTAGCGCCCTGGGTTGTGCGTCGAGCGGCAGTCAAAGACATAGCCTCCACCGTTGCCACTCTCGTCCCCTGGGATGCCTTTGCCGTAGGAGAAGCTGAAGACGCGGACCACCAGTTCCCCCTGTCCGTCGTACTTCGAGATGGTGGCAGTTCCGTCCTTTTTGTCCACGAATCGCGGCATATCGACCAGTTTTCTCAGCAAAGACACGAGGTACGGATAGGGGAAAGTACATTCGTCCAGCAGCTCGCGGACGTTCTGCATGGCTGGCGGAATAGACGCCAAGAAGTGTTGCTTGCGCTCAAGGTAGCCGCGAAATCCGTACGCTCCCAGCACCTGCAACTGTCGGAACAGCACAAAGAGGCTCAGCCGCTCCACGAAACGGCGAGGCGCGGGCACTTCGGTGTATTGCTTCAGTGCATGATAATACTCATACACCAGTTCGCGGCGGAGCTTGTGCGGATAGCGTGCCGAAGCCTGCCACAGGAACGACGCCACGTCATAGTAGTAAGGCCCGCGCCGACCGCCCTGAAAGTCGATAAAGCACGGCGCGCCCTCGCTGTCCACCATCACGTTGCGTGCCTGAAAGTCGCGGTACAAGAAAGCCTGCTCGTCGCCACTCTCCGTCAAGTCCTTGGCAAACAGGCGGAAGTCAGCCTCGAGCCTCAGTTCATGAAAGTCAAGCCCCGTAGGCTTCAGGAAGCAATACTTGAAGTAGTTCAGGTCGAAGTGCACCGAATCCGTGTCGAAAGCAGGCTGCGGATAACAGTTGGAGAAGTCCAGTCCGCCCCTGCCAACCATCTGGATTCTTGGCAGTTCACGCATCGTTCGCTTCAGCAGCCGCCGCTCTTCCACCGTGTAGCGTCCTCCCGCCTCCCTGCCCCCACGAATGGCGTCAAAGAGTGAGACGCTGCCCAGGTCAGTCTGCAGATAGCGGCACTCGTCATCGCTGACGGCCAGCACTTGGGGCACGGGCAACCGCTGCGCCGCAAAGTGCCGCGCCAAGTAGACGAAGGCATGGTTCTCGTCGCGGCTGGTACCTATGCACCCCACCACCGTCGTGCCGTCATCCGCCACCATGCGGTAGTACTCGCGGTTGCTGCCAGCCCCCGCCAGCCTTTCCACCTGCCGGGGCTCTGCCCCCCTCCACGTGCGGTACAAATCTAACAGTTTCTGCATACCGCCTGCGAAATTACAAATAAGCAAGCGAAAAGCCAAAGATTTTTCGGCTTTTTCGATTAAAAGGCTGCATTTGCTATCTCCACATAGCAAAACAGCCCCTTCCGTGCGCTTAAAAACGCGCTTAATATATGGCACTTGGCTTGCGCCCTTCTCAGCGACATACGCCCGTACTAGGCACCCTTCGTGATGCCACCCACGACGTCGTCGTTCTCAATGCTGCGGTCAACCTTCTTCACCTTGGCCTTCAGCGAGCCAAAGCGCCACGTCACCGAAACGTTGAACTGGCGGCCGCGATTGTAGGACGTCACACGGTCGAGAAAGTCGCCATTGACCGTCAGGGAACCGTAGCGGACGGTACGCTCGAAAGGATTGCGCGCACCGACGAGCACCGTCAGACGGTCCTCCTTCAGGAACGAACGCTGCAGCGTGGCATAGTAGCCGTAGTAGGAGCACTGCTTGTAGTACGCATCAATCGGGCGACGGCCCATGCTGCCATAGCCGCCCAGCGTGAAGTTCAGCCGCCAGGGCAGCACCTGCGTGAGGTTGGCGTAGTAATTGTCCGACCAGCCGTCGTTGAGGTAGCCGAGGTTGGGGTTCCTAAAGTACTCGTAGCGAACATTGTTGTTCACCACCAGCGTCGTCTTGGCCGTAGGCCGCCACTGGACATACTGCTCGAACTGAAGGCAACGGCGGCCCAGCACATTGTCGTAGGTCAGGCAGCGCACGTCGCCCGTAGCCCACTCGACGGACGTAATGCCGCCGCTGGAAAACTTGTAGGTGGGAGCAAGCTGGAGCGTCAGCCGACGACCGATGTTGGAATAGATAAGTCCGATGCTCTGCGTGCGGGCACTGACCAGCCGAGGATTGCCGCCATAGACGGTGGTGGGCGACGCCACGACGGCGGGATTCAGGTAGGAGATGCCAGGGCGGCTGATGCTGGTGGTGTAGTTCAGCTTCAGCGTCTGACCCTCGGAGAACTGGTACTGCACGCTGGCCTGCGGAACCCAGTCGTCCAGACGGCGGCGGAACGTGGCGTCGCTGCCGTCGGGATAACTGCCACGCATGTAGCTGTGCTCGTAGCGAACGCCGGCACGCGCCGACCACCGCTCGCGGTTATAGAGGTAGTCCACATAGGCAGCCATGACACGCGTCACGTGGTCGAAACGCTGGTCGCTGGCAGCATCAACGCCGTAGAACTGCTGGCGGCTGTGGCTGTTGTTGTTGCGGTCAATGTACTTCGCACCGACCTCCACACGGTGACCACTGCCCAGCGGCCGCAGCCAGTCGACCTGCAACGTATGCTCGGTGAAGCGCTCGCGCGTATTTTGCAAATGGCCCGTATAGTCGAAGGGCTTGCCGACGATGTTCCCGTAGGAAGTCTCGTCGTCCGTATGCTGGCGCGTCAGGGCGAGCATGTAAGAGAGTGTGAGCTGCTCGCCCTTCAGACGCGTCTTATGCTGGTAGTCCAGACGGCCGCTCCACGACTGGTGGCTGTAGCCGGGCATCCATCTGTGGCTCTCATAGCTATAGCCGCCCAACGCAGTGCCGGCGGGAGGAAGCAGCTGGGTGGTGCCGTCGCCCTGCACGTTCAGCTTGTAAAAGTAGCCGCCAAAGGAGGCCGACAGCAGGTTCAGCGTGTCAATGTCGTAACTGGCACTGAGGTTGGCGAAGACGATATGCCCGGGATTAGTACCCTCGTAGCGGCTCAGCAGCTGGTTGCCCGAATGGACGAAAAGCCGCTCGGTGTTGTTATGGTTCTCCGTCTCACGACGACCCATACCGCCATAGCCACCGTCGGCGGAAACGAGCAAACGACCCGTCTGACCCGTCAGCGAGGCATAGAGATTGGGGTGGTTCAGTGTGTTGTAGTAGGCATTGACGACACCCATTACTCCGCCCAAGCCGCTGTTCTCCTGCATGACGATGTTGAGAATGGCATTGACACCCTCCGCATCCTCGCGGGCTCCAGGGTCGGTGATGACTTCGATGCGCTTCACCATCGAGGCTGGCATAGACTTCAGGATTTCCTTGGCGTTCTTCGTCAGGCTGGGGTCCAAGTGGCCGTTCTTGTAAACGCGGAAGTTGCTGTTGCCCTTCACCGTAATATTGTCCTGGCCGTCGACCGTCACCATAGGCACCTTGCGCAGCATGTCCATCACTGTCTGCGTCTTTGCCTCGGCATCGGCCTGCACGTTATAGCCTATGCGGTCTATCTCCTGCTTGATGAGCTGTCGCTGAGTAGTCACCGTCACCTCTTTCAGCTCCTTCTTCCAAGCCACCGAGTCGGCCGCAACTCCGAGGCTGTCCGTCTGCGCCGCTGCCTGCAACGCCGTAAGAGACAGCAAGATAACAAGTAGTTTCTTCATATCTTTCTTCATGTTTCACTTCATATTATGGTAGAAATCCCGTGCAAAGATAAGCTATTTCCCGAAATTCCCCCCCCCTAAATTTACAGACTTTAACGTTATATAAGGAAAAAACTCAGCGCAAGACCAGCCGATAGCCAATGCCACGAGCATTGACAATGCTGAGCGACGGGTCGGCAGCAAGCAATCGCTTCAGACGCGACATAAATACATAAAGTGCATTGAGGTTGTAAATGCTGTCGCCGCTCCAAAACTCGTTTAGCAGAATATCGTTCTCAACCACGTCACCTTGAGCCTCGACGAGCAGCCTCAGGATAGAGGCTTCGCGGAAGGAGAGCTTCCGCAAAACCTGCGTACCGTCTGAGGCATGGAACAGAAGCTGCTGTTTCTGAACATTCAGTTCGAAGTTTCCTAAAGATAGTGCTGTCATTTGCTGCGTTTTTTATCAGTGCTGTAATTTGGATTTCGGACGCAAAGTTATAACATTTCAACAACATGCAAAGACAGAAACACCTTACAAAATCTTACATATATTCAAATTTAGCCTTTCTTAAACTATTTTTGGTTATAAAGTCTTTCATCGCTACCCTCACGCCGCTTCTGCACCACTTGCTCGTTAGCTTCACGCTCTCTCTCGCGCTGACGCTTCAACATCGCCATCTCTATAACAAAAGCCACCAGCATAGCAACACCCATACCTATGCAAACGCCTGCAATCTGCATCTTTACACCTGCGGTAGAAAACACCATATAGCCCGCTGCTCCACCTAATAGTATAGAGCCCCAACGCAACATGGTAAACGTTCGGTTCGTCTTCGGCTGGTCGCCAAGCAACAACTTGATGCTCTCGGCATCCACATGATTCTCAATTACATATTTGCGCAACTCGGTATCACGGTTCTTTGTCAGAATATACATGACTGCACGAGCAACAATAACCACAATGGGAATACCCAACGTTAATACAACGGCTACAAGGCCAGTGAAAAATGGAAAATCTGTATGCATAGTTTTATAATTTAGTTAATTTCGTCAATACTAAAGTGCTGTACGGCCTTCGCACCGTAATACAGCATGGAAACACTCGAAAGCAGCATAGCCGCAACAACAGGAGCCTGCAAAGGAACAGACGTATAAACATAATACATCCCATAAGCAAAGCCCAGAAGCACCATAGGCAACCCCACTGCAAAAGCCACCAGTCGTAGCCAGCAGTGCAGTGCCGAACGCAAAGCCGAACGCCTCACGTCAGCCATCACACTCGCATGTATCTCCTCCAACACCTGCTGCCGCTCAAACGCAGTACCTATCAGCAAGTCAAGTTCTTCATCAGTCATTTCTTTCATGTTGCATCAGCTTTTTAAGTCGTTCACGAATACGGTGCAACCGCACCAGAATATTTGATTGCGAAAATCCCAGACGTCGGGCAATATCCGCCGTACCCACCCTTTCATAATAATGCAGGCGCAGCAAACGCTGGTCGTCAGGACTCAGCCGCCCAATAGCCTCCTCCATTCGCTGCAAGCGCTCCTCTCGCTCAGCCGAGTAGTCCTCGCCCTCCATCGCTCCACTACCCTCCGTTAGTTCACGGCCCTCTGCCAGCTCCCCACCCTCTATGCTGCAGCGGCGCCTCTCCCCCTCCAGCATATTCAGCGACAAGTGACACGCGATAGCCGTCAGCCAAGGCCCCAGCTCAGAACCCCTCCAGTCCGACAGCCGCTGGTAGACACGGATAAAAGTCTGCTGCGTTACTTCGCGAGCCGCCTCCTCCTGCCTCGTAATACCCAAAGCCTTCGAGTACACCCGCCCCTCATACCGCTTCATCAGCAGCGAAAAAGCCGCAGTGTTACCACCGTTGAGTATGCTTTCTACCAATTCTCTGTCATTCATCTTTAACCATTGCTTTTAGAACCTCTGGCCCGTTTTCTATCTTAGACCAGATTGCCTTTATCTATAAGACCCCCTCACCCACCAATTATTACACCTAACCCTCAACTTTTTTAGGTCTATTAGACACTTTTTTAGCGACACCCCAGCCAGTAAACAACAAAGAGGGACAACCTTTGATGGTCATCCCTCTTGCTAATTTATAGAACAATTCTTCAGATTAGTCGGCAACGAGCGTGAAACGCTTGAAAGCAGTAATCTTCAGTTCCTTGTCCTGATTGGCGAGCCACTGGGCAACAGTAGCCTTGTCGCCGTCGCCAAACTGGAACTCCTGGTCCACCAGACAGCTCTCTTTCAAGAACTTCTGTACGCGTCCCTTAGCAATGTTCTCAATCATAGGCATCTTCAACTGAGCTTCACCCTCAGCCTTAGCCTCTTCCTTAATCTTGCGAGCCTCGTCGGCCTGCTCTTGAGTGAGCCATCCCTTAGCCATATTGCTTTCAATATGGTCGTCGCTGTCCACGAGATTGGGGTTCAGTCCAGCCTTCTTGAGTTTCATTTCTACAAACTTCTCAACCTGCTCGAGCTTAGTCTTCTCAACAGCGGTCTTGTACTCCTCGTCCAGAATCTTCTGGTCTACGCTATCCTTATCCAAAGCAACGGGCTTCATAGCAGCCACCTGCATAGCTACGAGGTGTCCCTGCTCGGCAGCAGGCTTGTTGGTCTGTACCATAGTGCACAGCGTGTGCTTGCCCATGTGGTCGTAAACCTCAATATTCTCACCCTCGAGCACGAGATAGCCGTCCAGCTCCATCTTCTCGCCAGTGATACCCGAGCGCTGTGTAACAGCCTCTTGAGCAGTCTGACCATTGATGTCAAGAGCCTTTACAGCCTCAATATCCTTTGCCTTAGCGGCAATGGCAGCATCAAGGATGCTCTGCGTCAATGCGATAAAGTCGGCACCGTTGGCCACGAAGTCTGTCTCGCACTTCAAGGCAATCATAGCAGCAAAGCCGTCAACAGCCTTTACAAGTACGCAACCATTTGAAGTCTCACGGTCGCTACGCTTAGCAGCGATAGCCAATCCACGCTCGCGGAGCAACTCTTTAGCCTTGTCAAAGTCGCCCTCGGCCTCAGTCAGAGCTTTCTTTACGTCAGCCAGACCTGCGCCAGTCATAGCACGAAGCTTCTTAATATCGTCTATTGAAATAGCCATAATCTTTTGAATGAATTTTTAATAATTAGAAATGATAATTACTCTGCGGCAGGAGTCTCAACAGCTTCTGCGGGAGCCTCGGTAGCGGCCTCAGCGGGAACTTCGGCAGCAGTCTCAGCTACGGGAGCAGCAGCCTCCTCAGCCTTCTTCTCCTCAGAGGTCTTGCGAGGCTTGCGAGCCTGACGCTTGGGCTTGGCCTCCTCATCATCGGCCTCAGCCTGTGCTTCGGCAGCTTTCTCGTCAGCCTTTTCTACCTTGCGTTCCTCAATACCCTCGTTAATAGCGGCACAGCAGGCAGAGAGGATAATCTCTACAGAGTCCTTAGCGTCGTCATTAGCGGGAATCACGAAGTCAATGTTCTTGGGGTCAGAGTTGGTGTCTACGATACCAAATACGGGAATACCCAGACGATTGGCCTCACGAACGGCAATCTGCTCCTTCAGCACGTCAACCACGAAAAGAGCACTGGGCAGACGGGTCAAATCTGCAATAGAACCGAGGTTCTTCTCCAGCTTGGCACGCTGACGGCTTATCTGCAACAATTCGCGCTTCGACAGGTTAGCGTAGGTTCCATCCTGCATCAGCTTGTCAATGTTCGCCATTTTCTTTACGGCCTTGCGAATGGTCGGGAAGTTGGTCAACATACCACCAGGCCAACGCTCAATGACATAAGGCATACCAACGCTTTGAGCTTTCTCGGCGATGATTTCCTTAGTCTGTTTTTTAGTAGCGACGAACAGCACTTTCTTACCGCTCTTAGCAATCTGCTTCAGAGCATCAGCAGCAACGTCAACCATAGCTGCCGTCTTGTGCAGGTCAATAATATGAATACCGTTACGCTCGGTATAAATGTAGGGAGCCATTGCAGGGTTCCACTTGCGCTTTAGGTGGCCAAAGTGACAGCCAGCCTGCAGCAATTGGTCAAAATTTGTTCTTGCCATTTTAATGTCTTTTCTTTAATTTGTTTACTTTCTTTTTTAATTCTTTTGTCCAGAATCAACCCACTGGTAGTCTCGGATTTCCAAAACTCTCTTTCATTTGGACCCATAGCCAGAGTCCAGCAGGTTTAGATACTAAACGATTCAGTAAATTAACGCTTACTGAACTGGAAGCGACGACGAGCCTTGGGCTGACCTGGCTTCTTACGCTCAACTTTACGAGCATCGCGGGTCAGGAAGCCGTGATCCTTTAGGTTCTTCTTGTCCTCGGCATTGACCTTCACCAGTGCGCGTGCGATAGCCAAACGCAGAGCCTGACTCTGACCTGTGAAGCCACCGCCGTCCAGATTAGCCTTGATATCATATTTCTCAGCTACCTCCAACAAGTTCAGTGGCTGCTTTACCACGTATTGCAGGATGGCAGAAGGGAAGTAAACTTCCAAGTCTTTCTTGTTGATCGTAATCTTGCCAGTACCCTCTGACAGATAAACGCGAGCTACTGAGCTCTTACGACGACCTATTGCATTGATGTATTCCATCTTTTCTTATATTTAATCTTTAATTACTTGTACTGGTTAATATCAATAGCCTTTGGCTTCTGAGCCTCGTGGGGATGGGTTGTGCCCTCATATACATAGAGGTTGTTCAACAAGGCACGTCCAAGAGGACCCTTAGGCAGCATACCTTTGACAGCGTGCCTCAAAATACGCTCTACGCCGAAAGACTTCTTGCGCAACTCGGCAGGAGTATTGAAACGCTGACCGCCAGGATAGCCCGTGTAACGGGTATAAACCTTGTCGGTTTCTTTCTTACCAGTAAATACCACCTTCTGTGCGTTGATGATGATAACGTTGTCGCCGCAATCCTGATTAGGAGTGAAGGTTGGCTTGTACTTTCCGCGAATAATCTTAGCTACTTTTGAAGCAAGGCGGCCTACTACCTGGTCAGTAGCGTCAATAACCACCCATTCTTTCTGCTCGCGAGCAGCTTCCTTTGATACGGAAACAGTCTTGTAACTTAAAGTGTTCATTTCTTTTTAAATTTTACTACTAAAAAACATTTTTATCTCTTATGCGCACAAAACCACGAGCAGAGGTCTAACTCTCCGCAAGTAGTCTAACGTGCACTGAACCTGCGTTCTCACGAACCACTATGCCTGGCCAAAGACACAGCTATTCCACGCTGATTCACGGGGATTCTAAGTCTCTCCCCACATAATCGGACTGCAAAGGTACTGCTTTCCGCGCTAATATCACAACCCTCGCCACTTACAAAGCCGAAGATTTAATATTATTTAACTCATCGTCTTGTTTGATGACCACCTTAAAAATCGTATCTTTGCGCCCAAAGTTCACAATAAGGAACGAGATATGAGGGTGCACATCCCACTATTAGGTCCATTATTACCCTTATCCGTCTGCCTGATGATAGGAATTGCGCTCAGCGGATGGCTTGACTACTGGCCGCTGGGACTTATCATTATGGTAGGCTGCATTGTGATAACTTTGTTGCTACACCACAGCCCCAAATGGCAGACCGCAGGCATTTGGGTTTGTACACTGCTGTTAGGCCTAACATTAGGTGCCAGAAAACAACAGCAATTGGAAGTAGACTGGCCAAAGGAAGCATTGAAACTATCATTGGTGGTCACAAGCGAACCTGTGATGAAAGAACGTTGGGTGACTTTAGAGGCTCTAACGACTAAGAACCATAGGAAACTCAAACTCTATATTACACGAGACAAAGACAGCGAAAAGATTAGGATTGGAGAAGGACTGGTGATAAAAAGTATAGTAAGACCTATCCACAAATGGCAGGACGGCCACTTCAATTATCTCCGCTATATGCAGTGTCAAGGGTTCGCAGGCGAGGCTTTTGTACATAGCAACCAATGGAAATGGCAAGAACACTCGCTCAAAGAGTTACCATTATTGGAGCGCACGCGACTACGTTTTCTTTGCTGGCGGCATCTATTGATAGAGCGTTACAAGCAGTGGAACATTGACGAACAGGCTTTAGGGGTAATTGCGGCTATGACGTTAGGCGACAAAACGCACCTCGACAAACAACTCAAGGACATATATGCGCAAGGGGGAACAGCACATATCTTAGCATTGAGCGGCCTACACATAACGATTATTTACAACGTTATCATCTTATTAGTCAGTTGGCAACGCGCCAAAATGCTATCGCAGATACTCATCGTGCTGTCCATCTGGGCTTTTGCTCTGCTGACGGGTTTGTCTCCAAGCATTGTCCGCTCAGCCACGATGATTAGTCTGTATGCCCTACTGTCACTGGGGCATAGAGAGCGGATGTCTGCCAACACGTTGGCTTTTGCAGCATTATTGATGCTCGTCGCCAATCCGTTAACAATGTACGACGTAGGTTTCCAACTATCGTTTATAGCTGTATTGGCTATTGTGCTAATCCATCCTGTGCTTTATGGGCTCATTCCCCTGCATATCCAGCAACAGCACCGATGGCTCAGCTATTGGTGGGGACTAACCACCGTAACTCTATCGGCCCAGATAGGAACAGCACCTCTGGTGATGTATTATTTCGGCTATTTCCCCACGTGGTTCTTGTTAGCTAACTATCTGGTTATACCGTTGGCCATACTGGTACTCTATTTGGCTATTGGCTGCTGGCTGGCTACATTTTGCGGCTGGCCGCTCATTGCTAGTTGGGCGATAGCAGCCCTTGCTACCGTCACGACAACGATGAACCATCTGCTCAGTTTCATTGCCCAGCTGCCCTTCTCCTGTATTAACGGCATCAGCCTCTCCGTATCTCAAGTGCTATTGATATATATCATTATCTGTACAATTTTGCGACTATTTGTTTTGCGCTTTGGCCGCTAATTTGTACCTTTGCAGCTCTCTTACGCATATATGTACATTATTATATATTAAACTATTATGGCAGAGCAATTAGAAATAAAAGAACTCGAACAAGTGGTTGTTCGATTCTCTGGCGACTCCGGTGACGGTATGCAGTTGGCTGGAAACATATTCTCTACGGTAAGTGCTACCGTTGGTAACGGCATTTCTACATTTCCAGACTTCCCCGCCGACATTCGCGCGCCACAAGGCTCTCTGACGGGCGTTTCCGGATTTCAGGTACACATTGGTGCAGGCAAAGTTTACACTCCTGGTGACAAATGCGACGTGCTGGTAGCCATGAATGCTGCTGCCCTGAAAACGCAGTATCGCTATGCAAAGCCTGGGGCCACTATCATTATCGACACAGACGCTTTCAGCCCAAAAGACTTGGAAAAAGCACAGTTTGAGACTGAAGACTATCTTGGCGAGATGGGCATTGACCCAGACCGCGTCATTCAGTGTCCGCTCACCACTATGGTGAAGGACTGTCTCAAGGAGTCTGGGATGGACAACAAGGCTATGCTGAAGTGCCGCAACATGTTTGCATTAGGCTTAGTCTGTTGGCTGTTCGACCGCGACCTAAGCCTCGTTGACAATTTCCTAAAAGAAAAGTTCGCCAAAAAGCCTGCTATTGCCGAGAACAACATCAAGGTGGTACAGGCTGGCTACGACTACGGCCACAATACCCACTCCAGCGCCATCAATGTATATCGTATTGAGACGAAAGACAAAGTTCCAGGACGCTATATGGACATCACAGGCAACAAGGCTACGGCCTATGGTTTCATTGCTGCTGCCGAGAAGGCTGGACTTCGGCTCTATCTCGGCTCTTATCCCATTACGCCAGCCACCGACGTGTTGCATGAATTGTCTAAGCACAAGTCATTAGGAGTAACTACCGTACAGTGTGAAGACGAAATCAGCGGGGCAGCCTCAGCATTGGGGGCAGCCTTTGCAGGAGCATTAGGTATTACCTCAACCTCTGGGCCTGGTATCTGTCTGAAAAGCGAGGCCATGAATTTGGCCGTCATCATGGAGTTGCCACTCGTGATTCTTGACGTACAGCGTGGCGGTCCTGCCACAGGTCTGCCAACCAAGTCGGAACAGACGGACCTCCTACAAACACTTTTCGGTCGTAATGGCGAGAGTCCCATGCCTGTGCTTGCAGCCACCAGTCCCGCAGACTGCTTCTACACTGCCTATCAGGCTTGTAAGATTGCTTTAGAACACATGACGCCAGTCGTGCTGCTGACTGATGCCTACATCGCCAACGGCTCTGGCGCGTTCAAGTTGCCAAAGATGGACGACCTTGACACCATTACTCCGCCTTATGTGCCAGAGGAGTTGAAAGGCAAGTGGACACCATACATGCGTACAGAGAACGGAGCCCGCTATTGGGCTGTCCCTGGTCGGGAAGGTTTCACCCACATCCTCGGTGGTCTGGAGAAAGACGCAGAAACGGGGGCCATCTCTACCAATCCCGAGAACCACGACTTGATGACGCGCCTGCGCCAGCAGAAGATTCAGAACATACAAGTGCCCGACCTCAGGGTGCTCGGCGACGCAGAAGATGCTGAACTGCTCATTGTCGGTTTCGGCTCTACCTACGGACATCTACATTCAGCTATGGACGAGTTGCGGCAGAAAGGTTACAAGGTGGCACAAGCCCAGTTCAAGTATCTAAATCCATTGCCCAAGAACACGGCAGAGGTACTCTCCAAATACCAGAAAGTGATAGTAGCCGAACAGAACATGGGTCAATTGGCAGCCTACTTGCGTATGAAAGTCGACAATTTCGTACCCTACCAGTTCAATCAGGTAAAGGGACAACCGTTTGTCGTCGAAGAATTAGTCAACGCATTTGAGAACATTTTAAAGAAGTAAACAACTATGACATACACAGCACAAGATTACAAAAAAGGACAGCCCCGTTGGTGTCCGGGTTGTGGTGACCACTTTTTCCTCGCATCGTTCCATAAGGCTTTGGCCGAAATAGGCGTAGCCCCGCAGGACACGGCCGTCATTTCTGGCATCGGCTGTTCAAGCCGTCTGCCCCACTATATGGCCACCTACGGCATGAATACTATTCACGGGCGTGCAGCCTCCATCGCTACTGGCACTAAGGTTGCCAACCCCAACCTCACCGTATGGCAGGTTTCTGGTGACGGTGACGGTCTGGCCATTGGCGGCAATCACTTTATCCACGCCAACCGCCGCAATATCAATCTCAACATCATCCTGTTGAACAACCGCATCTATGGTCTGACCAAAGGCCAATATTCTCCCACATCGCCCCGAGGCTTCGTCTCCAAGTCAAGCCCCTATGGCACGGTGGAGGACCCCTTCCGTCCCGCAGAGCTATGCTTTGGTGCTCGTGGTCATTTCTTTGCCCGTGCCGTAGCCACCGATGCCCAGGGAACCATCGACATCCTCAAGAGTGCTTATGCCCATAAAGGTACTGCGGTTTGTGAGATTTTGCAGAACTGCGTCATCTTCAACGACGGCACTCACGAGAGCGTCTACACGAAGGAGGGACGTAAGAAAAATGCCATTTACGTTTGTCATGGCGAGAAACTGGTCTTCGGCGAAAACAACGAATACGGACTGGTACAGCAGGGCTTTGGCTTGAAAATCGTCGAGATTGGCAAGGACGGCTACACATTAGACGATGTATTGGTACATGATGCCCATTGCGAGGATAACACCCTGCAGTTGAAACTTGCCCTAATGGGCAATGGCGACGGATTCCCCATTGCCTTAGGCGTTATCCGTGACGTAGACGCTCCTACCTACGACGAAGCCGTGCATGCACAGTTGGCCGAAGTCAGTAGCCAGAAGAAATACCACAATTTTGAAGAACTGTTAGAAACAAACGACACGTGGGAGGTGGTTTAACACCTCGCCAACGAATCGTACTTTCGTTGGCCACGAAGCGGCACTGTGTCGGCATTGAGAATAGGCCTCACCATCCGTGAGGCCTATTCTCATTATTCACGAGGCCTATCCTCGTCGGTCTCGATTCCTATTCAGCTTACATACATTTTCTGTGTCACGTTCAACAAGCGACCTCTGAAATAAAAATAAATCGCGATTTATTTTGTATTTCGCTCGGTTTGCACTACCTTTGTACCCGTGTTTCTTTGAAGCACAGACATAGTAAAAACGAAGCGTTATGCTTTACTTGTACAGATGAAACCTGAGAAATTTCAATTTGTTGCGCAAGAGAGTATGGCGGTTCGCGTGTATAGCGTGGACTGTTTATACCATTCGTGCAACACAGGTTTTCTCAGGACCTCATCTGGAAGAGTGGGCATAGTCAGTACCACGCTTCTAAACATTAAAGATGCCCTCATGGTGCTGGAGGGCAACGTAAAAACCAACAAATCTATGAGAAAAATTAAAATTACAGTGCTGCTCGCCGTACTTATGAGTATGGTTGGAGCGAGGTCTTTCGCACAAGACTATCCAATTTACGACATTGATGTACCAAACGACGATGGCTTAACCCTCTATTATCTCTACAATGATGACCACACGGAGTTAATACTCGTTTATGGCGATTATCAGTATGAAAATATTGTTATACCAGAGACAGTAACATACGATAACAAAGTTTATAGAGTGACCTCTATCAATGAAAATGCTTTTCGAGATAATAGAAACTTAATATCGGTAACCATCCCCAATAGTTTAACATATATTGGCGATTGGGCTTTTCAGAACTGCGAGAATCTACCCACCTTGACGATTCCCAATAGTGTTACGTCAATTGGCAACTATACTTTTTCTGGTTGCAAAGGATTGACCTCTGTGACCATTGGTAGTGGAGTGACGGAAATGGGTAATGGTGCTTTCGCCTTAGGGTCAACCCACCCCGAGTTAGTGACTATTACAAGCCTTATAGAAGACCCTATGGATACTAATGCCTTCAAAAGTTTTTCTCCGTTGTACCCCTCTGAAACACTTTATGTTCCGCAAGGCACATTGGAGAAGTACATGGCACGCGAAGGATGGAAAGAATTTAAGTATATTATAGAAGGAACTCTTTCGACCATTGATGCTACGCTAATGAATAGTGGAGAAAGAACAATTAAAGAGGCTTATGACCTCTGCGGTAAGCAATTCAGTCAGCCTCAACGTGGACTGAGCATAGTGAAGATGAGTGACGGCACAACGAAGAAAGTGGTAGTGGAATAACAGTGGATAATTAGCCCAGAAAACAATAAGGGAGTCACAATATGTGTGGCTCTCTTATTATAACAACTATCCTGATACACTCAAGGTCTTGAGCTTGTTGCCCTTTGCATCATAGATATGGTACCATGAGCCACTTTTACGATGAAGATGGACGCACTGAATCCTTGCAGATCCCCAATAGTGGTGCTGAGCGTTTTTGTCTTCTTCCCGTTCTGGTCGTATATGTAGTACCAGGACTTCGTGGTCTCTA
>JAFLSF010000045.1 GCA_022511045.1 Prevotella sp.
AGGTTGTATACGCCGTGTATACAAGTTGTATTTCAGGAGTATACAAAGTGTATACAGGAGGGAGACAGAGGGTATACAATAAGCTCGGTGGGAATGAGTCGTACTTTCGTGGTTGACGAAAGTACGGTTTATCGTTAATTATCTTTTGTGTTTATGGCTCCGCAGTGTGGACAGCGCCCCTCGGTCTGAATGGGTGTGCCGCACCGACCGCAAAGGTAATGACTACGGCGATTGCTGAAATAACGGATGACGGCAAAGACGATGTAGACTGCCAGCAGTAGGTAGCCGACGTAGTACAGGGTGAAAATGCTGAAAACAACGTAGTTGACAGCACAGACAGACAGAAGACCACCCAGATAGAGTACGGCATCGGCTGTGCTCTTGAGCTGGCGAAAAGTATCTTCGACGGCGGCTAATGCGGTGATGATGGCTGCCCACACAGAGGCTACGAACAGCCCCAGATGCCAAGGTAAGGCAAAGGGGTTGAGGGAGGGGTGGAAGTAGTAGTGTCGCCAAGACTCGGCACCAAATAGCTGGATGGAGGCGTAGAGCGTGGCGGAGATGGCTACCAGCAGGCAGAGCGCTGTGGGGTAGGGCGAGTTAATGTCGCGGAAATGTACGAGGTAGGCTTGTCGGCGCTCCAGACGGTGCATAGCATAGGCACCGCCTACCAGCACGCAGAAGGCCATGAAAACTAAGAGGTGGATGTCGGAAAAGAGGTCGATGAACTGTGATATAGGGTCATCTGGCGACACGCCTGCAAGCAATTCGCTTTCGCGCAACCAGCCCTGTACTGCTTGGTCTCGGGCTACCTTCACCCAGACGGAGTCGATGCTGTCGGTGGGGAGGGTACAAATGTCGGCCACGACAATGCGCTCCCCTCGGTCGATATACATCGTGTCAAAGGCATAGTCGGGCAGGGCGTCGGACAGTTGCAGCTGGGGTGCGGTGACGACAAAGTTGTAGTTCTGGGTATAGTGATGTGTGGTTGAGAAGGAGATAGAGTCTAACTGTTGCTTGGTGAGGTCCCAAGCATCGGGTGTCTGCTGGCCACGATGATAGCAGCCTGTCAACAGGCAGGCTACGAGTGCACAAATATAGAATCTAACGAACTGCATAAACATTCATTTGACAGTGTTTGCAATCGAACTCCAGCCGAAGCCGACGGCCATCGGCCAAACGCAAGAAAAGTGGCTCGCGCCATTTGGACTGCTTCCCGCCATGCTTGACACAATAGCCTAACTCGAAACGCAGGCAATGACGGCACTGCATGAGAGGGCCGTCGCCACCCCGCAGTTCGTAAGCGGTCAAGGTGTCTGCATCGTAGAACTGGCGTGAAAGCTGGTTAGCAATGTTATAGAGGTAGGGGATAGGATAGTGGGGAGGCTCCTGCGACGTTGTTGCATCGGCTACGGATGTGGGGCCTTCTGGAGCTGCTGTCGTGGGAGTGTGATGGATAGGAGTGGTTGATAGATGTTTGTCCATAGCCTCTACCAAGCGGCGGCGTAAGTCGCTGAGTAGACTGGCGGGTATGAAATAGTTAAAATCGGGCTGTACCTTCAAGTCTGCGCACTCGTAAGCTGTCCCACCCAGCCGCGACAACTGACGTAGAATATTGTCGTACTGAGGCTTCTGTGCCTGCTCATGGGGAGCATTGACGGAGACGGTGATAGCTGACGTTAAATCGGAGGAGAGCGAAAATCCGTCAGACGTGGCGGCAAGGTACATGGTAACGGGAATCTTGCGTTCGGCGGAAGGACGCGACAGTTGACGCTCCATCTCCATGTCGTGATTACGGTAGAGAGCCATACCCGCCCGCAGGTTGCGAGGCATCTGTTGTGGATAGAGGCGATTACCCTCGGCGCGGTTGATGCGGAATCCCTCCAGTTGCCGTTCGCCGCCAGTTGTGGAAACGGCAAAGAAACATAGACCATCGCCATTGGCAAATGTTGCGGTACCAGCCACGTTGAATGAGTCGCGGCGCATCTCCTTGACGGTGCCTACATACTCGCCGATGGCTTTGGGTGTGTCAGGCGAGAAAATGCCTTGCTGACGACCATGAAGGAAGTAGGTGGTGAAGCCTCGGTTGAAAGTCTTGTCAAGGTTAGGTGCAAAAGTATGGTGACTGCGGCCTCGGGAGGAACGCTGATAAAGGTCGGGATGAAGGCGCACTATATTATCGAGCTGACGGCTATAGGTTGCCACCACGTTCTTGACGTAGGTAACATCTTTTAGGCGCCCCTCGATTTTAAAGGACGTAGCACCAGCCTCAATCAGTTCTTCCAAATGATGGCTTTGGTTGAGGTCCTTCAACGACAGCAAATGGCGCTGGTGAATAAGTTCCCGCCCGTCGTTGTCGACAAGGTCGAACTGCATACGGCAGACCTGCGCACATTGTCCGCGATTGGCCGAACGTCCGCACAGATGTTGCGAGGCATAGCACTGACCGCTATAGCTAACGCAAAGCGCACCATGAACAAATACTTCTAGCTCAATATCGGGTACGGCCTCATGGATGACAGCAATCTCTTTGGCAGAGAGTTCTCGAGCCAGTACGACGCGCTTGAACCCTAACGACTGTAGCCAGCGCACTTTGTCGGCGGTACGGTTGTCAGTCTGCGTGGAAGCATGCAATTCGATAGGGGGTAGGTGCATCTGCAAGACTCCCATGTCCTGTATGAGAAGACCATCGACACGGGCGTTATAGAGGTCGCGGATAAGTTGGAGAGTTGCGTCAAGTTCGTCATCGTAAAGAATAGTGTTGACAGTGACGTAGACGCGAGCGCTGTAACGATGGGCATATTGGCATAGCTGGCGAATATCTTCAATATCGTTGCCTGCTGCTGCACGGGCACCAAACTGACTGGCACCAATGTAGACGGCATCGGCTCCGTGATTGATAGCAGCGATTCCACATTCCAAATTCTTGGCTGGTGCCAGCAGTTCGAGATTCCTCATAGCCCTACATTCTTCCGTCTGCGGCTTATTTAATCATGTTGATGTCGTAAGGGGTCTCCTGATAGACGTAGTAGTTAATCCAATTGGCGTACATTAGGTTGGCATGGGCACGCCACGTCACCAATGGCGGATTCTCGGGGTTGTTGTCGAGATAGTAGTTTTTGGGCAGTGCTACGTCGCTGCGATTGTCCTTGTCGCGTCTGTACTCCGTATCGAGTGTATAAGGTGCGTACTCTAAATGGCCTGTAATGAAAAATTCGCGACCGCCTCTGGCCATAACGATGCTGACTCCGCTATCCTCTGATTCGGCAACGAGTTGCAAATCGGGATGTGCCAAAATGTCTTCGCGATGTATCTCTGTGTGTCGGCTGTGAGGCATCTGGAAAACATCGTCGAAACCCCGGAAAATGGGCAACTGCGGGTCAAGAGCACGTTGCGGAAAAATGCCGAACATTTTCTGCTCAAGGGGATATTTGGGAATATTGTAGTGGAAGTATAGCCCAGCCTGTGCCGCCCAGCATATATACATAGTACTATATACGTGCGTGCGCGCCCATGAGAAAATGTCCTGCATCTCCTGCCAGTAACTAACGTCCTCAAACTCTAATTGCTCAACAGGGGCGCCAGTGATAATCATACCATCGAACTTCTGGGAACGTAAATCTTCAAACTCGCGGTAGAACATCATCATGTGCTCAATGGGGGTGTTCTTGGAGGTGTGGCTCTTTAGCTTCATGAAGCTTACCTCTAACTGCAACGGTGTGTTGGAAAGCAGACGGATAAGATCTGTTTCGGTAGTAATCTTCAGCGGCATGAGATTGAGGATGACAATGCGCAAGGGGCGAATATCCTGTATATGGGCCCGCGAATCGTTCATTACGAAGATATTCTCATGCTTCAGCAGTTCAATGGCTGGTAGCTTGTCGGGTAGTCTAAGTGGCATTGGCTATATATAATAGGATGGCTCGTAGTATTTGTGTTTGTCAGCCCATGTTCTTGAAGATGACAACGGAAACGTTATCGAAGCCGCCAGCATTGATAGCTGCTTCACAGAGCTTGTCGGCCGTAGCATCGTGGCACAGCAGACGCTCAATCTCCATATTGGGAAGCATGTCGGTCAAACCGTCGGAACACAACATATAAATATCATCAGGCTGGAGGTCTTCTGTAAACTCTACCATATCCATATACAAATTCTTGATACCTGCACCAATGCAATTGGTGATAATATTGGAGTGTTTCTCCTCGCCTATTATTGTATTCAGTGAATGATCGGTAGTGAGCTGCTCCAGCAAATTGTTGCGCAACCGATACAAGCGACTGTCGCCACAGTTCATCCAGAAATAGTGTCCTTCGTAATAAATAACTCCCACTAACGTCGTGCCCATTTCGTGTAGAGAGGGGTTGGTAATTCCTTGGGAGTTTACGATGTTATTGGCAGAATGTAGCCACTCTGTCATATATTCCTTGATTTCATTGGCTGACAGCGTGCGTGGCAAGTCGCTAATATAATATTTCAAGTTCGATAATACCAATTCGCTGGCTACTTCACCGCCACAATGGCCGCCCATTCCGTCAGCCAAAGCTATGATGAAGTGCCCATTGTCTCCTGTCATGAATTCTGTCTGATATACTTCGCTACGCACCAGTCGGTCATAAGCCAGAATCATATCTTCGTTATTGTCTCTTATACAACCTATGCGGCTGGCTGCCGTTAATATTATCTTACTCATTATAGCAGTGATTGTGCTGAAATACGAACCTTCTCTAAATACAAATTATCATCTCATACTTTACTATCAGCTAATGCTGACTTGCAGATTGATGTTAGCCAAAGTGACGATGTCGCCCGTCTTGATAGTCATTGGTACATCTGGCTGGAGTTCACGCTGATTGAGTTTAGACCCATTAGACGAATGTTTGTCAACAATAGCCCAACCTGAATCCGAACGGTAGAGAAGTTGTGCATGGGAACCCGAAATATACATATTCCCTTCAAAAAATTGTTGGTAGGGACCTTGACGGCGACCAATAATGGCCCCATCAGCACCTATTATACGAATATTGAGTGTTGGGTTATACAATGTTAGGGTAGGGATTCCGTTCTGAACAGGAGGTTGGGTTCCTACCGACTCATGGTGCGATGCCAGTTTAGACATGACAGACAAGGCTTCGTCACTGACGTTGGCCGATGCTTGATGACCTGTCGACCGTTGCTGCTGCAATTCGTCAATACTGACCATTAAACCACCGCAATGCGTGCAGCGTCGACCCATACCCACATGGCCGCAATTGCTGCAATATACCAAAGCCTCGCCACATTGGTCGCAATAGTGGGAGTCGTTCTCAATCTCTTCTTTGCAATTTGGACAAGTAATCATGGTATTTCTTTAATGTCTTCTGGGATAATCAATTGATAGGTCTCCTGTGTGATTTCGTTAGGATTCATAGCGCTAACACGCATAGACAACTGCTGGATAGTTGCATCGAGCATATTGCGTATTTCGCGAGCATTGCCAAACGAAGCATCTTTGCTGACTACCTTTTGGCAGATAAGGTCTAACAGCTTGAGTTCGGCCTCCAGCGACAGGTGGTAATTGTCTTTGGCTGCCATCTGCTTGAAGATAGCCAATAGCTCGTCCTCGTTGTAGTCGTCAATGTGCATCTTATGGGTAAAGCGGCTGGCCAAACCAGGGTTGACGGCCAGAAATTGCTCCATCTCGTTCTGATAACCGGCAGCTATAACGACGAACTTACCTCGGTCGTCCTCCATACGTTTCATTAAAGTGTCAATAGCCTCTTTTCCGTATTGGTCGTTCTCCGAAGATAGTGTGTATGCCTCGTCGATAAACAGGATTCCACCCATAGCTTTGTCGCACATGCTGTTGACAATCTTTGGTGTTTCACCCATATACTTACCTACTAAGGTGGCACGGCTGGCTTCAATGACGCGGCTGGTTGGCAAAATGTCCATTGCCTGTAATACTTCACCCATTTTACGTGCTATACTAGTTTTACCTGTACCAGGATTACCCGTAAGGATGAAGTTTATAGCCATCTGTTGTACATGGCCTGCACCCATTGCTGCACGCTGTTTCATGAACATACTTTGCACAGCCAGACGGCGTATCATATTCTTCACGGAGCGCATACCAATAAATTCGTCAAGTTCGTTGAGTACTTCATCAATCGGACGTGCTTTCTCTGTGGGTTCTATCTCAAGGTCAGCAGAGGTGATACAATACATATCCTCATCCTTGAAATCGGGATTACCCACCATGTTTACTAAACGCTGGCTCTGTTTCTCTACAGCTTGGTCGAAGATACGACGGGCTTCACGGGCATTACCGAAATTCTTGTCGCGGCGCAGGTAAAGTTGCTCGAACTGACGGTGTATGGTAGCTTTGGTTTCCTCGTCAATAGTGAAATTCTTGCCATTGGCCAGATTGATGAAGATCTGGGTGAGTTCGTCAGGCGTATAATCGTCGAAATGAATTGTTTGTGTAAAACGGCTCTTTAGCCCAGGATTCGAGTCAATAAAGTCGTGCATGTTATCGGTGTAACCAGCTACAATGCAGATGAATTTGCCTCGGTCATCCTCTAAGCGTTTTAATAAGGTGTCAATAGCTTCGGCTCCAAATGAGTCTTGGTCGCTAGACTTCAGTGTATAGGCCTCATCAATAAACAGAACACCACCCATAGCGGAGTCTATGAGTTGGTTGGTCTTAATTGCTGTCTGACCAGAGAAACCTGCCACCAGTTTCGAACGGTCGGCTTCTACTAATTGTCCGCGTGATAGAATACCCAAAGTGCGAAATACGTCAGCCATAATACGGGCAACGGTGGTTTTACCCGTACCGGGATTACCTGTAAGGACATAGTGTTTGCCTTGGAAGGTATTGGTCTCGCCACGTCGTATTTGCAAATTTAGGAAAGCTGCCAAATTGGATATTTCTTTCTTGACGGCTGCCAGTCCAACCATGCCGTCTAGTTTTTTAAGGCAGTCTGTATAATCAACAGCTTTCGGCGCTTCGTATGGAATATCCTTGACGTCAATTGTCATTAACTCGTCATTTGATAGCGTCGAAATGTCTACCGTACGCAAACGCTCTGCTTGTTTGGCGCATATTTTCTCAAACAGCTGGCGCATGGTACGTCCATTGGCAAAATCCTTGTCGCGTGAGTTGTACATCTCAGTAATCATCTTCAGCGTCACCTCTTGAGCTTCAGACGAGAACTGATATTTCTTTTCTTTGGCGAAAACTTGCATAATCTGGAACAATTGTTCTGGATTATAGTCTTCAATGTTGAGGAAATAACTGAAACGGCTACGCACTCCCGGATTGATACGGAACAAGTTCTCCATCTCCGTGCGATAACCAGCTGCAATGACGACGAACTTGCCTCGGTCATCTTCCATTCGCTTCATCAGTTGTTCCAGAGCTTGAGTACCTTGCTGGTCGCGTTCACCACCAGAACTTAGCGGTGCCAGTGTATAGGCTTCATCAACGAATAGAATACCTCCCATTGCCTTGTCGCATAAGCCATCTACAACCTTAGGAGTTTCGCCTTGATAGGGACTGACCATTTTGGAGCGGTCTACCTCTACAACATGGCCACTATCTAAATATCCGATACTTTCGAGTATTTCACCCAATTTACGTGCAATAGTGGTTTTACCCGTACCCGGGTTACCTGTGAGCACGATATGGATACCAACTTTCTCTTTCTCGCCCAAACCGCGTTCAACACGCTGGATGTTGTTATGAACTGTGTAAGCAATTTCCTTGACAGCCTTCTTAACCTCGTCCATACCAATATAACGGTCTAAGTCGCTTAGGATATCCTCTAATGAACGTTCTTCGGGCACATAGCCGCGAATATCCTGTTCCTCAACCATTGAGGCCTGTACACCTCGGCTGATGAATGAGGTAAAGATGTCTTCTGCAGTTTTGATAGCTACATGGGCGTAACCGAAAGAGTCATCTTTTATTTTCGACTGATATTGGAAAAGACGCAAGAGTTTCTTTTCTGCTTCTGGACTATAGGCTGTAATACCATACTTTGTACGCAGTTCTTGTTTACAAATGTCGCATAACTCTTGATAATTGGGAGTAGGCAGGCGGAATGTATATTTGAAACGGTTCCGAGCTGCTGGGTTAGCTGCGAGGAAATCATCCAATCCTTTTGGAAGCCCTGCCATAATGACAATAGGGTTTTCATCCCATTTGTCCATTTCGACAAATAGTTTATCCAATGGATTCACCTGATTGGAATAGCGGTCGGGTAACAGTTTTTGTACGTTGTCGAAAAAAAGGATGCCGTTGCGAGCTTTCTTTACGTTATCCTCCCATTTTTCGACAAACCGCTGATAGTCGACAGCATCGACCACAGTCAATTTGGGCTTGTCAATGATTTTATGTTGGTAGAAATAGTCGCGGAGAACTTCAGCCAGCGCTGTCTTACCCGTACCTGTCTCACCTATAATAATAGTATTCACGCTAAGTCGCACGTTTATGACATCCTTACGCGAATGAAGATAGGTATAAGTGTCAACCACCGTCTTCAACTGCTGCTTCACCTCATCAAGGCCAATCATGCGGTCGAGCACGTTCTGCATGACGAGTGGCTTACCGCACCATCTACAGAACTTGGCTATCAGCCGGTTCTCCTTTTGACAATGTTCACATATCATATCTCGCTTGTTTCGTTATTCTCGTCGTTATTTGTTGTATTATTTTCTTCCGATTCGTTACCTATAACTTGATGGCTCTCTGTATCTAATTGTTGTCTAACAACCCTTCCCGTTGCTGCTTTCTCACTTGGGAGCTGCATGTTAGCTAAATGGGGATTGAACAGTAGCAGTTCTGCTAATACCAAGAATACCATGAAACTCCATAAGACATAATGCATGATTGACTCACCGCTGATAGAGCGTACTTGATTGTTAACATCGTCAAGAATAGCAAACTTGGAGCCCTTGAAACGATATGATTTCTGTTTGAAAGTATAGTACAATGGCTCCAGAAGCGTGGTCTTCACGTCGTCTTGCATAACACCATCAATAAGCATATTGTCACCCTTTGAGTCTGTACGGAAGTCAGTCAAGCGGCATACTAACATATAAATTAAGGTTATGCCGATAATGGTAGGTACGAACAAAGTTGGATAACTACCCTCTACATACTCTAAAATGTTAATGGGAATTAAGGCTGTAGCCATTCCTATTAGTCCAAAGAGACAGCAAAAAACGAATCCATAGCCTTTAAAGTAGTAACGCACTCCAGCAATGAGCGCTGTCAGTCCACCTACTGGCAAGAAAATGGCGGCAGTGGAATGTTCCAACAAACTGGCGTGATTGGGAATACCGAAGATAGATAGTAGCACTATCCATGCAACACTAAGACCATAGAAAATCATTTCCCAGATATGCTCCTTGTTCTTTGCATGTTTGTAACCTTCAGTTACTTCTTTATATTTGCTTGCCGTCTCCTTTTGAGCAGTAACGTAACGTTTATAATATGTCTGATTTTGGTCAAGATTACCTAATATCAGAAGCCATTCTTCCAATCGACGCTCATAACTATATGGCTCCTCGAAAGTCTGATGTGGGTCTTCATGATAGAATACAGACATCCACTGACTTAAAGCTTCATGGCGACAAGCCGAGAGTAATAGGGGACGCATAGTTACAGAGTCGTGCGTTCCTTCATCGGTTAGGTCGGCACCATTCTTCAATTCTACTCCATTCTCTAAAAGATATGTTGGTGTTGTCCCCAAAATTCGACAATAACGATAAGCGGCTGTACGCAGGTCGTAAGCTCCTAAGCGTTCCCTGTTTTCCTCACTTTTTAGATCGAAACAAGCCTTGGCCTCACCTATCTGCTCATACCACCCATGCAATTGGGCAAAAAACTGGAATCGTCCGTCTGTATCGGTATAATCTTTGATACGCTCTTCGAATGCTTTACTATCCAATGTTTGCCATTCTTTCATTTGTTCGCACAAAATTTCGCCAACTTGTTGAGGAGTGTTAGCTTCTCGTAAATCATAGGCAGCCTTGCGGTCTAAATTATAGAGCACTTTATATCCCAACGAACGTGTTGGAGTTTGATCTTGTGTCAAGATGCGTAATGCCTCGCAAGCCATTTTGTCCTCATGGCTATACATCCATGAGAGCAAGCGTCCGTCACTTAGGCTTAACCACTCGTCATCGCTACAATTTTCATAACCAAAAGAATGGACAATTTCTTTTATTGTAGCTGATGGATATTTGGCAAGGAATGGAATCTCTGGGTCTATTTCATATACCAGTTTAAGAATGGCAATGCGCGCATCTAACTTACTTTCTCTATCGAAATAACTTTGTAGTCTATTGACATTGGCCTTTGAGTGAGTTTCGATGTAAAGATAGGTATTGTCATTGGGATTGCGTAGCGCCATAGCGTATTCCTCTTGGTAACTCAAGATACTGATAGCTATGCTATGCAAATCATTGCAGCGGTTGCCATGTAGGTCGTAGTACGGATAGCTTGGCTCCATAGTGTAGATGGCTGTCATCAGTCCCGCAAATTTGTCAACGGGATAGCGATTAACCACAATTTCTTTGAGTGCTGCACTAAGTTTTATGTTTCCGCATTGCTCTAACCATCCAGCAATACGCCCATTGTACAAGTAGGTGGTAGCCAGTTGTTCGTTATCCAATAACAAAGGTATCAGCTCATGTACATTATCTGCTATGAGGTTACGCTCGGGGTCTACCACAAAGCTACGGTAATTTAGCAGAGGCGATGATACGTCTACTTCAACGTCCTCGCCGAGGAACCAGCGCTCCACTTCCTCATAACCCCATCGAGTAGTAGGATTGACAGCAGTCAATCCTTGTACTATCATCTTGACACGTGGAGGCAATTCATTGATGCGTGGCAGACGACCTTCGTTTTTCTTGCGCATTATAACACGCTCGTTCTGGTTCAGCGGATTCTCACCCAGCCAAAGTGTCATCAGTGTGATTCCCAGCGAGTAGTAGTCAACGGCAGGTGTTATTTCTACCTCGCCGTCTATTACGTCGTTATACATTTCTGGGGCAGCATATACTGGTGTGCGCGCTTGAGTAGTTCGGTGCATTTGTTCTCCGCTTTCCAAAACGCTGGAGATACCAAAATCACCCAGTACTACCTCCTTGTGTTGTTTGTCACGAAAAAAATAGTTGCCAGGCTTGATGTCTTTGTGTATGATGTTATGGTTGTGACAATAAGCCAAAGCGGAAGCTGCTTGTAGAGCAATACGTCGGAATTGATTAAAATCCCCCGACAGGTTATAGTCGCTGAGTGTACCTCCCTGCAAATACTCCATCAACTCGTAGTCACGATTCTTACCGTCCAGATAGGTCTTGCCATAATCGGAAATTTTGACTACCATTTCAAAGTTGAAGTTCTGGACAATGCGTATTAGTGTCTTCTTGATAACATAACTTGGGTAATACACTTTCAACACCATCTGTCCCTCATCCCCTTCTACGAGGAATACTTGCGCTTCTCCAGAGTTGTCGCTGAGGCATTTGATGGCCTTGTACATCCTGCCTTTTAAAATGAAGTCGGGCTCTTTCGTAACCATATTGCCCCGAGTGTTGTTCTCAGGCTTGACAGTTTGTTCATTATTGGCATCTGCAGGCCTTAATGTTCCCGCGTGCATCGTCGTGCTTAGGTCGGTGTTGACAACTTGTGTCATTGTGCCTGTATTTGTCTTTGTCATGTCGTCTATGGCCTTATTTGTCGTCTTTAATTTCGTCCGTATGGTTATTTCCAAGAATTACCCATTTGCCGCCTAAATGTGGCTTAGCACATCCGCAAGGACTACTGTGCATGGCATGCTTCCAGTTGCAAACCCACGCTAATCGTACCCCTTGAGGCTTAGCAGCCATCGCAAAATTGCGTGCTTGAACTGGTGATGCCATAGGAGGAACAGATAACTTGTCAAGGATGGCTGAGAGCATCTGCACCTTGACGGCTTTCTGTTCTTCCAATTCTTCCTTTGTCATGCGTTTCGACTCCATTGTCGGTATGACAGGTGTCTCTACGCCTTCGTCCTTGGCCAGTAACGTTAGTACGCGTTCGCGTAGTTTCTGGCTCATTTGTTCCTTGACAATGTCGCGCTCTGAGTTGTAGGGTAGGGCGTTCTCCAAATTTGAGTAGTCACGTACAATCTCCAGCAACTCTTGATAGTCGGGGTTGCGGTATAGCTCCTTTACCAAATGTTTGGCTTCCTCTGTAAGCGCTGTTCCACATTTCTTGCAGAAAGCAAAGTTGTTCAGTGTACTACATGTCGGGCATACCAATCCACTTCGAGGACTTCCACATTCAGGGCAATAGGCTTCGTTGCCTTTCAAATGTGCTCCACAATAAGAGCAGACGTCCCTTTTTGCATAATGGTGGCATACTTCGCAATAATCTGCATCTGGATCTATTTCTGCACCGCAATGGGGACATGCTGTTTTGCTGATAGGTTGGCCACATTGGGCACAAAACATAGCCTCAGAATCGTTGATGGCTCCGCAGAAAGGGCAAGCCTTACCCGTTGCTTGGCGTTGCTGCATTTGTTGCATCTGCTGCATGGGAGCCGCAGGCCCTTCGGCATAGAGGGTCCGCTCGCGCATCTGTGAGGCACGAGCATCTGGGTCGTTGCCATCTGGGCGGATTGTATTTTCGTAATTCATAAATGGTCCGTTGTTAAAATGATTGTTGCAAAGATAGGCAAAATTTTTGTAATCACATAAAAAAACCGCCGTAAATTTCATTTACGACGGCTAATTTGCTTATTTTTTGATTTATATCGGGTCAAAATCACCACAGGGAAAGTCTTTTTTCTTTTGGGATAAACATCTTGTCATCTTCTTTCACTCCAAAAGCATCATACCATGCGTCGATGTGAGGAAGTGCCCCGTTGACGCGCCAGCGGCCTAACGAGTGGGGGTCACTTTTGGTGCGATTGCGAATTTCTTCTTCGCGGATGTTGCCGGCCCATACTCCAGCATAAGCTAAGAAGAAACGTTGGTCGGCTGTCAATCCGTCAATGATGGGTAATGGCTGGTTTTTCGTTGCGTTTTTATAAGCACACCAAGCTACCTGCAATCCGCCGTGATCGGCCAAATTCTCTCCTAATGTCAATCGTCCGTTGGCCATTAGTCCAGGCAACACCTCAATGGCGGAGAAGAAATCGGCATAGCGGTCAGTACGTTCTGTAAAATTCTTTCCATCTGCTTCCGTCCACCAGTCGTGCATGTTTCCATCCTTGTCAAAGCGTCGTCCTTGATCGTCAAATCCATGAGTCATTTCGTGTCCTATCACGACACCGATGGCACCATAGTTGAAGGCATCATCCGCTGTTGGGTCAAAGAATGGAACTTGCAGGATACCAGCAGGAAAACAAATTTCGTTCGTGGTAGGGTTATAGTATGCATTCACCGTTTGTGGAGTCATGTACCATTCATCGCGGTCAACAGGCTTACCAGCCTTTTTCTCAATGTTGTGTTTAGTCCAGAAACGGAAACACTCATTCCTGTTCTCAAAGTAAGATTTTTTTGCATCAATCTTCAAGTCGCTAATGTCTGTCCAACGGTCGGGATAACCTATCTTGACGTAGAAAGTGTTGAGTTTCAGAAGGGCGTTTACCTTTGTCGAATCGTCCATCCAGTCTTGGGCTGCTATGCGCTCACCCAAAGCTATGCGCAGGTTCTCAACGAGTGTCTTCATGCGTTCCTTGGAGCTGGCGGGGAAGTATTTCTTAACGTAAATGCGACCCAGTGCTTCACCCATCACACCTTGTACTTGATTGGTGGCACGACGCCAGAGGGGATGGTCTTCTGTCTTGCCAGCAAACACTTTACCGTAGAATTCAAAGTTTGCAGCACGCACCTTGTCACTCAGATAGCCAGCAGCACCATCTATTTGGCCCCACTCCATAACGTCTCGATACTCAGCAACCGTCATCTTGGCAAACAGCTTATCGGCCGCCTCCATAAAATCGGGCTGTCCTACCACCATCTCTTGGATGTATTGGCTCTTAATACCTTTGGCGTTCATCTGAGCTTCCAACTTGAGGTTCGGATAGCGCGTGTTGAAGTCTTGTAGCGTCATCTTATTGTAGTTGGCAATGGGGTCGCGCAATTCGGTACGTGATTTTGATGCTTTGGCCAATGCCGTCTCTACGCGCATGATGTTCTTCATCTTCTGCTCGGCAACCTTTTTCTTGAAGCCAAAGAGTTGGAACATGCGCACAATGTGTTTCTTGTATTCCTCGCGAATCCTTGTGGTCGCCTCGTCGTTCTCCAGATAATAGTCTTTCTCGCCCAACGTCAGCCCACTTTGCCAGATATTAAGAATGTTCTGCGAGGCGTTCTTGTCGTCGGCACCAATAGATGCCGCAAATAACTCCGATTCGCCATAAGGCATCATGGCTAATTGCTCCTTAAAAAGCTGTTCCTTAGTCTTGGCAGCTTCCAGACGGCGTATGATGGGCATCAAAGGCTCTACGCCCTCACACTCGCGGCGGACGGAGTCCATAGCCAATTTATAGAAGTCGCTGAGTTTCTGCTCAACGGAACCCTCGGGGTAGGTGTTTGACTGGAGTTCCTTTAGAATCTCGTTGATGCGCTTGTTGTTGTCCTCGGCCAAACGGTCAAAGCTGCCAAAGCGCGAATAGGCAGCAGGCAGCGGGTTGGCTTTCATCCATCCTCCGCAGGCATACTCATAGAAATCGTCGGCAGGGCGCACGCTGGTGTCAAAGTCGGCTGTGTTCAGCCCAGACTTTAGTTGTGCGAATGTTCCTGTCGTCATCATTCCTAATGCCATCATTACTAATGCTTTTTTCATTTTACTTGGTTCTTAAATTATATTGCTTCTAATTCTTCCGATAGTTTCTCCCATCGTTCCACTTCTTTGTCGAGAGCATCTTTCGTAGTAGTGTATTCTGTTACGAGTACCATATTCGATGCGTTTTCAGGCTTCATCAGCAATTCGTCAAGCTCTTTTAGTCGTTGTTCCATTTCGCCGATTTTACGCTCCGACTCCGCTACGGCCTTTTCGGCCTTGCGTTGCCTCTTTTGTTGTTCTTTGTGTTCAGCATAGCTGACTTTTGCCGTAGTACTCGGGTTAGCTGGATTCGTCTGTTCCGCAGAGGAGGATAGGGGACTTTGGTTAGACGGACTATCGCTGGCCTCGCCATCCTTCTGACTTTCCAGCCAGTCGTAGATGCCGCCGAGATGTTCGCGCACTTTTCCTCCGCCAAACTCATATACCTTGCTGACCAGCCCATCAAGGAACTCACGGTCGTGGGAGACGATAATAGCGGTACCGTCAAAAGCTCGGATAGCCTCTTTCAGTACGTCTTTCGAGGCCATGTCCAGATGGTTGGTGGGCTCGTCGAGGATAAGCAGGTTGACGGGTTCCAACAATAAACGTATCATGGCCAGCCGACTACGCTCTCCACCGCTAAGTACTTTTACCCTTTTGTCGCTCTCCTCGCCGCCGAACATGAAAGCTCCGAGAATGTCGTTCAGCTTCAGGCGTATCTCACCACGCGCCACGCGGTCGATGGTTTCAAACACAGTCAACTCGCCATCCAGCAGTTGCGCCTGATTTTGGGCAAAGTAGCCTATCTGCACATTGTGTCCCACCTTTAGATGACCGTCGAAGGGAATCTCACCCATGATACATTTTACCAATGTCGATTTTCCCTCGCCATTACGCCCAACGAACGCTACTTTTTCTCCGCGACGGATTGTAAGGTTTACTCCGTGAAAAACAACATGTGCACCATACGCTTTCTGTACGTCCTCACAGATGACAGGATAGTCGCCACTTCTGAGACAAGGCGGGAATTTCAGACGCATAGCCGACGTGTCAACTTCGTCTACCTCGATGGGTACAATCTTCTCCAATTGCTTGACCTTCTGCTGAACCTGTACGGCCTTAGTGGCTTGATAGCGGAAGCGCTCTATGAATTGGCGCATGGTCTGTATCTCTTTCTGCTGGTTCTCATAGGCGCGGAGTTGTTGTTCACGGCGCTCCTTGCGTAGGACGACATATTCGTCGTATTTTACTTTATAGTCTATGATGTGGCCGCAGGATATTTCCAACGTGCGGTTGGTGACGTTGTTGATGAATGCGCGGTCGTGTGATACCAGCACTACGGCTTTGGCGGACTGTTGTAACCATTGCTCAAGCCATCTGATGGATTCTATATCCAGGTGGTTGGTAGGCTCGTCCAATAGCAGCACGTCGGGGCGTTGTAATAGAATCTTTGCCAGCTCTATGCGCATGCGCCAACCGCCAGAGAACTCGCTTGTAGGACGCTCCAAGTCTTCACGGCGAAATCCCAACCCCACGAGGGTCCGCTCCAATTCCGCCTCGCAATTGTCGGCACCCATCATCAAGTAGCGCTCATGCTCTTGCGTGAAACGCTCTACGAGTGCCATGTATTCTGGACTCTCGTAGTCAGTCCGCTCGCTGAGTTGCCGCTCCAAGTTGTCTACGCGGGCTTTCATCTTTGCCACGTCGGCAAAGGCTTTCTGTGCCTCCTCTCGCACGCTGGTGTCGTCTTGCAGGACCATCACCTGTGGCAGGTAGCCTACGGTTGTGTCTTGCGGCACGCTGACCACTCCGCTGGTGGGCTGTTGCATGCCGCAAAGTATTTTCAACAGCGTCGACTTTCCCGCTCCGTTCTTGCCCACCAATGCTATGCGGTCGCGGTCGTTCACCACGAAGCTGGCATCATGGAACAAGGGGCGTGCGCTGAACTCTACGCGTAATGATTCAACACTAATCAAATTTCAGTCCTTAAATTTTTCTACTGAATACCGTCCTCTCGCAACTTCTGTTGCCATTTCCAAGCCGAGCGCAATACCTCGTCGGTGGGCGTCTCTGCTTTCCAGCCTAACACACGGTTGGCTTTGTCAACGTTACCCCAGACCTGCTCAATGTCGCCCTCACGACGGGGAGCGTAAGTCCAGTTCACCTTTACGCCAGTAGCCTGCTCGAAGCCCTCTACAACCTCAAGCGTAGAAAGTCCCTTGCCCGTACCGATGTTGAACACCTCGACAGCCTCCGTCTCAGCATTGTTGAGCACGCGCTCCATAGCCTTGACGTGTGCTTTAGCCAAATCTACCACATAGATGTAGTCGCGGATGCAGGTCTTGTCGGGCGTGTTATAGTCGTTGCCGAAAATCTTCAGTTGCTCGCGGATGCCCATAGCCGTCTGTGTGACAAAAGGTATGAGGTTCATGGGCACGCCGTTGGGCAACTCTCCGATGAGTGCCGTCGGGTGCGCACCGATGGGATTGAAATAACGCAAGATGATACTCTTGATAGGTGCTCCGCTATGAATATAGTCGTTGATAATCTCCTCGTTTATCTGCTTCGTGTTGCCGTAGGGCGACATCGCCTTCTGCACGGGGGCATCCTCCGTAACGGGTAGATGCTCTTGTGACGGCTGGCCGTAGACGGTACATGAGGAGGAGAAGATAATGCCCTTTACGTCATATTGCGGCATCAGCTCTAACAGGTTAATGAGCGAAACGAGGTTATTGCGGTAATACATCAGCGGCTTCTCCACACTCTCGCCAACGGCTTTCGAAGCGGCAAAGTGGATAATACCCTCTATCTTCGGGTACTTCTGGAATATGCGCTCCATAGCCTCCTTGTCACAGCAGTCGGTCTGCTCGAAGGCGGGTCGCTTTCCCGTAATCTTCTCTATACCGTCCAATACTTGAACGTTCGAGTTAGAGAGGTTGTCCACGATGACTACCTCGTAGCCTGCCTCTTGCAGCTCTACGGTAGTGTGGCTACCGATGAAACCAGTGCCACCAGTCACAAGAATCGTCTGTTTCATTGCTTCTTTCTATTATCATTTAGTTTTGGGGTACAAAATTACAAATAAAATCCGAATCCCGCAAGTGCTCCGCCCGTTTTTTCTTATAACACGCTAAGGCTCGTCCGTGACAAATCGGGGATTTATTGCTGATTATCCACGCTTGCAGCGCGGACTATCCGGACTCACAGTGCGGAGTAAGCACACTCATGGTGCGGACTA
>JAFLSF010000046.1 GCA_022511045.1 Prevotella sp.
CCCGTAGACGAAAAGCAGCCCCAACGCGCAAAGGCCACGCACGGAAAGGCTGCGGCGAGAACGCTCCTCAAAGGCCACGAGGGCGGCTCTCAGAGGCTACGAGAGACCTCCGCGCGGGCGGCGAGACCTATACACATGCGCCTCCACTTGAAATAACCACAAACGGCAATCACAACGTACAGGCCATAGAGCAGGGCCTTGAAGGGGATGCCTTTATGGATATAGAGTATCGTGCACACGACGTCGACTACTATCCAGAAAATCCACTGCTCCAGATACTTACGGGCCAGCGCCCAAAGACCGACAAAAGACAAAGCGTTGGTAAAGGAGTCGAGCAAAGGTACGGTGGAATTGGTCCATGTCACTAACACGTAATAGGTTGCCCCCCATGCTATGAAGAAATAGAGGAGAACGGGCAGATAGCGTGTCTTGGGCATGCGGCTGATGGGCAGCGGTTGCTGGTTGTGACGCGTTTTTGTAAATCGCCAGACGACAAAGCCGTAGCAGCCTGCGATGGTGTAATAGACCGCCATTCCTGCGTCGCCGTACAGGCCGTGCTGCCAGTAGAGAATGACGTCGAGAGCAGGCATCACAATACCGAACAGCCAAAGCCAAATACTGGCCCGATACTCGAGCCATATATAAAACAGCCCGAGTATCGTAGTCAGCATGTCAAGCCCATGTACAGCAAGAAATTCGCTCATACACTAATGGCCAGTTTAGAAACGTAGCGTTACGCTACCCATCATGGTGAAGCCCGCCATAGGAATGAAGCCTATCTGATAGTAGCGGTTGTCGTTGGAATGGCCGCCACTTTCGTAGATAGCCGAATAGACCCATCCGCTGGCAGCATAGTGACGATTGAAGATGTTGGAGAAGTTCAGCCCGAAGATGGCCTCCTTCATTACCTTCTTGGGCTTCAGCGTATAGCTCACGTTAAAGTTCGACACGCTATAAGCGGGTAGTGAGCGCTGCTCGCACTCGGTATTATCCAGATATTGCTTGTCAACGTATGCCGTGTGCCAGGTTGCCTGCCACCCTTTATGATGGAAATTGACGAAGGCGTTGCTTATCATCGACGGCGAGTAGGCCAGCGTGGAGCTGCTGTAGTGGATGGTCTGAGAGCCATTGTCCCAGTCTTCTACGACCTCGTCAAAGTCGCGGATGCGATTACGGCTCAGTGCCATATTGTAGTCGAGGCTTAGCCAGGGAGTCACGTCAACACCAGCCTGCAACTCCAATCCAAGACGGTAGGAATCCTTGATGTTGGTGGTGAGACTCTCCCCAATATCTGACAGCTCACCTGTCTGCACAAACTGGTCGGTATAGTCCATATAGTAGACATTAGCCCCAAAGCGAACGCCGTCTGCATTGTAGGTGTAGCCCACCTCGTAGTCGGTCAGCTTCTCGGCCGTAGGCGCAGGATAGGAACCGTTGTCAGTGAAGTTGTTACGTTCTGGCTCACGATGGCTCTGTGCCACAGAAGCATAGGCATGATGGTTGCCCTGATGCCAGCTGATGCCCGCCTTAGGATTGAAGAACTCGTATTGCTTTCTGATGTCCAGGGGCTGATTGTAATAGCCGCTGGCATCGTCGTAAAACTTGTCGTTAATACCGTCTGTACGATAATTGACGGCACGGAACTGGATGTCGCCAAAAACGTCCCATTGGTCAGCAATATGGTAGGTAGCCTTGAAGTAGTAGCTATAGTCGTTCTTGCGGGCATCAGAATCGTAATATTGATAATCACCGTTGGCGAGGTATTTGTTTCTGACATCAGCATCGGCAATATAGGACACATAGCCGAAGTGGTTGCCCTTGAACTGCTGGACAGACAAGCCGAGATTTACATCCCAGTTGTTATCCTTATAATTAGCGTTTGCTATTACTCCGTAGGTATTCTGCGACAATCCCTTCCGACGTACAAAATCTGTGCGCTTGATGTTATTGCCAGCAGCATCGGTGGCCGTCATACCGAACTTCGACAGTTTGTTGTTGGGACGGAACTCGGTGTAGTAGCCGTGACCATAGGTGTAGTGCAGCGAAGCCGTAGCCGACCAGTGGTCGTTGATGTTCCACGCTGCCGACAGGATATTGTGGTTCTGCCAAAAGCTATCTGTCGTCTTGTCCCAGTAGGAACCGTCGGCCATCTTGTAACGCTCTGTGATGTAGTTACCATTAGCATCTTTGGCAAAGTTACCGTTAGCATCGTACTTGAGATATTCGTACAGCGAGTTGTACTTTCCCAATCCTTTCTTATACATATCGCCGTATTCGAAAATACCAGTCTTCTCGCCATAGGTTCCGTCCATCAGGCTCAAGTCATTGTCGCCAGCAGTCACACCGTTCCAAGCCTGACCCGTCTTCTCGAAGTTGCCTATGTTTTTGTATCTGACCACAAAGTCATCGGACGCGATATAGGTCAAGCCACCATAATAGGAGCCGCTACGCCCGCTGGTACCATGAATGAAACCATCGGTCTGCGTTTCGTGGTAGGCTCCGTCGAACACCAAGTGGTTCCACAACAGGCCTGTGGAGAACTTGGCACCAACGTTAAACGTGTTATAAGAGCCGTACGAACCCGACACCTCAACACCAGGAGTCAACTGAGGCGTTGCTGACGAGAGGGCTATTGTACCACCAAAAGCACCGTCGCCATTAGTCGATGTACCGACACCACGTTGTATCTGCACACTACCTAATAGTGAACCATAGCTATTCATATTAGCCCAGAATACACATTGGTCCTCTGGTGAATTGAGGGGCACACCGTCCAGCGTCACATTGATACGAGAATCGCCAGCACCACGAATTCGCATATAGGTCGTTCCCGTACCCAGACCGTTTTCGCTCCAGGCAATCACGCCTGGTGTCTGTGAAAACAGGAGAGGCAACTCCCTACCAGTCTTAGAAAATTCGTTAAGTTGCGCCTTCTTAATGTTGCTGACGGCATAAGGGGAATTCTTTTGGGCACGAACACCCTGCACCACGACCTCCTGCAACTGCTCTACGCGAGTAGAGTCGTACGAAACTTTTTCTTGCGCCATAACGCAAGCACTACTGCCCATCAACGCAGCAGCCAAGAAAATTTTTCTCATCCTTTAAATCTTTAAATGTTAAATAAAAACTAAAGGGGATTGTTTTATACTCTATCATCCCTACAACGGCATTACCCGTATCAGGTTTGAGGGTATCATCTCAGCCCACAAACGTGAGCACCCCTTGATAAGCACTTTGCTAAATCGGCGGCAAAGGTACCTAAAAATTATGAATTATGGACTACGAATTACGAATTATTTTGTACCTTTGCACCAAAATTTACCAAAATGGATACAATCAAGAAACTATTTGCTCAGAAACTGATGGACATCAAAGCCATTAAGTTGCAGCCCGAGGAGCCCTTTACATGGGCGTCTGGCTGGAAATCGCCCATCTATACCGACAACCGTAAGACACTTGGCTATGCGGATGTGCGCGCTTTTGTCAAGTTGGAGCTGTGTCATGCTATCCAGCAGCATTTCCCCGAGGCGGAGGCCGTAGCTGGTGTAGCCACAGGAGCTATTGCACAAGGAGCATTGGTAGCCGATGAGCTGGGACTTCCTTATGCTTATGTGCGTCCAAAGCCAAAAGATCACGGCATGGGCAATCAAGTAGAGGGCGAGCTGAAGCAGGCTGCCAAAGTCGTAGTAGTTGAAGACCTTATCTCTACAGGCGGTTCTTCCCTGAAAGCCGTCGATGCCTTACGCCAGTATGGTGTAGAAGTAATTGGTATGGTGGCTTCATTCACTTATGGTTTTCCCGTTGCCGAGGAAGCTTTCCGCGAGGCTGATGTCAAGCTCGTCACGCTGAGCGACTATCAAGCCGTGCTGGAGCAGGCAGCCGAGACTGGATATATCAAGCCTGAGGAAATAGAGGTGTTGAAAGAGTGGCGAAAGTCGCCAAGTATTTGGAAGGTAAACGCCTAATAACATCGATTATGACTAAGTTTGAAAGTAGCGTCAAGCAAATACCCTACCCCGCAGAGAATGTGTATAGAAACATCAGCGACTTGAGTAATCTGGAGCGGGTGCGCGACCGAGTGCCAGAAGACAAACTGGAGAGTTTCGAGTTCGACAGCGACAGCGTAAAAGTCAGCGTGCCGCCTGTGGGCACCATCAAGTTGCGCATCATAGAGCGGGAGGAGCCGAAATGTGTCAAGTTTGAAACGGAGGAGTCGCCTATGCCTTTTAATCTCTGGATTCAGGTATTGCCTGTTACGGAGACAACCAGCAAGATGAAAGTAACCGTCAAGGCGGACATTCCTTTCATGCTAAAGAGTATGGTGAGCGGACCTTTGCAGGATGGTGTAGAAAAGATTGCAGACGCCTTATCACAAATACCTTTTATATAGGCCACAAAGCGTCTTACGCACAAAATGCCCACTTGGAAAGTTAAAAACTGAGAGCAATGAACAAACTCTGGGAGAAAGATTTTGAAGTGAATAGCGAGATAGAGCGCTTTACTGTTGGGCGCGACCGCGAGATGGACCTCTATCTGGCTCCTTATGACGTTTTAGGCTCTATAGCCCACATCACCATGTTGGCGTCGATAGGGCTCATCAGCAAGGACGAACTGCCCTTGTTGCTAAAAGAATTAAAGGACATCTATGCCATTTGTCAGCGTGGCGAGTTCCAGATAGAGGACGGTGTGGAGGATGTACACTCGCAAGTAGAACTGATGCTGACTCGCCGACTGGGTGACATAGGCAAGAAAATCCACTCTGGCCGCTCACGCAACGACCAAGTGTTGGTAGACTTGAAACTATTTATCCGCCAGCAGATAATGGAGATTGCAGACGGCGTGCTGATACTTTTCGAAGAACTCATCAGCAAGAGCGAGCAATACAAGCAAGTATTGATGCCTGGCTACACCCATCTCCAGATAGCTATGCCCTCGAGTTTCGGTCTGTGGTTTGGGGCTTATGCCGAAAGTCTGGTGGACGATATGCAGTTTCTGCAAGCCGCTTATAAAATGACCAACCGCAATCCGTTGGGTTCTGCCGCAGGCTACGGGTCCAGTTTTCCGCTGAATCGCCAGATGACAACAGACTTGCTGGGCTTTGACTCTATGAATTATAATGTGGTGTATGCGCAGATGGGACGCGGCAAGACCGAACGTAACGTAGGCTTTGCGTTGGCTACTATTGCAGGAACGCTGGCCAAACTGGCCTTTGACGCCTGTCTGTTCAACTCACAGAACTTCTCTTTCATCCGCTTGCCTAAGGAGTGTACTACTGGGTCAAGCATTATGCCGCACAAGAAGAATCCCGATGTCTTTGAGCTCATCCGCGCCAAGTGCAACAAGTTGCAAGCGTTGCCTCAGCAGGTAACACTGATCATGAACAACCTGCCTATAGGCTACTTCCGCGACCTGCAAATTATCAAGGAAGTGTTCCTACCAGCCTTCGACGAACTGAAGGACTGTTTGCAGATGACGGCCTATATCATCAATAAGATAGAGGTTCGCGAAGACATTCTTGACAACTCCATATACGACGCTATCTTCAGCGTCGAGGAGGTAAACCGCTTAGCCGCAGAGGGTATGCCCTTTCGCGACGCTTACAAGAAAGTAGGGCTGGAGATTGAAGCTGGTCTGTTCCATCCAGACAAAGATATACACCATACTCACGAAGGCTCTATCGGCAACTTGTGTAACGACAATATCAAGGAGCTAATGCGGCAGACGCTGGACGGCTTTGGGTTCCAGCAAGCTGTTTGCGCAGTAAAAAAACTATTGGCGTAAAGTAATGAATACTGGAAAGACAACTCTTGCTTTTGCACTTACGCTACTCCTCCTCGCAGGTTGTAAGGCCGACGATGAGTACAGCGTATGGCCTTGCCGTTTTGCCTACGACAATATGGTACATCAAGATGCCACTTTGGCGGCTGCTATGAGCAATGCCTCGCGGGGCGTGTTCTGCATCATCAGCGAGTCGACCCGTAGCGGAAAGAAATACCTAAACTTTCAAAACAGCAACGGTGACAGTTCTGAACAGCCAGAATCGGCAGAAGAACAGCAGGCAAACTTTATCTTGGGCATCAATAACGGCATTATTGTCGGTTTTCAGACACTAAATACTGATGGGGCGAACGGCGGCTTCGTGGGTTATGATATTCAGTGTCCGAACTGCGCCAGACGAGAGAATAATACAGTCAATCCGAACTATCGTGTCAGCATAGACGACAAAGGAATTGCTACCTGTAGTCGTTGCCACAAGACTTACGACTTAAACAACGGAGGTCTAATACGCAACGGCCAAGAGGGCGACACAGGATTGGAGAAATATGTAGCAACGACGAGCGGCCCTTTTGGTGTCGTCAGCGTGTTCAGAAGATAAGCTAAAAAATTAAAAACAACATAGTCTCATGAAGATAGAACAACAGATACAGCAAGCAGCGTTGGCTGCTGTAAAAGCACTCTACGGACAGGAAGTGCCTGAGAAGACGGTACAGCTGCAAAAGACACGCAACGAATTTGAGGGCAATCTAACCCTCGTGGTGTTTCCTTTCGTCAAGATGGCTCGAAAGAGCCCAGAACTGACGGGACAGGAGATAGGTGACTATCTGGTCAGCAACTGCGACGCCATCAGCAAGTATAACGTAGTGAAAGGCTTCCTAAACCTTAGTATCAGCGACGAGGCGTGGCTCCAACTATTGACAGACATAGACCAAGAAGACCATTACGGCGAGAAAACGGCGGACGATAGTGCTCCCCTTGTGATGATTGAGTATAGCAGTCCCAACACCAACAAACCGCTACACTTAGGCCACGTCCGCAACAATCTGTTAGGCTGGTCGTTGGCACAAATCATGCAGGCAAACGGCAACCGCGTTGTCAAGACAAACATTGTCAACGATAGGGGTATTCATATCTGCAAATCCATGCTTGCTTGGCAGAAATGGGGAAACGACGAGACACCAGAGTCGAGCGGCAAAAAGGGTGACCACCTCATTGGCGACTATTACGTAGCCTTCGACAAGCACTACCGCGAGGAAATAAAACAACTCGTCGCACAGGGTATGGACGAAGAACAGGCCAAGCAGGAAGCACCGCTTATCAAGGAGGCTCACGCCATGTTGGTAAAGTGGGAGCAGAACGACCCCGAAGTGCGTGCCCTCTGGGAGAAAATGAACAACTGGGTGTACGCAGGCTTCGACGAGACTTATCAGAAGATGGGCGTTTCGTTCGACAAAATCTATTACGAAAGCCAAACCTATCTGAAAGGTAAGGCAAAGGTGGAAGAAGGACTCGAGAAAGGTCTTTTTGAACGCCACGAGGACGGCTCCGTATGGGCCGACCTCACCAACGAAGGACTGGACCAAAAACTGCTGTTGCGCTCAGACGGAACCAGCGTTTATATGACACAAGACATCGGTACGGCCGAGATGCGCTACGAGGACTATCCCATCGACAAGATGATTTATGTGGTAGGTAACGAGCAAAACTACCACTTCCAAGTACTCTCCATCCTGCTGGACCGCTTAGGATTCAAATGGGGCAAGGAGCTGACCCACTTCTCCTACGGTATGGTCGAACTGCCTAACGGCAAGATGAAGAGCCGCGAGGGAACCGTCGTAGATGCCGACGACCTGATGGAACTGATGGTCAGCGACGCCCGACGCGTCAGTGACGAGGCAGGCAAGAACAACGATATGACCGAGGCCGAAAAGCAGGAGACAGCCCGCATCGTTGGTATGGGAGCCTTGAAGTACTTCATCCTAAAAGTAGACGCCCGCAAGAACATGCTGTTCAATCCCGAAGAGTCTATTGACTTCAACGGCAACACGGGCCCATTCATCCAATACACACACGCCAGAATCCGCTCCATTCTGCGCAAAGCCAAAGACGAGCGTCAAGAGATTTCCCATCACTCAACGCTTACCGCCAAAGAGGTCGAGCTCATTCAGAAAATGTCAGAATACGGTGCCGCCGTCGAACAGGCAGGCAAAGACTACAGCCCCTCAGGCATAGCTAACTACTGCTACGAACTGACCAAAGTCTTCAACCAGTTCTATCACGACTATTCCATCCTTAACGAGCCCGATGCCGACAAGCGCCAACTGCGCCTCATCATAGCCCGCAACGTAGCCAAAATCCTCAAGAACGGTATGGCCCTTCTCGGTATTGAAGTGCCCGAGCGGATGTAAGATATAACAAGTCGGCACTTTGTCGCTGATGTTAGAAATCGTAGGCGATGCCAAAACAAATTTCGCTTAATAATTTGAAGCCGAACTTGTTGGTGTTTTTCTTTTCCTGCGGTTTGTGGCTGATAGTACCGTCGACATTCAAATCACCCTCGAAACCTGCGTTCCAGACGTGACTATAGTATAACCCGTCACCCAAATGGGCATCAAGCGAGATGTGTTTCGTCAATCTATAACCAATACCTGGCCTTATTAAAACTCCCGCAGAGTTAGTGTTTTTCTTATATTGATGGGTGTGAGCGGTGGAGAAGTTCAGAATACCGTCAACGAAAGCTGTGAACGACCCAATTTCCAGAAAGGTGTAGCGAAGAAAAGGCTGGATGCTCCAAACGTTAGTATGTTCTTCGTCGGTCTTGCCTTCGTATTCATAGGCTAATGTAAGGCCGAGGGAAAACTTATCGTTCAGTTCATATTCGACTTCTGGCTTGATGAAAAAAGAGTTGTCGCTTGACCCTGTCTGATGGGTATGGGCGGTTCCAAAACCTATCTCGCCACCTATTGATACTTGGGCATTTATGGTAGCAACAAGAGCAAAGGTTACCAACGTCAATATAATTCTTTTCATAATTTTATTATATTGTGAAATGGATGCTTGTATCTTTTAAATTGTCTTTATGTTTACGATGCAAAGGTAAGAAAAAAAACAAATATTTGATAAAAAACATGGTTATTTATAGGAAAATACGTAATTTTGCAGTTGGTTTGCTAACAAATCGGAGACCAAGATAAGAAAGAAGCCATAGTGTATTGTGTATAACTAAGGTATATGAAGACACGGAGAAAAATATTGCTAACGTTAATGCTTCTGTTGCCCTTGGCGGCAGCAGCCGTTTTTCTGTTCAAGACGCTAGATGCACGCAACGGATTGACCATTAGTCAAATAAATTGCGTATTGAAGGACTCGCGCGGCTACGTCTGGCTGGGAACGCCCAGTGGTCTATACCGCTATGACGGCTATACGCTCCGCAACTTCCAGAGCAACTTGCTGGATGGTTCATCATTGCCAGACAGCTATATCATCAGCGTTCAGGAAAGTATGGAGGGTACCTTGTGGATACGCACTTCGTCGGGTATGTGTGTCTATCATCCGCAGACGGAGAGTTTCGAGCGCGACATGAAGCAGGTATATAGCAAAATGGGTATCGAGGGGGACTTGCCTACTTCTGTTTACATAGACCACAATAAGAACCTGTGGGCCATAGTACCAAGCAAGGGTATCATTGCTTATAACATGCAACAACAGCAGCACTATGAGTTTGGCTATACTAACGACATTACAGGTATTCCGCAGGGTGACATTTGCTCCATTAGCGAGTGTAAGGATGGTGCGTTGATAGTCTATTCCGATGGACGCATTGTATGTTGCGACATCATGCACCAGCAGCACACTGTGTGGCAGACAAACCTGATAGCCGAGCGGAACCTGCGCAACAGTACAACATTGAAAGCTTTTGCTGACCAGATGGACAACATTTGGCTCTACGGACAGGGTACGCTGATGCTATATGACAAAAAGGCCGACACGTGGAATACGACCATCGGTGACCAATTGGGAATGACGAGTACCAGCGCCGACCGTAGCGTCAATAGTATGGCTGGCGACCGCAACGGTAACATTTGGATAGGCACAGACAGAATAGGACTGATACGGGCTAACGTCAATACACACGAGATGGAGGCTGTCCCCCCGTATCGCGCTAACTATGTGCAAAACAAGCCAGGCGAGGTTATCAGCGTGCAGAGTGTTTACGTAGACGACACTAACCTGTTGTGGGTTGGTACGGAGAAGTCGGGATTGGCCTATTATGGCGACAACATTTATAAGTTCCAGTCGCAGATTATGGGTGACATTACGGCAATGGCCCAAGACTCTACAGGCACCATCTGGTATGGTACAGGCGACAAAGGTGTGATAGGCTACGAGGGAGAACTGGCCAGCCTGAAAGTTTCGGCTATGACGACAACTCCCGATGGTAGTTTGTGGGTAGGCTCGAAAAGCAACGGTCTGACTCGCATTAAGAATGGCATAAGCACCATTTTCTCGGCTGCCCGCGACGAACACAAGACGTTGATAGACGACCACATAAACGCCCTTTGCTCAGATAAATCGGGTAATCTGTGGATTGCTACCAACGGCGGCCTGCAAGTGTTCAATCCCAAGATGAACACTTTCTCCTCGTATACGCGAGAGAATGGTATGCTGAATACGAATAACGTCACTTGTTTGTACTATGGTGCCAATAACCGTCTGATGATAGGAACCTCTGAGGGTGTAGTCATCCTCAACTTGTCCAACAGAGAGAAAACAGTGCTGACGGGTAATTCCACCAACCTGCAAACCTTCACCAACAACTATATCACCCAGATATACGAAGACTCGCGCGGATTGTTGTGGGTTGGTACGCGTGAAGGTCTGAATATTCTGAACCTGCCGAACGATGAGTTGAATTATGTGACAGAGCGCGAAGGATTATGCAACAATTCCGTTTGCGGCATTATTGAAGACCAGAACCACAGTATTTGGGTGACTACCAGCAACGGTGTGAGCCGTATCGTCGTACAACGCGACTACGAAGATGGGACGTTTGCTTATGGTCTGTATAACTACAACATCAGTGATGGTTTGCAGAGCAACGAGTTTAACATAGGTTCTGTACTAAAGCGTAAGAATGGCTCTGTTCTGCTTGGTGGACTATATGGTACCAGTTGGGTGCGTAAAAGCAATAAGGACGAGCACGTCTCTCTGCCTGCCGTGATGCTTACACAATTGTTTATTGGCGAGGAGGAAGTACAGATTGGCGTGTCCTACAACGGTAACGTTATCTTGCCGCAAGCACTTAACGAGAGTAGCAAGATTTATCTGGAGAACAGCCAGAACTCTTTTACCATCAAGTTTGCGGCTGGCAACTACAATCAGAGTGAACGCCTCCAATTTATGTATCAGTTGGAGGGACGCGACTTAGACTGGCGCAACGGTGATGCTTTGTTGCATGGGGTCAAGTTCAACAATCTGAGTGCTGGAACTTATACCCTACACGTCAAGGCTGTCAGCGCCGAAGGTTCCGTGAGCAATCAAGAACGTAAGTTACAAATAACCATTGGTCGTCCTTGGTGGATTTCATGGTGGATGCTGACACTCTATCTGGTTATCATCATTGTGATAGTAGCCATCTGGCGTTACGGCATCAAGAAATATCAAGCTATGTGGAAGCGGAAAAAGACCGTTATCGACGAGCTGAAGCGTCAGCGCGAAGAAATAAAACTGACCAGTGATGAACTGCGAATGCCAATGGCTCGTATGACGACCATTATCGGAGACTTGGCTATGAAAGAGCAGACGCTGGAGGGACGCGAACAGTTGAACTCACTACATTTCCAGTTATTGCAGGTTATCACTCGCATTACTGAGATGCAGAACACGCTGGAAAATCCCGAAAAGAAAGCCAAATCAACGGTAAAAGACCGCCTGGGACTTAATGAATCTGTTGTGTTAGGGATAGAGGAAGACGAACAGACAAAGGCTTTGGTGGATGCTATTCAGCCGCTGAAGTTTGAGACGGACAACCAAACGAAGAAGTTCTGCATTGTACTGATTGACGACAACCGCGAATTCCTGCAATTTATGAATGCGCATTTATGCGAGGTCTACGACTTCCATGCCTATGATAATATTAAGGATGCGCTTCCTGATATTGAGACGCTCAATGCCGACATCGTCATTTGTAAGCAGAATCTGAAGAACAGCATCACAGGTAGCGAACTCTGTAACCAGTTCAAGTCTGACCCACACCGCAGCAAGACAAAGTTTGTCCTGCTGACAGACGGCGTGCTGACTCAAGAGGAGATGGACGACCAGAACATCACGATGGCTGCCGACGACTATCTGGCCAAGCCTTTCAATGTGCAAGAGGCCGTCATGCGCTTCAACAAGCTGATGGGATTGGCTCCCATCGAGATTACCCAGAACGTGATAGAAGGCAAGGAGACTCGTATGCTGGAAGGCAGCAACGCCAGTATGACGACCGTCACAATGGTGTACGAAGATATGGTAGAAATGAGAGAAAAGATGCAGCAAGAAGACTCAGAGGATATGGAAGCCCCAGAGGTTTCAGAGAATCCAGAAGTCATAAAGCCGCAGGAATCTCCAGAGCCTACAGAGTCTTCAATCACCCAACAGTCTGACAACATGCTGACAAAATATTATAATGGTCAGACCATTGGCGACTACTCCATGAACAGTATCATGGACCAGCAGTTGATGCGCAACGTAGAACAATTCGTACTACAAAACATGAGTCGCGGACAGATTAGTCTGGACGAGATGGCATCAGCTATGGGTATGGGTCGCGTTCCTTTCTTCCATAAAATACGTAGTATCACTACCAAAACGCCAGCCGAGGTAGTGAGAGAGCTCCGACTAAAGCATGCCTGCAAGCTACTCATTGAGACAAACATCAACATGAGCGAGTTGGCCATCAATGTAGGCTTCCTAACGGCCGAGAACTTCATCAATATCTTTAAGGAGAAGTACGGAATGACACCGCTGGAATATCGTTTAAAGAACAAGAGGTAAAAGACTATGGGACGCTTTTTGCTACTTGGTTTCCTTACCACTCTTTTGTCTTTCCCTTCATGGGCTCAGACCAGCGATTCGCTGATAGTCAACACCTTGCGCGAGAACAATATACGTTTTAGCCAAAACAACAGCGTGACGCTACTAATGTCGGGGCAGCAAAAGTTCGACGATATGTTCCGTGCCATCCGTCAAGCCAAGAGCAGCATCCACTTGGAGTACTTCAATTTCCGTAACGATAGCATTGCTTCGCTTTTGTTCGATATACTAAGAGAGAAACGCCGCGAAGGAATTGAGGTTCGCGCTATGTTCGACGGCTTTGGCAACGACTCTAACAACCAACCACTGAAGAAGCACCATTTAGAATCGCTGAGAGCTGATAGTATTGAGATTGTAGAATATTCGCCAATCCGTTTCCCCTGGATTAACCACATCTACGGCCGTGACCACCGCAAGATTGTCGTCATTGACGGAAAGATAGGCTATACGGGCGGTATGAACGTGGCCGACTATTATATAAAAGGTACGGAGCAGGTAGGCGAATGGCGAGATATGCACTGCCGTATCGAGGGTGATGCCGTCAATGAGTTACAACGCATCTTTATGCGCATCTGGAATCGCACCACAGGGCAGCAAATCAGTGGTATGAAGTACTATAACGGCGGCACGCTGACCGCGTTTGAGGGATTAAAGCCCGACACGACTTCGACCAAAGGGCGCAAGATGGTGGGTATCATCAACCGCGAGCCTGGTAAGACGCCGAAGATCATGCGTACATTCTATGTTAATGCCATTGACCAAGCCAAAGATTCCATCCACATCATCAATCCTTACTTCACGCTTATCCCTACAGTGACACGGGCATTGACCCGAGCCATCCGTCGTGGCGTAAAGGTTGAGATTATGCTATCGGCCAAAAGTGACATTCCCTTAACTCCCGATGCCGCCCTCTATCAAGCACACAAGCTAATGAAACGCGGGGCTACCGTATGGATTTACAAACCAGGCTTCCACCACTCGAAGATTATGATGGTTGATGGTCTATATTGCACAGTAGGTAGCACCAATCTGGATGCCCGTAGTCTGAAATGTGATTTCGAGGAAAATGCAGTCATCATTGACCCGACCACCACGCGTGAGTTAGACGATATGTTTTGGCGCGACAAACAACAAAGTTTTCTGCTAACCCCAGCCTCTTGGGACGCCTTCCGTACTCGTGGGCAAAAGTTCACGGGCTGGTTTGGCCACTTATTACAACTATTTATGTAAGAGGGGATAAACCTCGCAGATTTTGAGTATAGACCTCACAAGTTTTGAGCATAGGCCTCGTCGGTCTTGAGTATAGGCCTCACAAGCTTTGAGCATAGGCCTCACGGTTCGTGAGGCCTATACTCAGTTTGCACCAATGCTTCCATCATGTTAATGTCCACGTCCGTAATGCCCCGTTTCCTCAGCCAATCAGCCTCAAAGAGGAAAAGGGAGGTATCTTGAATATCCGCTAATTCCACATATTTCCTAAAGGCCTCAACAGCATCGTCAATACGACCTTGCAGCCACAGGCAACAACCATAGTTGTGATAATTGTCCGCCGTCGGTTCTTCATGAGCCATTATCTCTACATAATAACGCTCTGCCTGGTCCATCTTCCCGCAACAGGTCAGTGCCCAAGCCAATGCTTTGCTCGCATGAACATTATCAGGCTGCTCGTAGGTCAGCTGGTAGAGTAACTTCAGTGCCTCCTCGTATGCTTCTGCACCAATCAGACTAATAGCCTTATTCAGCAGGTAGCGGTCTTTCTCGGGATAGAGACGTAGCAATTCATCATAATATTTCACGGCCTCCCGATATTGTCCCTTCTCATACGACAGGCGAGCTACTCCCGCCAATACACGTTCGTCTTGAGGAGCCAATTCAAAGGCTTTCATATACTCCTTCTTCCACAAATAATACTCCACACCCTGCATCTCCTTCGGCATTGAATCAACCACCCTATTGGCCATTTCCGTATAATGGTGCTTGCGCAACATTTTGGCAATATCCCATTTGTACTTATCCAATGACGTTCCCTTAAACTGCCGAGAACTGAAAAACGCCCAATGCTCGGTCTCTGAGCTATTGGTATCAAAGGGGGTGGTTAGTTCACTGCGGTGAGGAAAAAGGCGGAAGAAACGATAAAGGTCCATCAGGTAAGAGCGGCGCAAGAATACTGTCGTTTGTGCTTCGTCTGTTGAAAGCCCCATCTCACTCATAGATGCCTCGCCGCGTTGTACCATTTGCCTAATACTTTCTGGTAGCTGGTCCAACACGCTCTGGAATGCCATAATGAACGAGTAGCGGTCGCTATTGCAGAACAGATTGCCGCTCATCAATTGTTGAATAAACCGATTGCCATCCATACGACTTACATACTGCTGAATATCAGGATGCTGAATAAAGAAGGGAACCAGCCAATTGCTGATGTCGTAGAAGAAAGGGAAGCGCTTCATCCCTGAGAAACCGCCAAAGTAGATGTCTGCCCCTTGCTTCTGCATGTTCATCATGCGCTGGTAAGTCGTCTCCAGTCTCTCCATGCGCTCCTCTGCTGCGCCTGTGTTTAGAATATCCTCCAGCGTGTCTTCCTGCTGCTCCACCAGCCCCAACCGTGTCATCTTGAGATTGCTCCCTTTGATAAGGTCTGGCAGAATCTCTTTTTTAATAGTGTCCGTGTCCTTCTCTACATTTAGACAATATATCAGCTGCATCTGTAGTTCCGTCAGCTCTTTGCACACATCCTCCGACTGCACTAACTCGTGGACAAGTGCTTCCTGCTCTGGATAAACCAGCGTGTAATCCCTGTCCATCGACAACACCCATCCTACAAGGGCTCGCTGTCGCACAGCCTCATCCTCGGAAAGACGATAGACACTGACCAGCATGCGGAATTTCGCCATATCGAACTGATTGAGAAGCGACAGCGTAACAGCACTGACGATAAGCTGCTGGTCGTTAGTGTCTATTGTTGGTGCGGTCATCATGTCGGCAACGTACTGCCCCACACTATCTGTCCATTGTCGCGAGGTCAGCACATATTCAAACAGCTGACTCATTTGCTGCTGATGTTGGCGGTATAGCGACTCGCTCTTTTCCTTGCGTGTGTGCTCGGGCTCTAACTGCAACATGGCCACATCGCTTACAAATCCCTCCATTTCCTGACGTATAGCTGTAAGCGACCAGTCCTTGCGGTTCTGACGAACACGAGTGTAGAGACTATATTGATAAGGTGAAGCCTTCATGCGATGATAGTGGCGCACGTTGGCATAAAGCACATATACCTGTTGCAACAACTGCTGATACACAACTTCCCGTTCTGCATCCTTGCCACCACTTCGCCAATAGTCGCTCATCCTGTCATAGTCACTTCGCAGGCAACTCAGTTTGTCCTGCGTCTGCGGCTCTGGCCACGCCGTCAAATAGACTTCCATCTCGTGAATGGCCCGCCCGCAGTTACCGCTGACTATGGCTTTCGTCACCCGCTCTAAAGACTTGTCGTATGTTGCCATTTCACTTTTCATATTTTGCTTTTGGCCACCGCCTCTTCCAACCATTTCTCCGCCGCCGTCATATCTTGCTGGCTTGTCCCTTGCGCATGCTGATACTTCAAGTCGGCAGGTAGCGAGTCAACCACTTCGGCCTTCACCTTACAGCGTTCCATTATGAGCTGGCGGTAGTGTTGCAGACCCTGCTCGTTTATCAAGTCACAAGCCTTGTTGTAAGCCTTTATCAACAGTTCCAACTGCTTGGCTCTCTCGGGACGGCGCATCTCTTGTTCACGGAAAGCCATCACGCCAAAATGCAGACCCGTTGTGCGCGAGTCGTAGATGACGGCATGCTTGTTCACCCGAGCTATGGTAGCCTGCGGCTCCGTCAGCCACACAGCATCTATCTCGTTGTTCTGCAACATTGACATTCTTACATTGACGTCGTTCAGTTGTACCTTAAAAAAACGCTCTTCCGCTATCTTCGCAGAGTCCGCCACATAGTCGCTTAGCAAGTCTGTTACGGAGTAACGCGCCATCCCTACCATCTTGTGGTCCAGTTGCTTCAATTGTCGGATGCGCGCCTGACGGTTCGTAATCAACTGCCAATAAGCATTGGTAGCCGTCACATAACGCATCTTCACGCCTTGATTGTTGATGCGGAGGGCTCTCACCAAGTCCGTCACCATCCCCTCGGCCCTACCGCGCTGTACGGCAGTATCGCAGTCCATCTGTGCCTGGTACATCTTCAGCCTGACCCCCCCGTTCAGCGTGTCCAGCAAGCGTTCCTGCTGAGCCACGAAGAGGGGCAGACAGTCCAGCGTCGGTAATACGGCTATCTTCAGTGCAGCCGAGTCGCGCCGCATAGCCTCCCGTCGTTGCTCCCGACTGATGCGTTTCGTCTCCTCGTAGCTCTGTCCGCAAGCCACCAAGAGCACGATTCCTATAATTATGGTTATTGCCTTCTTCATATTTGCGTGCAAAGTTACAAAGATTCTTCGAAAACAACGTATCATCAAACAGAAAAACACACGATTGTATAGGAAACGTTTGCAACGAGACAGCACTTTTATAAGCTCATCAAACCGAAATGACAACGAAAGCGGGTCAGCTCCAAATAATGCTTGAGCTAACCCGCTTTCTGTTGATGCTACCGTTTTATTCCTCAACCAAATCGAAGAAACTACTAATCTCCTGCTGGTCTATGGCCTGTCGCACATTGAAACGCTTGCTCTGGTCAATATATCCTCTGCGCTTCACCTTGACTTCTATCTGTACGTCGC
>JAFLSF010000047.1 GCA_022511045.1 Prevotella sp.
GTATACACGGCGTATACAACCTGTATACTCCTGGTATACAAACGGTGCGGACTATTCTCACCAATGACGAGTCCTATCCTTGTGAGCCTTGAGACCTATCCTCACGGACGACGAGGCCTATACACCAAAAAGCTATAGTTTATAAATATATGATGAAAATAATTGGCCATTTGTTTTGCCAATCCGATTTTTCTTTTTACTTTTGCATCCGATCAGGCCAGCCATACGTGGCAGGGCGGGTCAATACATTGAGGGACTCCAGAGGGTTGACAAAGCCATTGGCAGCGTAGCCCAAAGGAAAAAGGCGTTTACGGACGTTACCATTCTGTGCTCTCTAACTTCGCAACTTAGACCATACACAGAGGTAATGCAACGGAACGTCTACGTGGGTGAATTATATCTCAATGACTGCTATATACCAGTCAATGTTGTCTATATAATCACTTGGCGTGGGCTGGCTGCGTTGCTTATCCTTGTATGGGGGCAATGCGAAGGCCTGAGAGCAGGGATGGGCGAAAGTAGGAAACTCCCATGCCTTTTTAGTTTCCATAGAACAACATAATTATTAACGCTGAATTCGGGAGTTCAGGAAGCAACTTAAATTATTATAATATTATGAAGAAAGTTCTTCTGTTTTGCACATGTGTGCTAATGAGTGTAAATCTGATGGCTCAGTCTGGACATCGCGGTATTGATGTTGATGTGGATTTTGGCTACAATTTTAACACCAAGAGTTCAGACTTTAACTTCTTGTCAGCTACTGCCACTTTTGGAAAGCGCTTTAGTCGGAATCTTTATGCTGGTGTAGGTGCTGGTGCATATTTAGAGGATGATGTATTCAAACCGAAATCATCGCCAGGATGTTCTGTTCCAATCTTTGCTGATATTAGGGGTTATTGGCCAGTGGATAACACGAACATGTGCCCGTTTTTAGGTATTAGGGCAGGCTATGCTATTAACGCAAATGGAGGCTCAGACTCAGTTATACTCCAGATTACGCCAGGCGTTCAGATTCCTCTGTCAAGTACAATAGACTTAAAAATAGCCGCAGGCTATGAACACTGGATTAGTACACAACAAGGTGTGGACGATTCTGGCGTGTTAGTTATACGAGTCGGTATAGGCTTGCATAAGAAGTAAAGGCCTAATAAAAAAGTAGGGTGAAATGAAAGTAAGAAAATTTAAAATATGAGCATTATGTTAGAAAGTAATAAAGAAAAGAACATTCTATCAAGGCGTGAATTTTTCAAGAATGCAGTCAAAGAAATACTTCCTGTGTTTGGAGTTGTTATGTTTGGCCCATCAATTCTAACCAGTTGTGGAGGAGATGATGACGATGACAATTTTGGTAATGGTAGCAACTCTGGAGGAAATTGTTCTGGTTGTTCAGCTAATTGTCGTAATGAATGTAAAGGAAATGCCTACTGGCAACCCGCATCTTGTTCTGCAAGTGCTTGTTCTGGAGCCTGCCTTAGCAATTGTACAACTTCTTGCATCTCATCAACGACAAGGTCTGGCACTTCCAATGGTTGTTCTAATTGTACTGCACAATGTTATGATGGATGTACATCTTGTACAGGTTCTTGTACAGGTTCTTGTGGTGGAAATAATTGCTCTACTAATTGTAAAGGAGGGTGTAAAGGAATATGTTCTACGAGTTGTAATATAATGTGTGCAAAAGTTTCATATAGACACTAATCTATGTTTCGAGAATTAGATAAACCATGGGAAGACGGAATTGCAAAAACTATTACATTTATTGTAACTAAAGATTGTCAATTAGCCTGCAAATATTGCTATCTTGTTGGTAAAAATGTAAATGAACGTATGTCGTTTGATACTGCAAAAAAAGCTATTGATTATATTTTATCACAAGAAAGTATTTTTAGACAGAAATCAGTTGTATGGGATTTTATAGGTGGAGAACCCTTTCTTGAAATAGAATTGATAGACAAAATCTGTGATTATATAAAAGAAGAACTTTATCGCAGAAACCATCATTGGTTTGATTCTTACAGATTTAGTTTCTCTACAAATGGAATAAACTATGCTACAGATAGTGTACAACGATTCATCAAAAAAAATCGAAAGCATTTAAGCATAGGCATAACTATTGATGGTACAAAAATAAAGCATGATATGAATCGCGTCTATAAAAATAGTAGTCGTGGCTCTTATGATGATGTTATTAAGAATATACCTTTGTGGCTAAAACAATTTAATGATGAGCCAGCAACTAAAGTAACCATTAGTAGTAGTGATATCATCTATATAAAGGATAGCGTATTACATCTTTTTTCATTAGGGATTCATGAAGTTGATATCAATTGCGTCTTTGAAGATGTATGGGAATCTGAAGACGACAAATTGTTTGAAGACCAGTTGATGCAGTTGGCTGATGCTATAATAGATGGTAATTTCTATCAAAATTTTGCGTGCTCGTTTTTTAATGAGCATATAGGAAAACCTATGGATAAGATTCATGACAATCAGAATTGGTGTGGAGCTGGAGTTATGTTATCAATAGATGCTGCAGGTAACTTTTACCCTTGTACACGTTTTGCCCAATATTCACTTCGGGACAAGCAAGCGTGGATTATAGGCAATGTTCGGGACGGAATAGATAAAAACAAACTGCGTCCGTTCTTGACTCTTGACCGTTGTACCCAATCTACGCAGGAATGTATAGACTGTGAGGTGGCAAGTGGTTGTGCATGGTGTCAAGGCGAAAACTATGATGCTGCTGATACGAATACTATCTATCAACGGTCGACGGCTATCTGTAAGATGCACAAGGCTCGCGTCCGTGCCAATAACTACTATTGGAATAAACTCTATCGTAAATTAGAATTAGAGGGACAGCGCGAGGAGTTTGAGAAGAACAAACGGGAGGTGAAACCAGAAATCTGCTAACGACTATGTTACAATATCTTATTATATTACTGGACGACACAAGTACGTCATTCTGTCACTATGGGCAGACGAAAACAGAGCAGAGACTAATGCCTTTGGAGATGCTTCGACAAGGTATTCGTTTCGGTATGATGGAGAACCTAATGATTCAGTATGTTTATCCAGACTACGAACTGCCTGCAGAGTATAGGGAGGTGATAGAGAGCATTGACCACTCGAAAATAAAACCTGTGCTGTCGGATGCCGATGTATGGGTGACGGATGATATTAAGGGAATTGCATCAGAGGTGCCTGTTGTCTGGCGAGTCAGCAAGAAAGAACTGCTGAGCCATGAGGCAGAGGTTATCACTGCTTTATCAAATGTGCCCAGATTAAACATCGTGCTGACAGACGTGGAAACGATGACGGACGATGACTTTACCGAATACAAAACCTTCTTAGAAAGGACAGTGGCCAAGTTAGAAGGAATGTTTGTTGAGAGTAAAAGTCCACAACTAAACCTATTGACAGACCGCATGATGCTGAAAAAAATGAACAACTGCGGGGCGGGTGATACGAATATCACGTTAGCCCCTAACGGAAAGTTCTACGTGTGTCCTGCGTTTTATTACGAAAACGAGGAAGACAGCATTGGCGATTTGGAGAGTGGGCTGAACATTCCCAATAAGCAGCTCTATAAATTGGAATATGCACCAATTTGCCGTCACTGCGACGCATATCAATGTAAACGTTGTGTGTGGCTGAACCGCAAACTAACATTGGAGGTAAATACCCCGAGCCATGAGCAGTGTGTGACGGCACACTTAGAACGCAATGTAAGTCGAGAACTGTTACAGCAAATTCGCAAGCATGGCACATTCCTGCCAGAGCAGGAGGATATAAAAGAAATAGATTATTTAGACCCCTTTGACAAAAGAGACGAATGGCAATAAGAAAACTTGTAGGGCAAGTGACACCTGAGGAGCGTCAAGAAATCCAGACACTCTTTGAACGTCGCAACGGACTAAATGAATTAGCTAAGATTCTTACGGTGGAGAACGCTGAACTGTATGAGAAATTAGTTAAGGATATGGGCGAGACGGGCACAAAGTTCCAGCAATGGTGGGACAGAATGGCCGAGAAGTACCAGTGGGAAGCGGTAGAGAACGGAAACTGGGAAATTAACTTTGATACGTGTGAGATATTCTTAGTAGCTTAACGGATATGGTGACATCACAATTGTTATTTATCGGCACTACCGAACTGCTTTTGATTGGGGGCATTGCCTTGTTGCTGTTTGGCGGTAAGAAACTGCCTGAGATGATGCGAGGTCTCGGACAAGGCGTGCAGAGTTTTAAGCATGGCATGAACGAGCCTTTAGCAGAGGAGGCAGAAGCAGAAACGGAAGAACCAGAGACGGGTGAACAAGAAAGATAATGACCTGTTGACCTTTGGCGGCCATCTGGAGGTATTCCGTCAGATGTTGTTCCGTATACTTGGAGTGGCAGGGGTAATCGCTGTCGTGGTGTTCTGTTTTAAGGACACTACATGGCAATTGCTGCTGGCTCCCAGTGAGTGGAACTTCTGTACCTATCGCTGGCTGGAGAATGTGATACAAGCCGTTGGCATTGATTTTCATTTTGAGGAATATCATGTAGACTTAATCGCCACAGACCTGTCTTCGCAGTTTATGACGCACATCACCACTGCAGTTTACATCGGGCTGCTTGGTGCCTCTCCTTATATACTGTATGAATTGTTTCGTTTCATATCTCCAGCTCTTTATGACAATGAACGAAAGTACTCCGTACAGGTGGCTGGCGTCATTTATATGCTATTCATCATTGGAGTGCTAATGTCCTATTTTGTATTGTTTCCCATCTCGTTTCGTTTCTTGGGAACATACAGTGTATCGGAACGAATACATAGTAGTATCACCCTTGATTCCTACATTACAACTTTCACGTCATTGACATTGATTATGGGCGTGGTTTTTCAACTGCCAGTTATCGCTTTCTTTCTTGGCAAGATGGGCTTTATCAATGGTGAGATACTGTCACAATATCGTAAGCACGCTTTTCTTGGCATTATGCTAATTGCAGCCATTATCACACCGCCCGACCTAATGACTTTGATATTGGTAACCATCCCTTTGTATCTGTTATATGAGGTCAGCATCTGGGTGGTAAAAGGGCGGTAATTTCCTGCAATAAAAGCAAGTTCTATAAATTATGAGCTCTGGATTAAGGAGTGGTCAATTCTTTTTGTCCAAGTAAAAAGGTAAAAAGAAGCGAAATTTTTCTTAATTACCCTACTATAATTAGCAATTATTTCGTACCTTTGTACATTATTTAAAGACAAAGATATGAAAAGACATTTTTTTTCCTTGATAACAGCTGCATGGCTGATACCTATGAGTATGACGGCACAGACGTTTGAATCGCTTTGGAAACAGGTGGACGAGGCCCAACAGAAAGACTTGCCCAAGACAGCGATAGCGCATTTGCAGAAAATAGAACAGAAAGCAGAGAAGGAGCAGGCTTATGGACAACTGCTAAAGTCTGCCATACTTTACTCCAAATTACAGGCGGAGGTAGCTCCAGATTCGTTGCGCCCTGCCGTAATGCGACTGGAACAGCGAGAGCAGGCAACAAAGGACATAGCCCAGAAAGCCGTTTACGACGCTGTGCTTTCGAGAATTTATTCAGAGAATCATGAGTTAGCAAACGATTGGGAGGCACGCTGCGACAACTATCGCCGCGAGGCTATGAAACATCCAGACGTATTAGCACGAACAAAGACCGACGGCTTCGTGCCATTTGTTATTAAAGAGAAAGACAGCAACCTGTTCTCGCATGACCTATTAAGCATAATAGGCATGGAACTGAATGAATGGCAGTGGCTGACGGACTATTATGCCCAATCGGGTAATCGTCCTGCTGCCTGTCTGACAGCCCTTCAAACGATAGACACAGTAGAGGGTATCGACTCGCTGCTGAATATCTATGGCGATTTGCCAGAAGCGGGAGAATTGGCTATCCGCCGCTATGAACTGATGGGCAGCAATTATACGGCTGCGCAAAAGAACGAGTGGATAGACAACGCACTGACGCGCTGGGGTTCATGGAAAAGAGTCAACACCCTGCGCAACGCCAAAACTATGCTCAGCAACCCCAACTATCAAGTACACATTGACCAGCGTGTCATGGAGGTGGGCAAGGCACAGATGCTAAAACTGACAAATCTGCGTCATTTGCAAAGCGTTACCATGCGCCTTTATCGCACCCAGTTAGCTGGCGATACCTCATTGAACCCAGAGGTCAAGGAAGACTACGACAAGATGAAGGGAGGTCTGACGGAGCTGAAGGATATGACCCGTACTTTGACATTTAGCAGACACGCTGACTATGAGTTATTTGAAGACTCTGTGGAAATCAAAGGGTTGCCAGCAGGCGTTTATATGGTAGAGTTTAGCAGTCAGCCCGATACACATATTTCACGCGCTTTATATTTCGTATCAGGCATTCGCGTGTTGGCGCAGGGACAGCCTAACAACAAGATGCGCTACGTAGTGGTTGATGCCACCACAGGGCAGCCTATTGCCAATGCTACGCTACGTCTCTCATTCAACAAGGGTTACAACAAGCCCGCAGAGACCAAGTTGCTGACGTGCGACAAGCAGGGCGAAGCCATTTATGAGTATGGACAGCAACGGCCGTCGAACATCTTTGCCTATACCGCTTCTGACAATTGCAGTCCTGCTGTTTCCAGCTATGGAACTTACAACTGTTATGAGCAACAGGCTAACGTTGAGCATATCAACCTTTTCACAGACCGTAGTATCTATCGCCCAGGACAAACCGTCCACGTAACTGCTATTGCATGGAAAGAGCAGACAGCACTTGACAACACAGCTGTCAGCGGTAAGGCAATAAAACTGGAGTTGCGTGATGCCAATTATCGCGTCATCAGTGAACAACAGGTGGCTACCGACCGTTTTGGCAAGGCAGCAACACTGTTCACTCTGCCTAAAGGACTGCTGAACGGACGCTTTACTATTGTGGCGGATGGCAGCAGCGTTGGAATCCAAGTGGAAGAATACAAACGCCCAACATTCCAAGTAGAGTTTTCCGACTACAAGGCCGCTTATCAGCATGGCGACACCATTCCCATACAAGGTAAGGCAGTAACTTATACAGGAATACCCATACAAGACGGTAAGGTAAAATATTCTGTCAAGCGCCGCGTGGCTTTCTGGTGGATGTCTTATTCTAATTATTGGCAAAATGGCTACGTGGGTCGTGGTTTGCAGGATGAGATACTTTGCGAGGGAGAGACGCGGACAAATGGCGACGGAACGTTCTGCATTGATGCGCCTATCATATTGCCAGACGAGCTGGGGAGAGGGACTATGTTCTTCAACATTGTGGTAGAGGCTGACGTAACAGACACAGCGGGTGAGACTCGCAACAACATTCTGTCACTACCACTAAGCAACAAGGCAACTGTATTGACGTGTGACCTACCCCAACAAGTACGCAGTGACCAGATGCCCAAGGTGACTTTCACTCGCCGCAATGCCGCTGGAAAAGAGATAGCCGGCACAGTGAAATATCGTATTGACGGCAAAAAATGGCAACAGGGACCAGCTAACGCTCAACTCTCAATCATCAATACACAACTCAAGAGCGACGAGCATCGTCTGGAGGCTATTTGCGAGAGCGACTCTATAGACATGACTTTCGTGGTCTTTGGATTGGATGACAAGAAGCCTGCCACGCTAACTAAAGACTGGTTCTACGTCTCTGATACGCAGTTCCCTCAAGATGGCAAACCTGTCACGCTACAAGTAGGCTCGTCAGACCCAGACCTCTATATCGTCTACAGTATTTTTGCAGATAATAAGGAGATAGAGTCTGGTGCCATTAAAAAGGATGCTTCACTTGAGAACAGGAAATTTACTTATAAAGAAGAATATGGCAATGGCCTGCTGCTTACCTATGCTTGGGTGAAGAATGGACAAAGTTACCGTCATCAGTCGTTCATTCGCCGTCCTATGCCTGACAAGCAATTAAAACTGACGTGGGAGACTTTCCGTGACCGTCTGACACCTGGCCAGCAAGAAGAATGGCGGCTGTCTGTTAAGAAACCAGACGGCACACCCGCTGATGCCAGCCTTCTGGCTGTACTCTACGACAAGAGTCTTGACGCTATAATGGCTCATCAATGGTCATTTACACCTGTCGCTACACTTTCCCAACCTTCTACCAGTTGGCAATGGCGCACGTGGGGCAGTGTCGGACTAAGTGGTTCCAAATCTTACCAACTGCTCAATGTACCCACCATTACCTATAGTTCATTTGACAGTAGTGTATTCCCCTTCTTCTATCGTATCATGCCACTAAACGCCCAACGCCGTCTATTAGCTAAAGCTATGCCGATGATGGCTAAGGCAGAAAGCATGGATGACGTAGCCAAAGTTGCACAGGCTGATTTGGCCGATATTTTAGAAACGGGAGTTACAGAGGAAAGCATCATAGCGGGCAATGGCGGTAAGAATCAAGAGTCTAAGCAGGAGGCAGTACAACTACGTCAGAACCTCAACGAGACAGCTTTCTGTTATCCTGCTCTCGAAACCAACGGCGAAGGAGTGGCAATATTGAAGTTCACCCTGCCAGAGAGTCTAACAACTTGGCGTTTCATGGGTATTGCTAATACCACAGATATGCTCTATGGCAATATTGAGGGCGAGGCTATTGCCCAAAAGGATATTATGGTGCAGCCCAATATACCACGATTTATCCGTATGGGAGATGAAGCCAGCATTGCGACTCGCATTTTCAACAACGCAGACCACAGCGTTAGTGGCGTAGCAAAACTCCAATTGATAGACCCAGAAACAGAGATAGTAGTATTAGAGCAGGAACAACCTTTCAGCGTAGAGTCAGGAAAGACTGGCGGCGTCAATTATCACATTTCACTTCCTGCCTCTACTCCCTCTCTCCTCGTCTGCAGAATTATTGCCAACGGCGATGGTTTCAGTGACGGTGAGCAACACTATCTGCCTATTTTATCTGACAAGGAGTTTATTACAAAGACCATTCCTTATACCCAACAGCAAGCTGGTGTGAAGGCTATCGACTTACAGAAGCTTTTCCCACAAGGCACAACACAGCAGAAATTAACCGTCGAGTACACCAACAATCCTGTTTGGTTTATGGTGCAATCGTTGCCTACTATTGGACAACCTTATGAGTTGAGTGCCATTGACCAAGCTGCTGCATATTACAGCAATCTATTGGCAAAGAACATTATAGCACAGAATCCACAAGTGCAAAATGTTTTTGGGCAATGGAAACAGGAGAGTATGACTGATGCTGCTACACTGACCTCTCAACTCGCCCAGAACGAGGAATTGAAAGACCTTGTGTTGGCTGAAACGCCTTGGGTGAGTGCCGCAGACAAGGAGAGCGAGCAGAAACAGCGTCTGGCAGATTTCTTTGACGAAAATGAAATTAATTACCGACTTTCCTCTACCATAGAGAGGCTGTCTAAACTCCAAAATCCAGATGGTTCATTCTCTTGGTATCCTGGTATGGAAGGTAGTACTTATATCACTGTAGCCGTTGAGGAGATGTTGGCACGTTTGACCGCTATGACAGGCAAGCAAGGCGATATTCTACCATTGCAGGACAAGGCCTTTGACTATATCGGCAGGCAAATGGTCGAACTTGTGGCTAAGATGAAGAAAGAGGAGAAGAAAGGACATCGTCAAACATTCCCCTCAATGACAGCTCTCCACTGGCTCTATATCTGCGCTATCGACGGACGCTCTTTGGCAAACGACGTGAAAGCGGCCAATAATTATCTGGTTAGCTTGCTGAAGAAAGACATCAAAAAACAGACAATTTACGAGAAAGCAATGACTGCCATAGTGCTGGCTCAGCGTGGTGAACAGAAACAAGCCGCCGAATATGTAAAGAGTCTAAAAGAATATACGGTTTACACTGAGGAAATGGGGCGTTATTACGATACCCGCCGTTCCTCCTATTCGTGGTACGACTACAAAATCCCAACAGAAGTTGCAGCTATTGAAGCCATCCAACGCATAACACCACAAGACACACAAACCATTGACGAGATGCGTCGCTGGCTGTTGCAAGAAAAACGCACACAAACATGGGACACACCCATCAACAGTGTCAATGCTATCTATGCATTCTTGAATGGCAATAGCCAACAGCTAACAAATAACAATTCTAATGCTGTCCTCGCTATTGATGGTACTCCTATTGAAACACCAAAGGCTACTGCGGGTCTTGGTTATGTAAAAACTGCTATCAGCGAGCCAAAGGGTAAGACTTTTACAGCCACCAAGACCAGTGCAGGAACATCGTGGGGTGCTGTCTATGCACAGTTCTTCCAAAAGGCCAAAGAGGTGGAAAACTCGCAGAGCGGTATTACCATCAAGCGCGAAATCCTTCCCCTCAACGCAAAGTCCGCAGCAACAAACACTTTTGCCGTTGGTGACCGTATTCGCATCCGCATTACGATTGACAGTGAACGTGACCTTGATTTCGTACAAATTACTGACCGCCGCGCTGCTTGTCTGGAGCCAGTCAATCAACTCACAGGCTATCAAAACGGAGCATACGTATCACCGAAGGATTATGCCACTCATTATTTCTTCGGCATGCTGTCTAAGGGCCGCCATGTCATTGAGACGGTATATTATATCGACCGTTCTGGCCAATACGAGACAGGAACCTGCACTGTCGGCTGTGCCTATGCCCCAGAATTCCGCGCTACGTCTCCATCGCTCACCATTAATATCAAGGAATGATGAAATACACCTTAGTCATATCATTCCTGCTTTGGCTGCTGGCACTTCCCACTGGAGCACAAAAGTTGGTGGTGCAGAAGCCGACAGTGAACGTTGGTCTCACGGGTTATCAACAGCCTATCACTGCCACTTTCGAACTACAGAACAAAAGCCGCCATAAGTTACGGATTGAGGCCGTAAAGCCCGACTGTCATTGTACGACGGTAGAATATCCCAAACAAGAGATTAGTGCAGACGAGAAATTCCAGATTCGCATGACCTACGATGCTCGACAATTAGGGCATTTCGACAAGCAAGCAGCCGTTATCTCCAACGGTAGCAGCAAGCCCGTCTATCTTTGTATGCGAGGCGTTGTGCTGACAGAAGTACAAGATTTCTCGAAGACCTACCCCATTGATATGGGCGACTTGCTATTGGATAAGAACGAATTGGAGTTTGATGACATCAATAAAGGCGACATACAAGTGCAAGAGATTCACCTATATAATAATGGTACGCAGGCGTATTATCCCAACTTGATGCACCTACCTTCCTATCTGACAGCAACGATGACGCCCAAACGACTGTCACCTCGTCAAGCTGGCACTATGAAGGTAATGCTCAATTCCGCTCAACTGCATAGTTACGGATTGACGCAAAGCAGCATCTATCTCGCTGGCAACCCAGGTGACAAGGTGAGCCCAGAAAACGAAATTAACATTTCTGCCATCCTGCTACCCTCATTTACAGGCATCACAGAAGCGCAGAAACAATATGCCCCCAAGATACGGCTATCGAAAGAACAGGTAGACATCGTTTTTGGAAACAAGAAAAAAAAGAGTGATGTTATTGAGATAAGCAACGTGGGACATACCGATTTAAATATATCTTCGCTACAACTTTTTACCGCAGGACTGAAAATATCGCTAAGCAAGAGCAAATTGCGTCCACAAGAGAAGACGAAACTAAAGATAACGGCCATCAAAGAGGATCTGGAGAAAGTACGCACTCGTCCTCGCGTACTAATGATTACCAACGACCCCTCAAGGCCAAAGGTGACAATAACAATCAATGCCAAATAAGTTATGGAACACCCAGAGAACAGTTCCGAATATGCAGGTCTACAAGTCAATAGTGGTGTAGAGCAACCTGCCATCATCAATCCTTATCTCAACCGTAGCCGTTTCCGCCGTCGCGAACTCTCAGCAGCCGAAATGGTAGAAGGCATCATAAAGGGCGACGTTACCATTTTGTCGCAGGCCGTCACACTGGTGGAGAGTGTTAATCCAAACCATCAAGCAAAGGCGCAAGAAGTCATCAACAAATGTCTGCCCTATAGTGGCAATAGCATCCGCATAGGCATCAGCGGTGTGCCCGGGGCTGGCAAGTCGACGAGCATCGACGAGTTTGGCATACACGTACTAAAGGAAAAAGGCGGCCGTCTGGCCGTATTAGCCATCGACCCTTCATCAGAACGTTCTAAGGGAAGTATTTTGGGTGACAAAACACGCATGGAGAAACTTAGCACGCACCCTGATTCTTTCATCCGTCCCAGTCCAACAGCTGGCTCTTTAGGCGGTGTAGCCCGCAAGACAAGAGAGACTATCATTTTATGCGAAGCAGCTGGTTTCGACAAAATATTTGTTGAGACAGTGGGCGTGGGACAGAGTGAGACGGCTTGCCACTCAATGGTAGACTTCTTCTTACTCATCCAGTTAGCTGGCACGGGCGACGAGTTGCAAGGTATTAAACGCGGCATCATGGAAATCTCCGACGGCATTGTCATTAACAAGTGCGACGGCGAGAACGTGGACAAGTGCCACATGGCAGCTACAAATTTCCGCAACGCCCTGCACTTTTTCCCAAAGTCTGAAAGCGGTTGGCAGCCTAAAGTTTTATGCTATAGCGGCTTCTACGCACTTGGTATCAAGGAGGTTTGGGATATGATATACGAATATGTCGACTTCGTCAAAGCAAACGGTTATTTCGACTATCGCCGCAACGAGCAGTCGAAATATTGGATGTACGAAAGCATCAACGAGCACTTACGCCTCAACTTCTACAACAATGCGCAAATTCAAGAATTGCTGCAAGAGGCAGAACACTCCGTATTGGCTGGCCGACAAACCTCATTCACCGCAGCCCAAAGTTTACTGGATGTCTATTATCGGTCTTTATGCTCAAAATAGAAATCGACAGCGGTAGCGGCTTCTGCTTTGGCGTAACGACAGCCATCCAGAAGGCTGAGGAGGAGTTAGCAAAGGGAAACACACTCTATTGCTTGGGCGACATCGTGCACAACGGCATGGAGTGTGAACGTTTACGCCAGATGGGGCTTGTCACTATCGACCACGAGCAGATGCAGAGATTACGCGATGTGAAGGTACTGCTACGGGCTCATGGCGAACCCCCTGAGACTTATGAACTGGCCAAACGTAACAACATTGAAATCGTAGATGCTACGTGTCCTGTAGTTCTCCAATTGCAGAAGCGCATCCGCAAGAACTACGAAGTGGGAATGGCTAATTCCCAGATTGTCATCTTCGGCAAGAAAGGACACGCAGAGGTATTGGGACTCGTAGGCCAGACGCATGGCGAGGCGGTGGTTGTCGAGAGCATTGACGACGTAAAGAACCTTGATTTCTCTAACAACATCTACCTTTACTCGCAAACGACCAAGTCGCTTGACGAGTTTCATCGTATTATTGACTATATCCAAGCGCATATTGCTCCAACTGCTACCTTTGAGAGTTTTGATACCATCTGCCGTTCTGTAGCCAACCGCATGCCGAACATCTCGGCTTTTGCCTCGCGCCACGATCTCATTCTCTTTGTCTGTGGCAGAAAGAGTTCCAACGGCAAAGTGCTTTTTAACGAGTGTCTGCGCATCAATCCCAACAGCCACCTTATTGAGGGACCAGAGGAAATAGATACTCGTTGGCTGGAGGATGTGCAGACAGTAGGTATTTGTGGTGCCACCAGCACCCCAAAATGGCTCATGGAACAATGTCGCGACGCACTATCTGCCCTTGTCATGCAATGAAGATACCGCCATGAAGCAACTGCCTAAAGCCTTTATATCCTACACGCGTCAACTTATGGGCGACGAGCGCTTCGACCGATATTTGCAGTCTTTCGAGGAGCCTGCACCCGTCAGCATCCGTTTAAACCCCCAGAAGACACAAGGACTGCTACCTGCGGAGGCCGAACAAGTAGCTTGGTGCAAGGACGGCTATTATTTGAGCCGCCGACCCAACTTCACAATGGATCCCCTACTCCACGCGGGTTGCTACTACGTTCAAGAAGCAGCCTCTATGTTCCTTGACGATACTTTGCGCCAATGCCTCCCATCCCTTTCCTCTCTTTCCCCTACACTTTCTGCCCTTGACCTTTGCGCTGCCCCAGGCGGAAAGTCGACACTTCTCCGCTCGTTATTGCCAGCCGACTGTCTCGTCATCAGCAACGAGCCAATACGCCAGCGAGCCAACATCTTGGCAGAGAACGTCATGAAATGGGGAATCAGAAACCACTTAGTTACCAACAACTATCCAGCAGACTTCCGACAGTCGAAACTCCGCTTTGACTTCATCCTCTGCGATGTTCCCTGCTCTGGCGAAGGAATGTTTCGCAAAGATGAAGCAACTATCGGCGAATGGAGCCCCCAGCAAGTTGAAAAATGCTGGAAACTACAACGCCAAATCGTTGACGACGCATGGGCATGCCTCAACGACGGGGGACTGCTCATCTATAGCACCTGTACGTTCAACACAAAAGAGAACGAGGAAAACATACGCTATTTCCTTGAAAAATACGACGCACACGTCCTACCCATAGACATAAAGCCCGAGTGGAACATCACGGGCTCGCTGCTTGAAGGCTTCACAGAACCTGTATATCGTTTTATCCCGGGCATCTCACGCAGCGAGGGTCTGTTCCTTTGCGTTCTTCAGAAAGGTTCCTCTGATTGTTTCCCAAAGGAGGAAGCAAATCTTCCCAAGAGAGAATACAAGTATTCTCGAGGGAGAAAAAAAAGCTTTCCAATGGAGAAAGCACTCAACATCATAACTCAAACGGCCGATGAGCCTACTCTTTATCCACAGGTAGAATTATCCTACCAGCAGGCTATCGCCTATCTGCGCCACGAGGCCCTGCAACTGTCCGAAGATACTCCCCGAGGTATCATCGAGGTATGCTTCCTCGGCAAGCCCCTCGGACAAGCGAAGAACATCGGCTCACGCGCCAACAACCTCTATCCAAAAGAATGGAAAATTAAGACCACACATATCCCCAACGACTATGAAGCAATACTTAGACATACTTGACCGTATCCTCCGAGAGGGCACGCAAAAGGGAGACCGCACAGGTACGGGCACTCTCAGCATTTTCGGTACACAAAGCCGCTATCCGCTCCAAGAGGGCTTCCCTCTGCTGACCACTAAGAAACTCCACCTAAAAAGCATTATTTACGAACTACTTTGGTTCTTGCAAGGCGACACCAATGTACGCTACCTTCAAGAGCACGGCGTTAGAATCTGGAACGAGTGGGCCGACGAAAACGGCGAGTTAGGTCCTGTCTATGGCCACCAGTGGCGCAGCTGGCCCGACTATAATGGTGGAGTCATCGACCAGATACAATACGTTGTCAACCAGCTGAGAGCCAATCCAAACTCACGTCGCATGATTGTTTCGGCTTGGAACGTGGCGGAGGTTAACCGCATGGCCCTGCCTCCCTGTCATACCATCTTCCAGTTTTACGTAGACTATCCCGATGGTCAAGACGCACAAGGCCGCCTCTCCCTCCAGCTCTATCAAAGGAGTGCCGACACCTTCCTTGGCGTACCTTTCAACATCGCCTCTTACGCCCTATTGCTTCAAATGATGGCACAAGTCACCAATTTCTTGCCTGGCGACTTCATACACACCACTGGCGACACTCACCTCTACTTGAATCACCTTGAGCAAGCCCGTCTGCAACTCACCCGCGAGCCGCGTCCTCTGCCCAAGATGTTGCTCAATCCCGATGTTAAGTCCATTTTCGACTTCCATTTCGACGATTTCCAACTCCAAGGCTACGACCCTCATCCCCACATCAAGGCCGAAGTGAGCGTATAACATACAACCTAATTTAAAGACTTTTTCTTATGATTACCATTATAGCAGCCGTAGCCCGCAACAGGGCGATAGGATTTGAGAACAAACTGATATACTGGTTACCGAACGACCTAAAGCGATTTAAAGAACTGACTACAGGCAATACCATCGTCATGGGACGACGGACGTTCGAGTCGTTACCTAAAGGAGCACTGCCCAATCGTAGAAATGTTGTGCTCACCCGCTCCATAAAAGACCTGCCTGAATGCGAGTGTTTCAGCAGTTGGGACGAGTTTCTTGCCACATGCAAGCCCGAGGAGGAAATCTACGTTATTGGTGGAGCGAGCATCTACGAGCAGGCCATGTCTTTGGCCGACCGCTTATGTCTGACGGAAATAGCCGACACGCCACAGGAAGCCGATACCTTTTTCCCAGACTATAGCGAATGGCATGCCACAAAGAAAGAAGCGCATCCTAAGGATGAACGCCACGCCTTTGACTATGCCTTTGTGGATTACGAACGGTCTTAAACTGTCATTATACACATAGAGGAGGGCATTCAGCCCTCCTCTATGATTTATGAATAGTCAGACTTATTTCACTACTATTTTCTTCGTCACGCCATCTTTAATAGTTCAATCTTCAGTTATTCATTAGCGCAGCGTTAATGCCAGAAGGTGTTCCCTCTATAATGTTCACAAAACTCCAGCCAGTTCGTCTGCGATACCTGCTGGATGTACCTTGTGGGATATATAGTTTGGCATAGTAATATAAATTACCGAAAGCCGATAAGTCAATATCTGTAGGTTCTTCTATAAGACTTATAATTGTCACAGGCTTTTTCTCCTCCTGTTGGTAATATGAAAAGAAAGCATGGTGAGCTATTGATGTCACACCAGTGCCAATAGTTATCATCGTTAAACCATCACATTCATAGAAAGCCTGATCACCTATTGTTTTTACACTATTAGGGATAGTTATTGAGGTTAGGTTACTACAACCCTTGAAAGCACAAACACCAATCGAGGTTACACTATTGGGGATAATAGTATTTTTACAGCCAGATAGTAATGTATTGGTAGCTGTTTCTATGATAGCATTACAGTTATTGCGAGAATCATACATGGGGTTCCCATTTTCGACAATAATCGAGGTTAAACCGCTACAACGCATAAAAGCACCAGAATTTATATCACTACCGATGTATGTCACACTATTAGGAATAGTTATTGAGCTTAGGCTACTACAATTACGGTATTTGCAAGTAATTCAATAACAGTGATTTGCATACTAAACGATAGGAAAGTGATGTCGTAGATTTTTAAGAATGATAAAAAGATTGAAATTTAACATTTTTAACTTTTGAAAACCAGAAAAAGAGAAACTATGTGTGGTTTTTATAATTAAAGATGTATTTTACCCATCAAAAGGAAATTTTATAGAAAATTTCATTCATACAACAAGAAGATTGAATTTTTTGTAAATAAAATATAAATTCAAGACAAAAAGTATTGTCATTTGAGAAAAAGAACGTACTTTTGTAGTCGGAAATATTTATAATCATTCCGACCATTATTAAAGTAAATTATCAAATGGAGAATGCTGTGGTACAAAAGATTAGGGGGAGAATAGCTCGCAGTAAATTTGGCGAGATATTCTTCG
>JAFLSF010000048.1 GCA_022511045.1 Prevotella sp.
ATATTATTATCAATAACTTGACTATTATTTAATGACACTCCAGACGGATTTCCCGTTTCATTTCCCTCACGTGGGGAAAGTGGGGAAAATGGGGGAAACTCCCTGCTCAGAGCCGAGAGGAAAAACAGAGAATTAGTAGAAAAATAGATGAAATATTTTGGTATTTCGCTCGGTTTGCACTGCCTTTGACCTGCGGTTGAAAGTAGTCCCGCTCGAAAAAGCAAATTAAAAAATGTTTTTTTCTTTGCTTTTTCTTTGCTTATTCGTACCTTTGCATCTGAACATCGCCCAAAACAGGCTTTGGCGAAAGTATGGCGGTGTGATTTTAGTGGGTAAAATATAACAGCATTAGCAGTTATTCGGTGATTCTATAAATGTAGCAGTTTTAAGAAGTTCCACTATGAATGATTGGTTAATCTGCGCCTTATGGCGTGGGCATAACTTATCAGTGGAACAGGCTCTGCTACAGCCTTTAGAATCGGATAAGCGGTTCACGCTTTTTTCGTTTCTATTTGGATGTAGTATTCCTGTTAAATACCGATAAGTGCTTTTGCCAAGCTATAAGCGCAAAAATGCAAAATAACAAGGAGGGTCTTTCCTGTATTGATATTAGGGAAGACGACTTGCTGGTATTGTCGGCAGAGGTGCTGAAAACACTACTGCGTGACCATACCACAGGACAAAACATCTTCTGGGCAACTCATGACTATGAGGCGCTCGGAAAGGAATATGACTACCATGCTCAGATACTGCCTGAGATGATTACAGGAGGGCGGGGTATGGTAATCCGCCCCCGTGTACTCAAAACGAAAGAGCGACAAGTGAATCGAGTCAAGGATATGGCAGAAGTATTCACTCCCGCATGGGTATGCAATGCACAGAACAACCTCGTTGATGAAGCATGGTTTGGCAGGAAAGATACATTCAACGTAGAAAGTGCTAATGGCAAGTCATGGAAAGCCACAAATGGACCGATACAATTTCCCAAAGGAAAAACTTGGAAAGACTACGTACGTGCTACCCGCATGGAAATGGCTTGTGGAGAGGGGCCTTATCTTGTTAGCAGATATGACACGACCAGTGGTAAACTTATTCCCTTGGAACAAAGAATAGGACTGCTCGACCGCAAACTGCGTGTCATTGGAGAGAACACTGAGACAAGTGGAGAGTGGCTCGAAATGGCACAAGAAGCCTACAAAAACATCTATGGTTTTGAATGGCAGGGCGACAGTCTGCTGCTGGCACGCGAGTCCATGCTATGGACTTTCATCGAATATTATCATGCCAAGTTTAGTAAAATCCCTTTGCAAAAGTCTGTCAACTACATTGCCTATATCATTTCATGGAATATATGGCAAATGGACGGACTAAAGGGAGTAGTTCCAGAGAGTTGCAGAAATGGAGAAACCATCGTTGAAAACGATTTGTTTGGCAATATCAGTAAGCAGATATTCTGCCAAGGATGCCAACAAGAGACCTACAAGGGCCATAATGGCACTTACTGTTTCATACGTGATTGGGGCAATAAAGACCCTAAAACAGGTGAGAACAACCGAAAGATACGATTTATCGACCTCATAAAATAATGTATGGCAACATTTGAATCATCCTTAAAATCCAGACTGATATACGTCTTTGCTATCAGCGACAAGTGGCACAAAGACTGTCTGAAAGTTGGTGAGACCACCTTAGATGAAGACAACGGAGATTTTCCAGCACCTAACAGCGATGTGTTAGACAAGGCTGCACGAAAACGCATTGACCAATACACCAAGACTGCGGGCATCGCCTACGACCTGCTACATACGGAAATGACAGTGTTCTTTTCTAACGGAACTATTTGTTCATTCAATGACAAGCAGGTACACAATGTCTTGGAGCGCTCGGGAGTAAAAAAGAAAGTCTTTGACACAGTTAAAGGGGCAAATGAGTGGTTCTGTTGCGACCTTGAAACTGTAAAAAAAGCAATAGCAGCCGTAAAGCATGGGCAGACAAGTCTTCACCCCGGCGATGTAACTACTACACAGAATCCTATTATACTTCGTCCAGAACAGCAAATAGCAATAGATAAGACCAAAAAGCAATTCAAGAAAAACAATCAGATGTTATGGAACGCCAAAATGCGTTTCGGCAAGACACTCTGTGCACTTCGAGTGGCAAAGGAGATGGAGATGCAACGTACCATCATCCTTACCCATCGTCCAGTAGTCAATGAGCAATGGTTTGAAGATTTTGGCAAGATATTTTATGACCGAACTGACTACCATTATGGCTCACGAACAAAGGGTGAGAACTTTGACAATCTGGAAAGGCTGGCCAAAAAGGGCGACAAATACGTATACTTTGCTTCTATGCAGGATATGCGTGGCTCAGAACTTGTCGGTGGTAAGTTTGACAAAAACAACGAGGTGTTTTCTACGGTATGGGATTATCTGATTGTTGACGAAGCACACGAGGGTACACAGACGGAACTTGGCAAAGCCGTTATTGCAGAACTGACAAGAGAGAGTACAAAAGTCCTTCGCTTGTCTGGCACACCATTTAACCTGCTTGACGACTACACCGAAGATGAAATCTTTACATGGGATTATGTAATGGAACAGCGGGCAAAAAGAGATTGGGACATTACTCACATGGGTGATTCAAATCCTTATGAAACACTACCAGCCATCAATATTTACACCTACGACCTCGGCACACTTATGAGTGACTATGCCGATGACGAAAAGGCATTTAACTTCCGTGAATTTTTCCGTACCCGCGAAGATGACACTTTTATCCATGATAGCGATGTAGATAATTTTCTTGACCTACTATGCAAAGACGACAAAGAGAGCCTTTATCCATACAGTAATGATAAGTACCGTCGCATTTTTCGCCACACACTTTGGGTGGTGCCGGGTGTCAAGTCCGCTCGGGCGCTGAGTACAAAATTAAAAGCGCACGATGTCTTTGGGAACTTTGAGATTGTGAACGTGGCTGGCGATGGTGACGATGACGAAGAAAATGCAGATGCACTGCAAATGGTAAACAATAAAATAGGTCCCGATCCAGACGAGACCTATACCATCACCTTGTCGTGCGGCCGACTGACAACGGGTGTCAGTATTAAGCCTTGGACTGCCGTATTTATGATGGCTGGCTCATACAGCACCAGTGCCGCTAACTATATGCAGACCATCTTCCGTGTTCAGACACCATTCATCCACAAAGGACGAATGAAAGAACAATGTTATGCTTTTGACTTTGCTCCAGACCGTACATTAAGGGTGCTTGCAACGGTGGCAAAGGTTTCTGCCAAAGTTGGCAAGGCAACGGATGAAGACCGCCGTGTATTGGGCGACTTCCTTAATTTCTGTCCCATAATCAGCATTGAAGGTTCACAGATGAAGCCTTATGATGTAAACAAAATGATGGGACAACTGAAAAAAGCACAGATTGAAAAAGTAGTACAGTGCGGATTTGAGGACAATGCTCTGTATAACGATGAATTATTGAAACTGACGGACATTGACCTTGCCGACTTCAAGGAACTAAAAGGCACTATTGGTAAGACAAAGGCAATAGGAAAAATAAGCGATATTGACATTAACAACCAAGGGTTTACCAATGAAGAATATAAGGAAAAAGAGAAACTGGAAAAGAAGTCTAAGAGAGGGCGTACACCTGAAGAACAAAAACGTCTTGACGAACTGAAACAGCGATATAACCAACGCAAGGAAGCCATATCTATCCTGCGTGGTATCTCTATCCGTATGCCACTGCTTATCTTCGGTGCAGAATTAACTAACGAGGACGAAGAAATAACCATAGAAAACTTTGCAAACTTAATAGATGACCAATCATGGGAAGAGTTCATGCCCAAAGGGGTTAATAAAGATATATTTGCAAAGTTCAAGAAGTTCTATGAGCCAGATGTTTTCCGAGAGGCAGGCAAACGCATACGTGCCATGACCCGCGCTGCTGATAAATTCACTATTGAACAGCGCATTGAGCGTATTGCTGGTATTTTCAACACTTTTCGCAATCCCGACAAGGAAACAGTACTCACCCCTTGGCGAGTAGTCAATATGCACATGAGTGACTGTCTTGGTGGATGGTGTTTTTATGATGAAGAATTTAAGCGTACCATTGAGGTGCCTCGTTTTGTTGAACAAGGTAAAGTGACAAAGGACGTGTTTCGACCCGATGCTCATATACTTGAAATCAACTCAAAGAGCGGTCTCTACCCACTATATGTGGCATATAACATTTACCGTACCCGTGTGGAAGCGGCAAAAGCAAAGTATGGTGAAATTGGGCATGCCTTTGCCATGCAACTTTGGGATTTAACCATCGAGAACAATATTCTCGTGATTTGTAAAACTCCTATGGCTCGAAGCATTACGAAGCGTACATTGGCAGGCTTTCGTGATACAACGGTAAATGTCAAATACTATAAAAACCTAATTGAAAACATCTCAGAAAGACCCATCGTCGTAACAAACACGCTCAAAGACGGCAAGCACTTCTGGGGTATTAACAGTAATGAAAACATGACCATAGATGCAATTGTAGGAAATCCACCATATCAAGTGATGGATGGTGGAGCAGGAGTAAGTGCCATTCCTGTATATCATCGTTTCGTAGACTTCAGTAAGAAGATGAAACCCCATTATTTATCAATGATCATGCCAGCCAAATGGTATAATGGAGGACGTGGATTAGTTCAATTCCGTAATAATATGCTTAACGACCGATGTCTTAAATCTATATATGATTATATAGATTCACATGAATGTTTCCCTTCCGTTGATATTGCAGGAGGAATTTGCTATATTTTATGGGATAGTCAATATACAGGTAACTGCAACTTTGTATCATGTAATAATGGGATAAAGGTTTCAAATATACGGAATCTTGCTGAGTCTGACATACTCATACGTCATCAAATAGAGATCGCTATACTCGGAAAAGTACAATCACAAAATTCTAAATATTTGTGTGATATGGCATACTCCCAGAAACCTTTTGGATTGAGAACATATATAAAGCCTTTAGATAATGGAGATATTAGATTGCGTTATAATGGCGGAATTGGATTCTACCGTCGAGATATGGTATCTGTAAATGCAGATTTAATTGACAAATGGAAGATTATCACATCGTGTCTAACTGCTGAACATGCTGGAGAAACAGATAAAAATGGACAAAAAAGAATATTATCTACCCTTGAGATTTTAGAGCCTGGTACAATATGCACAGAAACCTATATGTTGTTAAGTGTTTTTGATGAGAAAGATACCTGTATAAATATGTTAGAATATTTAAAAACTAAATTTGTGCGTGCCCTAATTGCTTCGATAACTTCCACACAACACTTATCAAAGAATAATTTTAGGTATGTACCTATGCTGGATTTTAATAAACCTTGGACAGATGCAGAACTGTATGCAAAATACAACTTGTCCGCAGAAGAAATCTCGTTTATTGAGTCGATGATTAAGTCACTATAGGGAACAAAAATAATGGAGTGGAAATCCCCCACTCCATTATCATTATTTAAGTAACCGAGCGTCAGTTGTTAACTGAACCACCTACAATATCGAGCAACTCGGATGTGATGGCCTGCTGGCGGCTCTTGTTGTATTGCAGGTTCAACTGGCGCAACAGCTCGTCGGCATTGTCCGTTGCAGTCTGCATGGCTACCATGCGGGCTGCGTGCTCGGAGGCCACACTGTCAAGCAGAGCCGTGTAGAGCATAAGGTGTGCCAACTTGGGCAAGAGTAACGACAGAACGGTATTCATGTCAGGCTCAACAATGAAATTGTCGTGCAACGGAGTTGGCTCGCCTGGAGCGGCTGCCTTCTGTTGGCCACGACGCCGTTTCTTGAGGTAGTCCTGCGCCTTTTTGGTAACAATTGTGGTAGTGAGATCACGCTCATGGTCACGCTCTAACTCACCTTCGAGATCGATAGGCAAGAACTGCTTGTTGGTGAGAACCTGCGAACCTGCCGACTTGAAGTGGTGGTAGATAAGTTCCACGCGATCCACCTCGCCATTGGCAAACTTGCGACTCAACTCCATAGCAATTTGGATGCACTCGTGAACATTAGGATGGTCGACGAGTTGGGCGTAGTCGCCTTGAACGTCGTACCCTAACTTTCGTGCTTTCTCTGCCACCTTGCGCCCAATGGGGTAAACCTCTACACTACCTTTACCCAACTCATTAGTATAGGCATCGACAGTGCGCTGCATCATCTTAATGATGTTGGCGTTGAAGCCACCACAAAGTGACGAATTGGAGGAGAATACCACCAATGCAACACGATGAACGGGACGTTCTTGGTCATAGACCGTCTGTGCCTCGGCTTCGGCAGCAAGGAAAGAACGCAGAATGTGTTCCAACATCGTCTCATAGGGCAGCATGTTCTGGATAGCCACCTGCGCATGATGTAACTTTGAACTTGCCACCATCTTCATGGCAGAGGTAATCTTGCGCGTCGAATTGACGGAGGCAATGCGGCCTTTGATTTCTTTTAATGATGGCATAGGCAATTACTGCTTAAACGTTCCAGCGATGTCGGCCATGACTGCCTCTATCTTGTTGGTCACAATGTCGTCAATCTTTCCTGCAGCCAGCGTCTCAATGACTTCGGGAGCTGACGAGCGTAACTTATCCAAGAACTGGTTCTGACACTCACGTACTTTCTCAATGGGTACCTCACGCATCAAGCCATGCACTCCGCAATAGAGAATGGCAATCTGCTCACCTACGGGCATGGGGCTATACTGCGGCTGAATAAGTAGTTGATTATTCTTACGACCTCTATCCAGCGTCATGGCTGTCACAGCATCCATATCGGAAGAGAACTTAGAGAAAGCCTCCAACTCACGATATTGTGCTTGGTCTATCTTCAGCGTACCAGCCACTTTCTTCATGGATTTAATCTGTGCAGAGCCACCTACACGGCTTACGGAGATACCTACGTTAATGGCAGGACGGAAGCCTTGGTTAAAGAGGTCACTCTCAAGGAATATCTGGCCATCGGTGATGGAGATAACGTTCGTGGGAATATACGCCGATACGTCACCTGCCTGCGTTTCAATAATCGGCAGTGCAGTGAGCGAACCACCACCACGCACATGTCCTTTCATACATTCTGGCAGGTCATTCATCTGCTCTGCTACCTCTTGCTGCTCGTTCATCTTGGCTGCACGCTCCAACAAACGGGAATGTAGGTAGAAGACATCACCAGGATAGGCCTCACGACCAGAGGGACGACGCAGAATAAGTGATACTTCTCGATAGGCTACAGCCTGCTTAGATAGGTCATCGTAAACCACCAAGGCAGGAAGACCTCTGTCACGGAAATATTCACCAATAGCAGCTCCAGCAAACGGAGCATAATACTGCATAGCAGCAGGGTCTGCAGCAGTAGCAGCCACTACGATAGTATAAGGCATTGCACCATGCTCCTTCAATGTTTGCACGAGGGTTGCAACTGTACTAGCTTTCTGACCGATAGCTACATAGATACAATATACAGGTTTGCCTGCATCGTAGAAACTTTTCTGATTGATAATAGTATCAACTGCGATAGCCGTTTTACCAGTCTGGCGGTCGCCAATGATAAGCTCACGCTGTCCACGTCCAATGGGAATCATCGAGTCGATAGCTTTCAGACCTGTCTGTAGGGGCTCCTTCACGGGCTGGCGGTAAATAACGCCTGGCGCCTTGCGGTCCAATGGCATCTCGAAAGCATCCGTGAGGTCAATGTCGCCCTTGCCGTCTACAGCTTGTCCAAGAGGATTGATGACACGCCCCAACATATTGTCATTGACTCGGATAGAGGCAATACGCTTGGTGCGTTTCACGACCATACCTTCTTTGATGCCCGAAGTAACACCCAGCAACACGCAGCCAACATTATCTTCCTCGAGGTTCATCACGATGGCCATCGTACCGTTTTCAAACTCCAGCAACTCGTTGGCTTCCGCGTTACGCAAACCGTAGATACGAGCAACACCATCACTAACGGTAAGTACAGTACCCACCTCGTCGAACTGCTCAGCATCGGTAATACCTTTCAACTGGTCGATAAGCACCTGACTGACTTCGCTTGGTTTAATTTTATCTGACATTGTTTAATTACTTTTAAGTGTGTTAAGAATATTGTTGAGTTTCGTCTTCACGCTCGCATCCATGCGATACGTGTCGTACTCGAGAATGAAACCACCAATAATATCGGGGTTCACCTCTGTCTCAAACTCCACAGTACCTTGAGTACTACTCTCTACCATACGGCGCATCTTCTGCTCTGTTTCGGCATCGACATGAGCCGCAGTGGTAAGCTTGCCTCGAATGATGTTCTTCTGCTGACGGTAGAGCGTGACGTATGCGTTGGCAATAAACTGCATCACTGTCTCGCGGTCTTTCTCCAGCACAAGGCTGATAAACGAGCGAGTAAGTTCAACAGGATTCTCGCCTGCAGCAGCTTCGAGCAAGCTCTGCTTCTTTTCCTTGGGAAGCATAGGTCCAGCTATTGTATGGCGCAACTCAGGCACCTCAATGTAACTGTGAGCAATGGTCATCATATCCTGATAGACCTTATCCTCTTGCTTTACATCGGTTGCCGTACGAAGCAGCGCTCTCGCATATCTGGTTGATATAGCTCCAATATCCATACGCGTTACCTATTTTATAACATTAGTTAGCAGAGACACCATCCAGCATGCGGTCAATCAAGTCCATCTGTGACTTATCGTCACGGAGGTTCTGACGGAGTACTTTTTCGGCAATATCGACACTTAGGGCAGCGACCTGCTGGCGAATGTCAGCAATGGCAGCTTTCTTCTCCTGCTCGATAGCGGCCTTAGCCTCTTCAAGCAGACGAGCACCTTCTGTGCGAGCCTTTTGCTGAGCCTGCTCGACAATAGCGTCGCGCGACTCTGCAGCCTCCTTCAGTATCTGAGCCTGTTTCTCGCGTGCCTCCTGTAAGATGGACTCACCTTCTTGTTGGATGTTGGCCAGACGCTCCTCTGCTTCCTGTGCCTTACGCAAGCTGTCATTGATAAAACGGTTACGTTCGTCTACCATGTTGGTGATAGCGGGGAAACCATATTTAGCCAGCAAGCAGAAGACAACCAAGAACGCCAGAAACATCCAGAACAAGAGTCCCAAATCAGGCGTTAGGATTGCTGGTAATTGAGTGAAATCCATTTGCTTACAGTCTTTACTTAATCAAGAACGTACAAGCAGCAATAGCAAACAGGGCACAACCCTCAACGAAAGCAGAAGTCAGAATCATCTGGATAAAAATCTGACCAGAAGCCTCAGGCTGACGAGCAATAGCGTCAACGGCGCTACCACCAATCCTACCAATACCCAAACCTGCGCCGACAACGGCAATACCTGCACCAATACCGCAACCCAACTGAGCCAGGCCTTCAGCGGCTAATAACATAGATGTAATCATAACTTTAATTGTTTTTATTTGTTAATAGTTTATTGTATTTTATTTATTTTTCTTATTCCGCATGGTGTTCTTTGTGAGCCAAACCTATAAACACTGCTGAGAGCATAGTGAACAGATAAGCCTGTACAAAGGCAACCAGCAACTCAAGAGCATTCATAAACAGTAACATCAAAGCACTGAACAAATTCAGCCCAACACCAAATGCAACACCCATACTCCATCCGAGGAATATAACACAAGTGAAACTAATTATCACTGCATGACCGGCCATCATATTGGCAAAGAGACGAATCATCAGAGCAAAAGGCTTGGTAAACACGCCGAACAACTCAATAACAGGCATAATGGGGATCGCCTTCAAAAAGATAGGCACATCTGGCCAGAGGATCTCTTTCCAGTACTCCTTATTACCAAACAGATTGACAGCAAGAAATGTACACAATGCCAAAAAGAACGTAATATTGATATTACCTGTAACATTGGCACCGCCTGGGAAAACAGGTAATAGGCCAACGAGATTGGTGATGAAGATGAAGAAAAAGACCGTCAACAAATAGGGTGCATAGGGTCGATAATGCTTTTCGCCTATTGACGATTTAATAACATCATCATTTATCATCATTACCAACATTTCAACAGCTCCCACAAATCCGCCAGGAGCCTCGCTACGTTCATTGCGTTTCTTATACCAGCGGGCACAACTGAGGAATACAGCCAATAGCACTGCAACGACTATCCATATTTGCAGCACATTACGTGTAATACTTAGGTCAAGCGGACGCTCAATAGTGCCATCGCTCATACGCTCATATATTTTGCCATGAGCGTCTTGGTTGAAAAAGAAACCATCGGGCAACGAATGTTCCGTACAGAAATGCCAATTACCTGTCTGTGAACTACGTATAATAATAGGCAGCGGTATGCTCAAATGTTTGCCGTTGTAAGAGGCAATATGCCATTCATAGGCATCAGCCAAGTGTTCCAGCACTATTTCTGGAATATTCAACTCGCCATCCTGTTGCTCATTAGCCATCATTGGCAACGGCAACAACGCCAGCATCAGCAAGAGACATATTGACTTGATTTGTTTCATTTAATTTACTACATTTTGTTCGTTATAGAACGTTTGGACACTCTCGAAAAAAAGATAGAATGATGAAGGAGCGAAGCTATATAGAACAGCAGGAACACCATGATGAACGTCATCATTTCCTGACGTGTCGATATAAAATACCACACAGCCATAAGAATCATAGCAATAAAGAAGCGAAAACCCGATACAGCTGTAAAGAATGATGTAAGCATCTTCGGATGCTTCGTAGCCACCCATCGCCAAACAAGAGCAGCGGTCACATCCATCACTAAAGCGAAGAACGTACTAACAACCATAGGTATAAGTACACCTTCAAAGTTCCAAAGATGTGATACGACAAGCACCACAACATTGAGGCAGCAAACAAGAACTATGCTGCTAATAATGTGTGACCTGCTCAGTTTAGCAATATCCTTCATAATTCACCCATTGTTGATTTCAACGCAAAGACTGACAACATTCTTTTGTACTTCCACAAAGCCGCCAATAATGTCAAGTTCTCGTTTCTCGCCGTTAGACAGTTCGTAAACGACCTTGCCCTTTTCAAGAGACGAGATAATGGGTGCGTGGTTGACAAATATCTGGAATTGTCCCATAGTGCCAGGCACCAGAACACTCTTGATTTCTCCGTCAAACTCTATTCGCTCTGGGGAAACTATCTTTAGTTGTAACATCTTGTAAATTTATGATTTACCAGTTTACGATTAAACGATTGTTAGCCCTTAGCAGCCTCAAGCAGTTTCTTGGCCTTAGCCTTCGCATCTTCTATTGTACCAACATTGAGGAAAGCCTGCTCTGGCAAGTCATCAACCTCACCATCGAGAATAGCATTGAATCCTTTGATGGTATCTTCAATGGGCACCATCACACCTGGCAGACCCGTAAACTGCTCTGCAACCGAGAATGGCTGTGAGAGGAAACGCTGCACACGACGCGCACGGTTCACCGTCAACTTATCTTCATCTGACAACTCATCCATACCCAGAATGGCAATAATGTCCTGCAATTCTTTGTAACGTTGAAGGATCTCCTTAACGCGCTGAGCACAATCATAATGAGCCTTGCCAACTACTAACGGATCAAGAATACGGGATGTGGAACCCAATGGATCAACAGCAGGATAGATACCTAACTCAGCTATTTTACGGTCAAGCACCGTTGTGGCATCCAAATGCGTAAATGTAGTAGCAGGAGCAGGGTCGGTCAAGTCGTCGGCAGGCACATATACGGCCTGTACAGAGGTGATAGAACCAGACTTGGTAGAAGTAATACGCTCCTGCATGGCACCCATCTCAGAAGCCAGCGTAGGCTGATAACCTACAGCAGAAGGCATACGGCCTAATAGAGCTGACACCTCAGAACCTGCCTGCGTGAAACGGAAAATATTGTCAATGAAGAACAATATATCGGCAGCACTACCATCCTTACCGCCGCCGTCGCGGAAAGCCTCGGCAACCGTCAGACCTGACAAAGCAACAGAAGCACGTGCTCCTGGTGGTTCGTTCATCTGACCATAAACCAACGTCGCCTGCGATTTCTTCAACTCTTCGGGGTCAACGAGCGAGAGATCCCACTTACCCTGTTCCATAGCTTCGCGGAATTTCTCACCATAACGAATAACGCCCGACTCAATCATTTCACGGATAAGGTCATTACCTTCACGAGTACGCTCACCAACTCCCGCAAAAACAGAGAAGCCATTATGGCCCTTGGCAATGTTATTGATGAGCTCCATGATAAGCACGGTCTTACCTACACCAGCGCCACCAAAAAGGCCAATCTTACCACCTTTCAGATAAGGCTCCAGCAAATCAATAACCTTTATACCTGTAGCCAGAACTTCCTTAGTGGTAGACAACTCTTCAAATTTAGGTGCCTCGCGATGAATAGGATAGGCTCCCGTCATATCAAGTTGTTTCATACCATCAATAGGCTGACCTATAACGTTCAGCATACGGCCCTTAATCTGTTCACCAGAGGGCATCAAAATTGGTGAACCCAGCGGCGTTGCCTCCAATCCACGTTGAAGTCCGTCAGTATTATCCATAGCCACACAGCGCACGGTATCTTCGCCAATGTGCTGTTGCACCTCTACAATAAGCTGACTACCATTAGAGCGCTGAATTTTCAGAGCATCATGGATTTTTGGCAGCACTTTCTCTGCATCCTGTCCCTTGGTATCAAAGAACACGTCAATGACAGGACCAATAATCTGAGAAATGTGTCCGATAATCTGTGACATAAGCAGTAAAATATTTTAAGTTATTGTTTGTTCGTTAATAGCTTTGCAAAGATACAAAGTTTTTTTTATTTCAACGAAAGTTTTCGTGTTTTTTTTGTAATTTTGCACTCGAACAGCTTATAAACATTATTTATAAAGATAAAAAGAACGCCGCATAATGAAGAAAATAGTTTATTTTATAATCATTATAATGGTAGCATGCGCTTGTCAAGAATCAATGGATGAACGTTGCGCCCGTGAAGCAAGAGAATATACGGAAAAGCATTGTCCCATACTTGTTGCTAAGGATATTATGATGGATAGTATGACGTTTGATAAGAATACACATACCATCAGTTATGTTTATACTATCAAAGGCCTTCTTGATGATGCAGAACTTATCAATAGCAATATGCCTCGTGAGCAACTTTTGAAAGAAGTCAAGAACTCTCCTAATCTTAAACTCTACAAAGAAGCTGGCTATAGTTTCCGTTACGTCTACTATTCAACAAAAAAGAAAGGAACGCAACTTTTTGAAGCCACGTTCCATCAATCTGATTACCAATAAACCCTCCAACGTCAGACTTATTCTTCTGTCAGTTCTGGTTTCATATTGGTATAGACAGTCTGCACATCGTCAAAGTCTTCCAATTTCTCAACCATTTTGTCAATAGTTTCACGTTCTTCTGGAGTCACGTCTTTTAAATCGTTGGGGATTCGAGTAAACTCTGCGCCTGTCACCTCAAAGCCGTTTTCTTCCAAATGTTTTTGAATAGCACCAAACGACTGGGGGTCACCATAAATAGTAATACTGTTCTCCTCCTCATCTTCATCGTATTCGTCTTCCACGCCATAGTCTATAAGGTCGAGTATCATCTCATCCATATCCAGACCGTCTTTCTTTTTAAATGTGAAGACAGCTTTATGGTCAAATAAGAACGACAATGAACCTTGTGTACCTAAATTACCATTAAATTTATTGAACACTGAGCGCACATCACCTACTGTACGTGTCGTGTTGTCCGTCAGCGTATCAACAAAAATGGCAACTCCATGAGGACCATATCCCTCATAGGTCACTTCTTTATAGTCACTCTGGTCCTTACCCATAGCGTTCTTAATAGCACGCTCAATATTATCCTTTGGCATGTTCTCACGCTTGGCATTGGCAATAATAGCACGCAATGCAGGATTCATGTCAGGTTCTGGACCGCCAGCCTTCACGGCAATGGCTATTTGCTTGCCTATTTTAGTGAACGTTTTGGCCATGTGGCCCCATCTTTTCAATTTCGCGGCTTTGCGATATTCAAATGCTCTTCCCATTGGATTACTATTTTATTATTATATTTCTTATTGCTTTATAAAATCACAAGATTCATACAATACTTATCTTAACTCTGCGTTCAACTTTTGCTTGAGATTACTTATCAACTTATTCATGATAGCCTCAATCTGCTTGTCGCCCATTGTTTTTTCATCATCTTGCAGGATGAAATTAACGGCATAACTTTTCTTTCCAGCAGGTAGATTCTTGCCTTCGTATACATCAAACAACTCTACTTTCTTGAGCAGTTTCTTCTCCGTCTGGCGAGCCACTTCCTCTATTTGGGCAAACTCTATGTCTTGGTCAATGAGCAATGCAAGGTCGCGACTAACGGCAGGATATTTAGTTATTTCCGTAAACTCTACTTTCTGCTTGCGGACCATCTTCATCAGAGCACTCCAATTCAATTCTGCATAGTAGACAGGCATGTCAATATCAAATTGCTTCTGCAACTTTTTGGACAACACACCCATTTCAACAACTTGATTACCTCCACGTTTTTCAATAGTAAGGCCAGCAGAGAATATGAGATTCTCAGATTTCTTGCGAACAATCATACCTTGCTGAACTCCAATACGCACCAAAATATTTTGAACGTATGCGTCCAACTCTGCATACGAAGTGTCTTCATTGGAATGAGCCCACGAGCCTTCTACGCGCTTACCTGTAATCCAGAGCGCCAGATGATGTTGCTCTTTATAAGCCTGCATAGGCTCTTCGTCGTTTTGCTTTTCTGGTGAGAACTTATAAACGTTGCCAAACTCGAAGAAATGACAATTCGGATTACGACGCTTAACATTGTGCTCTATGCTTTCCAATCCTCCGTAAAGCAATGTACCTCGCATAACATTGAGGTCGCTTGACAACGGATTCATAATGCGAGCAAGATTTTCGTTCTTCGTATCTCCGTCTTCGTAATAGGCCGATTTCGTCAGAGAGTTATTCAGAATCTCATTGAAGCCAGCACCTACTAATTGTTCACTGACAAGATTAGCCAATTTATGTTTCTGGTCTTCTTCGCCCTTAATAACGAGACTTGACTTCAACTGAGTGGGGATTTCCACATTATTATATCCATAGATTCGCAAGATGTCCTCTACCACATCACAGGGACGCTGCACATCCACGCGATAGGCGGGAATCTCAAGCATCAGCATTTCGGCCGTCTCGCTAAGAATCTTCATCTCCAACGACGTGCAGATACTCTTAATTATCTCGGTAGGAATCTCCTTGCCAATAAGTTGGTGAACGTAATCAAAACGCAATTCTACAACAGCGTTCTTGATAGGTTCTGGGTAAACATCCTTGATTTCCATCGACACCTTACCGCCAGCTAACTCACGGCACAGGATTGCGGCATATTTCAATGCATCAATTGTAATATTAGGGTCAACGCCACGCTCGAAGCGGAACGAAGCATCAGTAGACAATCCGTGACGGCGAGCTGACTTGCGAATCCATGTTGGATGGAAATAGGCCGACTCAAGTACCACATTCTTCGTCGTCTCATACGTACCACTACCTTTGCCACCAAAGACACCAGCAATACACATTGGGTCTTCCGCATTGCAGATAGCCAAATCTTTGTCCGAAAGCTTATGTTCTACTCCATCTAATGTTTGGAAAGGAGTACCTTCGGGCATAGTCTTCACAACTATCTTATGCCCTTTCACCATATCTGCATCGAACGTATGCAAAGGCTGGCCAAAAGCCATCATCACATAGTTAGTAATATCTACAATATTATTGATGGGACGCAAACCTATCACCGTCAGTTTTTCTTTCAACCAATCAGGCGACTCCTTAACCTCACAATCCGTCACACTGACGCACGCATAACGTTTGCAGGCATCCGTATTTTCAATTACCACATCAATAGGTAAGTCGTGATTATCAACACAGAAAGAGTCCAAACAAGGCCTATTCAGAACCGTCTTGTGGCCGTTCCTCGTGAGCCACGCGTATAGGTCTCGTGCCACACCCAAATGTGATAGTGCATCAGCACGATTGGCCGTAATATCCACTTCAATGAGCCAGTCACTCTCCAAATGGTAATACTCTGCAGCAGACATTCCCACTTGCGCATCTTCAGGCAATACAATAATACCGTCGTGACTGGTGCCAACACCTATCTCATCTTCCGCACAAATCATACCGAATGACTCTACGCCACGTAACTTCGATTTCTTAATCTGAAACTCCTTGTCGCCATCATAGAGCACACAGCCCAAATCGGCCACGATAACTTTCTGGCCTGCTGCTACGTTGGGAGCACCACAAACTATCTGCTGGGGTTCACCTTTTCCCAAGTCTACGGTCGTTACGTGCAGATGGTCGCTGTCTGGATGCATCTCGCAAGTCAGCACTTTACCCACGTAAAGTCCTTTCAGTCCTCCCTTTATACTTTGTACTTCCTCCAGTGCGCCAACTTCAAGACCCGTCGAGGTAAGTGCCTCGCACACTTGTTGTGGTGTCAACTCAAAGTCTACGTACTCTTTTAACCATTTATATGAAATATTCATTGCAATGTTTGATATATTTTCGAAAATCCCTGCAAAAGTACAAAAAATCGGGCAAAGCACAAAGCATTTGCCCGATTTTTTATACTTGTAGCTCCCAATACGCTACATTCATATTTGTTCTTAATAGAACTTGAAATAACGACGTGCGTTGTTGTAGCTGATGTCCTCTACCATTTGGCCGAGCAACTCGCGGTCGTCGGGTAACAGACCCTTCTCAACATCGTTACCTAACATATTGCAGAGAATACGGCGGAAGTACTCATGACGCGGATAGCTGAGGAACGAACGAGAGTCTGTCAACATACCTACGAAGCGGCTCAGCAGACCCAACACTGACAAGGCGTTCATCTGGCGCTCCATACCATCCTTCTGGTCATTGAACCACCAGCCAGAACCAAACTGAATCTTACCTGGCTCGCCACCCTGGAAGTTACCCAGCATAGTAGCAATCACCTCGTTAGCGCATGGGTTCAACGTATATAATATGGTACGCGTAAGTTTATCTTCCGAATTCAGCTTATCGAGGAACTTAGCCATAGCCTTAGCGGTGTTAAACTCACCGATAGAGTCAAAACCTGTATCGTCGCCGAGCAGAGCGTGCATCTTGGCGTTATTGTTACGAATAGCACCATAGTGGAACTGCTGTGTCCAGTCGGCATCAGCATCCATCTCAGCCATCA
>JAFLSF010000049.1 GCA_022511045.1 Prevotella sp.
GTGCTGACGACCATTGTCAGCGTTATCAAGGCATTACCAAGCAGACCAGCAAGGCTGTAGAACAGGCTTTGAAGGCTACTCGTGGACAGATTCTCTGCTATGGCGATGAGATATGCGATGCTCGCTTCTCCAAATGCTGTGGCGGGATAACCGAGGAGTTCCAGTATTGTTGGGAAGACACGCCTAAACCTTATCTGGTCAGTGTGGAAGACCCTTTCTGCAACACCAGTGACAAGGAGATATTGGCACAGGTGCTTAACGACTACGATTTGGAAACCAACGATTTCTATCGCTGGACGGTGGAGTACACATCAGAGGAGCTGACACGCATAGTCGACGAGAAACTGAAAGAAGATTTTGGTGATATTGTCGATTTGGTGCCGCTGGAGCGCGGAAAAAGCGGACGTATCTGGAAGTTAAAGATTGTGGGCACGAAGAAGTCGTTCACTCTTGGAAAGGAACTGGAGATACGCCGAGCCCTCAGCAAGACGCACCTATATAGTTCGGCCTTTGAGGTGGAAAAGACGGCTATGGGTTTTCGCCTGAAAGGTCGGGGATGGGGGCATGGTGTCGGACTCTGCCAGATTGGTGCTGCTGTAATGGGACAGCAGGGTTATGCTTATGATGAAATACTGTTACGCTACTATCGTGGTGCTGAAATTAAGAAGATATATTAAATAAAAGGTGAAAGATTGTCGATGAAACAAAGGAATCCCTGGTTCTGGATACCCACGCTCTATATTGCCGAGGGACTGCCCAATGTGGTGGTCATGACTGTAGCTGTAGTAATGTATATGCAGTTGGGGCTGAGCGATACTGACATAGCTCTTTACACAGGTTGGCTGGGACTGCCCTGGGTCATTAAACCTTTGTGGAGTCCGTTCGTTGACCTTTGCCGCACCAAGCGCTGGTGGGTACTGGCCATGCAATTACTATTAGGCTCGTCGCTGGCTGGTGTCGCTTTTACGTTGGACACCCCATTCTGGTTTCAAGGCACGATGGCTTGTTTCTTTCTAATGGCTTTCAGCAGTGCCACGCACGATATTGCTGCCGACGGCTATTATATGCTCGAACTTGACGACCACCAGCAGGTGTGGTTCGTGGGCATCCGCAATACGTTCTATCGACTGGCCGTCATCTTCGGTAATGGTGTATTGATACCTGTTGCAGGAGTGTTGCAGTTGGTGTTCCGCAATCGGAATGCTTTTACATGGAGTCTCGTTTTCTATGGGTTGGCAGGCTTGTTTTTGGCTGTTTGTCTATACCATGCCTATATCATGCCGCGTTCTGCAAACGATACACCCCACCATACCAATGCCCGCAAAGTCGCTTCTGGAGTTGTGACAGCCTTCAAGTCTTTTTTTCAGAAGTTACCGCCCCGTGATATGCTGTTTACTTTGCTCTTTCTGCTGTTCTATCGCTTCCCCGAAGCATTGCTTGCCAAAATGAGTGTCACATTCCTCATGCGACCCCATGCTGCAGGAGGATTGGGACTCTCGCCGCAAGAGTTTGGATTGGCCAGCGGTACGGTGGGTGTCATAGGATTGACGCTTGGCGGTATCATCGGCGGCATGTTGGCAGGGCGCGACGGATTCAAGCGATGGCTATGGCCTATGGTGTGTGCCATCACGTTGCCCGATATAGTTTATGTTTATATGAGCTATGCTATGCCCGAAAACCTGTTCTTAATTAGTTCCTGCCTATTTGTCGAACAGTTTGGCTATGGTCTTGGCTTTACCGCCCTCACGCTCTATATGCTCTATTTCAGCAAAGGGGCGTTTCAGACGTCACACTATGCCTTCTGCACAGCCTTGTCTTATCTAGGACTAATGCTGCCTGGTATGCTCTCTGGCTATCTGAAAGACGTGATGGGCTATCACTCCTTCTTCGTGCTGGTCATGTTCCTTTGCATTATCACCTTCCTTGTAACCATCTTTATCAAAGTAGACCCCGAATTCGGGAAAAAGCATCTCCCAACGGCAGCCGACACCGATAATAGGAAAATCCCTACTGAGAAATAGGAGAATTACCTGCTGAAGATGGACAGAAACAGGTACATTTGCACCAAGAAACGATAAATGAACATTAAAACGATACGACTATGAAGAAGATTTATACCTACTTGATGATGGCCATATTGGCACTGCCCACTACTCTGGCACTCACTAGTTGCGACCAAGATGCAGCAGACCGCTACGAGGCACGAACGCTGGACGGCACGTGGACGGGTTATATTGACACCTACTACTACGACCGCTGGGGAAAGCGTGGCGACACATTCCGCACCTCCATATACTTCCAACGCGAGAATGCTTATGGCGGAACGGGCTACGAGATAGACTATAATGTTGGTGCAGGCCGTGTCGACTATTATTGTGAATTCCGTTGGACGGTGGACAATGGCCGAATCCGCATCAGGTATGACGACAGTTGGGGCGAGGTCGTTATCTACGACTATCATCTGGACGATGACTACTTCGAGGGTTACATGGACGACGGAACCACCCGCGACATCCACTTCCGCCTAAGATACGACAGCGGCTTCAACTGGAACGGATGGCGAAACACTTGGCGCAGGGCACAAGCCCAATAGTCTTTATACTCCTGCCATTTTAGCAATAGAAGTCTCGCTTCTGATTCCAAAAGATGTTTGTGCCTTTGCCTTTTGTCAAGGTAGGCTGCACTTCGAAAATAAAAATAAATGCAAATTTATTTTGTATTTTGCTCAGTTTGCACTACCTTTGCCGCAGCAAAAGGTTAGGGAATGAGGTGTGAGTCCTCAACTGTCCCGCAGCTGTAAGCAGCCATTCTTGTTGTGAGCACAAATGTCACTGATATTATTGGGAAGACGTTCACAATGGGTTGTAAGTCAGAAAACCTGCCTTTTTGTGCCGAAATACATCTGTATGTGTTCTCTGGGGTTAGACCACAAGGTGTGATAGTGTAATAGAACTACACGTGACAAATAGACAGGTGACGACTATCGTCCTTTTATTGACGGTATGTATGACGTGGGCTCAGCAGTCCTTATATAGCCGTTTTGACAGCATCCAGCATTTAGATGAGGTGATGGTGGTCAGTCGTTATAACCATCAAGAGATTATTCCTTCTCAGTCACTTAACGGTGAACAATTAGAGAAACTGAGTGCCCATAGTGTTGCTGATGCGTTACGTTATTTTTCTGGTCTGCAGCTAAAGGACTATGGTGGGGTGGGAGGAATTAAAACCGTAAATATCCGCTCTATGGGAACTAATCATTTGGGTATTAGCTACGATGGTGTGGAATTGGGTAATGCTCAGAATGGGCAGATAGACTTAGGGCAGTTTTCATTGGATAATGTTGAGGAGATAACTCTCTTTAATGGTCAAAAGAGTGCCATCATGCAACCTGCCAGCGATTTTGGCCATGCTGGAAGTGTCTATATTCGTACCCGTGCTCCCCGTTTTGAACAGGGACGTACTTATAATCTGAAGGTAAAGGCGAAGTATGGCTCCAGCGATATGTATAGGATAGCCGTGCTCTACGAACAACTAATGAATGAGAAACTGAGTTCATCACTCTCAGCAGAGTGGATGCAGGCCAGCGGAAAGTATAAGTTTCGTTATGTGCGTAAACGTCAAGACGGGTCTACTGCTTATGATACCACAGCGATTCGCCAGAATGGTGACGTATGGGCACTACGCACAGAAGGAAACCTACACGGAAAGTTAGAGGAGGGCTTCTGGAAATTAAAGTTTTATATGTACCACTCAGAGCGAGGTATTCCTGGTGCTATTGTCAATAATGTTTGGCGTCGTGGTGAACGCCAATGGGACCATAATATCTTTACGCAAGGCCGGTTTCAGAAAAGTTTTGGCAACAGGTTCACTACACAATGGTTGGCTAAGTACGCTTATTATGACACCCGTTATGCAAATCGTGACACGACAATGCTACAGGTGGACAATAGCTATTGGCAACAGGAATTATATCTATCGACCTCGAATGTCTACGACGTGCTTCCCCAGTTGTGGAGCGTTTCGTTGAGTTATGATTTTAAATGGAACAAATTGCTGAGTAATGCCCGTCAGTTTGCAAAGCCTACTCGTTACAGTAACTACGTGTCTCTGGCTACGGCACTATCTTTAGGACGCATAAAAATGCAAGGCTCTATTCTTGCAACAATGATAAACGACCATGTGGAACGTGTAGCTTCCAATATGGCAAGAAATGTATTGACACCAGCTTTCTTTGTCAACTACCGTCCCTTCGATGCACACCATCTTTCGTTGCGTTTCTATGCAAAAAAGAGTTTCCGCATGCCAACTTTCAACGACCTGTATTACACAGAAATCGGCAATGCAAAACTGAAGCCAGAAGCAGTGTTGCAATACAATGTAGGACTGAGTTACGACAAACGCTGGCAATATGGCTTGGTGCGATATTTCCACGTACAGACAGATGCCTATTACAATAGCGTTCATGACAAGATTGTTGCTTATCCAAAGGGACAGCAGTTTCGCTGGACCATGCTGAATTTGGGACGGGTGCATATCAAAGGTATAGACGTGGAGACAGAATTGACCACAGTCCCTCTGCGCGGACTTTTAGTGACGGGACGCCTACAATACACTTATCAGCAGGCTCGTGACGTAACAAGTCCTGATGATACCTATTATCGTCATCAAATTCCCTATATCCCTTGGCATGGCGGTTCGGCCATTTTGAATGTACAGTATCGGCAATGGGATATAAATTATAGTTTTGTATATGCGGGGGAGCGCTATAACCAGCAAGAGAATATCCGCTTCAACTATATGCAACCTTGGTATACAAGCGATTTGTCGTTGTCGTGGAGACATAAGTTTAAGCATATTGAATTGAGGACTATGTTGGAGGTTAACAACCTGTTCTCACAAGACTATGATGTTATCTTGAACTATCCTATGCCTAAACGTAACTATGCTTTAACAATGGAGGTAAAGATATGAAGTGTAGTCATTTTATTATATATGCTGTGTTGCTTTTGGTGAGTCTTGCAGCCTGCCGTAAGGACGATATTATCATCTATATGGAGGAGGAAATCATTAGCGTAAGACCTACTCAAAGTGAGGCTGTGGGTATGTATATACTTTGTGAAGGCAACATGGGCTCCAATAAGTGCACGCTTGACTATCTTGACTTATCAGACAGTTTACAAGTGACCTACCAGCGTAATATTTATGCAGAACGTAATCCAAATGAAGTGAAAGAACTGGGTGACGTAGGTAATGATGCGAAGATTTATGGGTCACAACTATGGTTGGTTATTAACTGCTCGAATAAGGTAGAGGTGTGTCGAGCCAAAGATGCTCGAAAGTTAGCTAAGATAGACATACCTAACTGTCGTTATCTGGCCTTTCACAAAGGGTTTGCTTATGTCAGCAGCTATGTTGGCCCCGTAGCCGTAAGCGGCGATGCGCCATTAGGGCAAGTCTATAAAATAGACACACTGACACACCAGATAGTAGGACGTATCAATGTGGGCTATCAGCCTGATGAATTGGCAGTGCTGGGTGACCGTCTGTATGTTGCTAATTCGGGAGGCTATCGAGTGCCGGATTATGACCGTACGGTAAGCGTGATAAATTTACAGACTTTTGAGGAAGAACGTAAAATAGACGTAGTTCCTAACCTGCATCGTATTCGTACTGACCAATATGGGCAGTTGTGGGTAACTTCGCGTGGGAATAATATCAATGAACCAGCCCGCCTGTTGTGGCTTATTCCTGATAATAACGGACAAATGCAACCAGCGGGAAGTCTCAATCTTCAGGTATCTGATTTGTGTATTGTAGGTGACTCGCTATATTACATTAGTAGAGATACGAAGAGCTATGGTATCATCAATGTAAGGACTCATAGTGTTATTTCAGATACACTGTCATCTGCTCCAGAACTTGCAAAGGTAAAGATGCCTTATGGTATCATAGTCAATCCTAATGGACGTGACTTTTATGTCATGGATGCCAAGAATTATGTGTCAAGTGGTGAGTTGCTACATTTTCTGGCTGACGGAACTTTTGATTACAAGGTTCGTACGGGTGATATTCCTGCCCATGCTACTTTTGTAATGAAATCTAAGAAAAACTAAATAGAGAACGAAATATGAGACGACTACAAACAACGATTTTATGTCTGCTGGCAATGACTACGATGATGGCTCAGCAGAAACGGGACAAGGCAGAACACCAAAGCTATGTTGAAGCTGTGGATGAGTATGTGCCAGCCCCTGGACAGTTTACCAACGAAATGCCTGAATATGAAGAAGGTGATACACCTGCTACTATGGCGGCTAAGTGTACTACTATTTTAGTAGCTAATTCTACGGATGATGAAGATAATCAAGGACTGATAGGATTGGGGCCTTATGGCGGTTATATCACCTTTCATTTTGACCATTCTATTGCGAACATTGAGGGACAGAATGACCTAAAAATTATAGGAAATGCTTTTGCGGAGATAGGTAGTAGTATAGGAGGTTCTTCAGAGCCTGGCATCATTATGGTGTCTAAGGATGTTAACCATAACTGGCTGCCAGATGACCCCTGGTACGAATTGTCGGGAAGTGCTGATGTAGATAGCGTAGGCAAGGTGATTTATGACTATGAATTGACCTATCAGCGTGCGCCTATGCAAAATATCCCATGGACGGATAACAAGGGTGGTACAGGTGAAGTAATTCGCATCCTCTCCCATACACAAGAATATTATCCCGAGTGGATAGAAGAAGACCAACTGACTTTCCGAGGCACATTGTTGCCTAAAAGTGGAATGATGTCTACGACGGGTATTATCCAGTTATTCTATCGTTCTGGCTATGTAGATAATCGTCCAGACGACTTCACTTTTGATATTGGTAATGCTGTAGATGCAAACCGACAACCCGTTCACCTTGACTTTATCGACTTTGTGCGTGTCTATTCAGCTACAAACCAGCAATACCCAATGATAGGTGATACATCTACGGAAATAGCTATCGCAGAAGACAATCATCTAAGTGCCTCACTTGAGGCTATCGAACGGGCTACTTCTGGTATTTCGTCTGTTCACTCGATGAATTCCCCCCATGCTGTGTCCTATCACAATCTGAACGGTGCAACCTTGCCTGCTCCACGTCGTGGTTTGAACATCATGCGAATGAGTGATGGCACAGCCAAGAAGCAAGTTATATATTAACTATATTAAATAATTAACGTATATGAATATCAACAAGTTTTATTATGTATTTATGGCATTAGCCAGCTGTATAGCTTTTTCTGCTTGCAGTCTTGACAATTCTGACCCTGTTCCCCAAATATCTTCTATAACCGCGTCTTTCGAATATCAGAAGGTAAATGAAGATGGCTTTTGGATTGGTGAAAAGAACAATAAGGGTAAAAGTTCTGACGATGGTTTTGGTGGTACCATCACTCAATATCCTAATGAGTATGTAGAGGGGGCTTTGAAATTCCCGATTAACTATTCTGTTAGTGAATCTTCATTGGGCGAATTCACTTACTGGAGTGGCTTTGCTATTTCTGCTCGTACAGAAGATAGCTTTTCTGGCCTTGCCCTTGGACAATATAACAATGTAGTAGGTAAAGCCAAAACGGGAAATAAGTTTTGTGTCGTCACCACTTATGGTGAGGAGATTGAGGTAATGGCTGAGAAGGGAGCCATTATCAATTACTTATATTATACCAATAGTGCTTATACAGTTGATTGTATACTTAATGATGGTACAATCTCAAAGAAATTTGATGACACTGATTGGCTTAAATGTACTATTATTGGTACTCATCTCGACGGCACTACCGCTAAAGTTGAAATCAGTTTGGCACAAGGAACTAATTATGTAAACGAGTGGCAAAAGGTAGACCTTGCCGCATTAGGAATAGTCAAGAAACTGTCTTTTGAATTCGATGGCTCGGATAAAGGTAATTATGGTTTAAATACGCCAGCCTACATTTGTCTGGACGACATCAACTATACGTTAGTCCAATAACGTTTGTATCGTGTTGTAGGATGAAATATTTGCTGATATATTTGCAGATTGTCCTAGCGGTATTGCTTTCCTCCTGTCATAGCCAAACAAATCGGTTGCAGGAGGAGGGTGATATTGTGTGTTTTCGTTATGCAGAATATATCACGGTAGTCCGCCATCAAGACTACACAGAGGTGACTTTGGCGAATCCGTGGAAACCTAACAAAATGCTCCATCGCTATCTTTTGGTTCCGAAAGGGAAAAAGGCAGAGTCATTGCCAGATGGAACTATAGTTAGGGTACCCTTGCAGCGTGCTATTGTCTTTACCACCGTGCATTGTTCCTTGTTACAAATGTTGCATCAAGAAAATAGTGTTGCGGGTGTGGCTGACCTGAAATATATCAAACTTCCCTTCATTCACGAGCAAGTAAAGAAAGGTCGTATCATTGATTGTGGCGATAGCATGAGTCCTGCCATTGAGAAAATGATAGACTTACGACCTGATGCCATATTCTTGTCGCCTTTTGAGAATAATGGCGGTTATGGCAAGGTAGATGAAATTGACGTACCTGTTATTGAGTGTGCTGACTATATGGAACGCGCTCCATTGGCTCGTGCCGAGTGGATGCGTTTCTATGGTATGCTTTTTGGCTGTGAGCGTGAGGCTGATAGTTTATTTGCCGTAGTTGACAGTAGTTATCAGGCTCTGCGAGTTTTGGCGAAATCAGTAGACACTAAGGCGCCCCAATCTGTTCTGATTGATAAAATGATGGGTTCTGTGTGGTATGTTCCTGGGGGACAGAGTACCATTGGACAGATGTTGCGTGACGCTAATTGTCGCTATCCTTGGTCTGGTGATAATCATAGTGGTTCCGTGTCGCAGTCTTTCGAGAGTGTATTGGAAGAAGCTGGCGAGTGTGACGTGTGGCTGTTTCGTTTCTCTAATGACCATCTTATCAGTTATGATGAACTGCTCAACGAGCATCATGGTTATAGCCAGTTCCATGCTTTCCAGCAACGCCGAGTTTACGGATGTAATGTTCAATTGTCACAGTTCTATGAGGAGTCGCCCTTCCGCCCAGACTGGTTATTGACAGACTTTATTAAGATAGTACACCCAGAAATTTCTGGATTGCCAGAACTTCGCTATTACCAGAGGATTAAAGAATAAGGATGAATAGAATGAAGAGTAAAGGAATGATATATTGCTCGTTGATGGTATTACTCATAATAATGCTTTTCATGCTGAACCTATTTGTAGGGTCAGTCAATATTCCTGTGACTGATGTTGTGCATATTCTATTGGGTAGTGATGAATTTAAACTTTCTTGGCAGTTTATCGTATTGGAATCCCGATTGCCGCAAGCGCTTACAGCTACTTTAGCTGGTGGTGCTTTGGCTGTTAGTGGCTTGATGTTGCAAACAGCTTTCCGTAATCCGTTGGCTGGTCCCAGCATCTTTGGTGTCAATAGTGGTGCAGGATTGGGTGTTGCGTTGGTCATGCTTTTACTTGGGGGCAATATATCAGCAGGCAGTCTTTCTGTCAATGGATTTGTTGCAGTATTACTGGCAGCTTTTGTGGGTGCTATGCTTGTAATGCTGCTGTTATTCTTTTTTTCTTCTATTGTGCGCAACAATGTAATGCTACTTATTATCGGCATTATGATAGGATATGTCAGTAACAGTGCTATCTCTTTGCTAAACTTTTTTGCAACGGACGAGGGTGTCAAGTCGTATCTGGTATGGGGTATGGGTTCCTTTGGTGGTGTTTCCATGCGTATGATGCCAGTTTTTGCTTCCACTACTTTGTTGGGAATCTTGGGTAGTCTTCTACTCATTAAGCCCCTAAATGCTTTGATGTTGGGTGACCGTTACGCTGAAAATTTGGGCATCAATATTGTGAGAGTGCGTAATTGGTTACTCGTCGTAACAGGTTTCTTGACCGCTGTCGTTACTGCTTTCTGTGGTCCTGTAGCATTTATTGGGCTGGCTGTACCTCATATTACCCGTTTACTGTTACAGACGGATAATCATCGCTCATTGTTACCAGCAACAATTTTTATGGGTAGCGTTGTTGCTTTGGGATGTAACCTGCTTTGTGTATTACCAAGTGAATATGGAGTGATACCCCTAAATGCAATTACTCCGCTTATCGGCGCACCAGTTATTATTTATGTTATTGTTCGTAGCAACTAAGAGTCACACCCTAAAACGGATGTAGCTACGGTCATCGAAAGAATTGTTGTCTGGGTGAAAGGCTTTAGTTGCCTGAAATGTCCTAATGTTTAATGGGTCTGTGGCTAGCTGATGTTGCAAAGCTACCTCACTTTCTGCCAATGTAGGGCATAATACAGGATAACCATCTGAAGCGAGGACAATCTCCCAGGGATGGAAGTCAAGAGGTATGACGCGAATATGTTGTCGAGGTATTGGGAATCCGTCAATAACGCTATATGTCACATTTTGTTCGCGCATTGTTTCCAGCATACGAGGCAAGATAACAGGACGAGCTATATCATTGCGGCATAGTTCATCAATAGTGTGTCCGTTAACCAGCAGTCGTTCGGCCTCTGCAGCACGCATAGCTGCCAACTCGCCCTCATAGGGTTTGGGATTTTCCAAGAGTTGAGGAGTAGGAGCGATAGATGGTTGATAATTGGACAGAGGAGTAATAAGTCCCATACAGTCACCAATCATCCATATTTCACGTTTCAAACGACTAAAGATAATGGCTGAACAAGTCATGCGGTCCTCGGGGTGTTCAGTAAACCGTTCAAGCATAGATTTCTTATAGTGCTTACGGAATAGGGCTGTTACACCGCGCAAGAACTGCTCGCAACTGCTCTCTTTGGACATTCGCCTAATATAGCGCGACGCCAATTGCATGGCATAACGCCCGTTGGAGCGAAACAAGCTATGGCGGTATTGTGTTTTGGAGGTACTACCGTCAATGACTGCTATGAAATCAGCGGTGACGACGATTCCGTCTTCGCTTGCTTTCTTGGGGTTCTTGGCGATGAGGCTCTGTTCGAGAATTTGCATGAGGGTGATGAGAGTTTGGAGTATTTTTATACCAGAAGAAGTAGTCGCGCTGAGCTAGTTTTTCTTGTTGTGTATGAGCTGTATAGACGGGTTCCAGCGTATAAGGATTATAGCCTGTGTAGTACATCTCTGTGGAAACAGTCATAGGAGTTGGGGTAAAATCTTGTACCTGTTCCAGACGATACCCCATTTTGCGCGTAAGATTGGCTAACTGTGCCATGTCTGCCTCTGTGCAGCCGGGATGGCTTGAAATGAAGTAGGGGATAATCTGCTGGCGCAGACCTTCTTCATTATTGATGCGGTCGAATATACGTTTAAAGTCGTAAAATTGCTGGAAAGACGGCTTGCGCATCAGCGTCAGCACATGTTCGCTGGTATGTTCGGGAGCCACTTTTAGACGACCGCTGACGTGATGGATTATTAGTTCTCTGGTGTACTCCTGTGCAGCCCGATTTGTCTGCTCGTCCTTTCCTCGGTGTAACAACAAGTCGTAGCGCACACCACTGCCGATGAAACTCTTTTTGATATTTGGTAAGGCATCAACGGCGTGATATATATCCAACAGTTTAGAGTGGTTGGTATTAAGATTAAGGCAAATCTGAGGATGAATACAACTGGGCCGCCGGCATTTCTCACAGACATTCTTGTTGCGTCCCTCCATGCCATACATATTGGCAGAAGGTCCTCCAAGGTCGCTAAGGTAGCCCTTGAAGCCGTCCATTTGGGTTACTTGCCGTACTTCTCGCAGAATACTTTCTTTGGAGCGGCACGAGATAAATTTTCCTTGATGGGCAGAAATGGTGCAGAAAGCACAACCGCCAAAACAACCACGATGAATATTGACAGAAAACTTAATCATTTCATAGGCAGGAATCCGTTTGCCTTTATATTTGGGATGTGGCAGCCGCGTATAGGGTAAGTCGAACGATGCGTCCAATTCCTGTGTGGTCATAGGAGGGTAGGGTGGGTTAACAACAACAAAGCCACTCCTTGTATCATGCTTAATGCTTGTACCTCTTTTGTTAATATCTTGCAGGGGTTGGATGATACGTTGTGCATGAAGTATATTTGACTGTTCCTCGATATGACGGAAGTTTTCGGCTTGTGAGCGTTTATTGCGGAGACACTCCTCATGGCTGTGGAGCACGATGTCAGAAGGTTGGGGAGTGGTGTCTGTTGTGAGGTAGGCAGTCTGTGGAATATCGTGGGGAATGTCGGCTATACCATCGTTTGTCGCAGATAGTTTTGCCGCGATTTCAAGCATAGGCTTCTCGCCCATACCGTAAACAAGTAAATCTGCTGGAGCGTCACACAAAATACTGGGCCGCAAGCGGTCTTGCCAATAGTCGTAATGGGATAAACGGCGCAGTGAAGCCTCAATGCCTCCCAATACAATAGGCACATCAGGAAATAGTTGGCGAAGAATCTGGCTATAGACTATTGTTGGATATTCTGGACGCAGGTCGTGTCGCCCGTCTGGGCTATAAGCATCTTCAGAACGTAGGCGGCGATTGGCTGTGTACTTGTTGACCATACTATCCATGCAGCCTGGAGCTATACCAAAGAATAGGCGCGGCTTTCCCAGCTTTTTGAAGTCACGGTAGTCACCGTGCCAGTCTGGTTGTGGCACGATAGCCACCCGATAGCCTGCTGCTTCAAGGGTGCGGCCAATAACAGCTGCGCCAAATGAAGGATGGTCAACATAGGCATCAGCTGAGAACAAGATAACGTCTACCTCATCCCAGCCGCGCAACTCCAACTCTTTCTTGGTTGTCGGCAAAAAGTCAGTCAGTCTATACTCCATGCTAACTATACGCTCTTTATTGCTTCCTGCCTGTTCTTCCAGTTGATGAACAATAAGACTAACTGTTGCAATCCAAAGGCTTTCATATTGGAATGATAGATAACGTCAAGACAGAGGTCGAGTAGCCTCTTGTCCTTACCAGCCTCCGATTCAAGCATTGCACGAATGTTGAGTTTCAACTTTTCGAGTACCTGTTCATCAACATAACCGTTGGAGTCAATAAGGTCGCGAAATAGTTGATAGTCCTCTATTGTCTGCAAGTGTTCTTCGCTAATGTCTATGCCACGTGTGCCGCTGGCGTTTGTCTGAATATGATACATAGGTTTTATTTTATTTGAGTAAGAAATTCAAGATGCCCTGCATAATGGAACTTTGTTTCTGGATAGTTTGTATGCACTCAAAAGGCAGTCCCATGACAAAAAGCCGATAGTCGTTGCCTTTGTATGCTACGGCGGCACTATTGCCGTCAGCATACTGCATAGCTACGAAAGCGGGGGAAACGGGTTGCAGAATGTCGGCAGATGTGGCGGCATAGTGCTGTTCGTTCAGTTCCTTCCAATAATACAAGGTGGTGCCCAATCCCTGTAGCGCATTGCTGGATGCTTGTGAGCGCCCCGCATACTTGCATTTCAATACATTAGCCAGAAATTGCTGTTCTGCGTCTGTGGTCAAGTCGCTGGCGACGTATGCCCCGCTGACCAGTAGTCGACCGCCCACCGTAGTATAAGCCTGCAGGACATACTGCATGGCACGACTGATTCCCTTGTAAGGATGCAGGCTGTGGCCGTCGTTTCGCTCTAATCCGAGGATGAGGTCAAGGACGGCATATTCGCCTGGTGTCAGTTTTGTTGTCTCCAGTGCTTCGCTGGAGCAACTCGCAATGTTGTATTCGTGGGTTTGGGCAATGGCTTTGGCATGAGTCCTAACATAGTTAAAGTCATTACCGGCAATCAGACTACCAGTAAGTTCATCGCCGCTGAAGCCTAACCCTCCGTTTTCGATACCTATTTGCGAGCGGTCGAAATTGACTTGCCGGCCAGCCCAGCCATAAGTTGGCCCATAGGTGATACCCGGGTCGTCGTCCAAATCGAAGCCTTGCTCCGTGAAAGTGTTTCGGACAGCAGGCGACGATAGGCGATGAAAACCGTTGACAATAAGTATCGTTTGTTTAGCTTTGGGTGTGTAGTAAGCCGATAACACTTCTGTGGGGAAACTCTGCCCTCCGCGATTGACAGCTGTCACTTTAAAGTGGTAGAGCTGGTCTGCCTCTAACGGAATATCATAGTGGGTATCAGAGACATAAGTGCCGTTGTCGAAGTCGGCCTCTCCCATAGCTGTGTAAACAATATAACCTGTAGCCTTTGATGTAGGCTCTTGCGGGTCGTCAACAGCGTTCCATGCAAGCCGCACTTCATCCTTGCTCTTAAAAGTAACACGGAAGTTGTCGGGAGCCAGTGGTGCCACGATAAAGGGGCGTCCATGCTGGTCGTTGATATAGCGGAGGATAGTCTTGTAGATGGAACGTGCCAATGTAAAGCGGAAGTTGGGGTCTTGGCCATATACCATGTCTGGGAAGTTCTGGTGAGACATCGTTTCAAGTATGGCACTGGGAATGTCTGGCAGGCGTGTCTCAGAATAGTTGCGGTCAAATAATTCGCGACGGTTCCATTGGCTGTATTTATATTTCAAGTCAAGCACACTATTAGATAACAGCGCATCGGCGAAATCGCGGGAGGCCATACGCGAAATACCAGCATTGAGCTTGCCGTCATTGAAATTTGTAGTGCAGATGGATAAAGAGCCAATCAGGCTTTGCCCATCTTTGGCATAACCTGCGTCACTATGAATGGCAAGCGACAACTCAAAAGGAACCTTACGCCCTGTCGTATTAGGCATATAGCATGAGCCGCCTCCCATCAGATTGGTCATCAGCGAGCGGACGTTAATATCGTCGGCATAGTCGTCAGTCCCCTCTCTGCTGCTATAGACATCATAAGACATTCCAGCCCATTGAGCAGAATAGCGCGCACCCTCTAAGGCACGGGGCAGGTTGCTGATTTGGCCACAACGCTCTATGTTACCCATTCCGCCACCAAAGCGTACGGCGTCTGTCGTCACCACACCACGACTATTGCTGTAGTTGGAGACAGTGACACGATTGAACGGGCTATACCCTTCGTCAAAGTCAAAAGTACCTAAATATACCCATGTTGAGCCTCCCATCTGTTGGTTGACGTGAAATTGAGTCTGCTCGCCACGATGCCATACGGTGTAGAGGGCATTATCTATACTGTTCTCAAGTGTTTGGTAGCTGACGTAGACGGCATAGCGTCCTGCTTTTGGGAAATATGGCAGGTAGCTGGCCATTGACTCGTGTGACCTGCTGTCTGTTGCCTTTACCATACGGGCAGTGCCAGCCTCAAACGGATTTTCGTTGTCTTGATAAGTTCCCGTGTGCCACGCAAAGCCCCGTTGCGGGGTGGTTTGCCACTTGTGGCTTCCTTGTATCTCCGTATAGTTCTGTTTGGGCGTGTCGTTGTCAACAATAACCTCCGTCTTCTGCCAGTCTCGCTCGCGAGGCGTAAACACAACAGCTCCAGCTTGTTCAAGCATAGGGATGAGGTAGGGGACGACGATGGTCTGCGTGAAAAGGTCCTCCGTTGTGCCGAATAGCCTCGGACGTTGAAATCGCCAGCACTGTCTTGTCTGGTCGTAGAAAGAGCCGTGACTGGCCCAGAGGGCAATGTGGCGGTTTTGTAGTCCGTGAGTGTACTTGACGGGGTGGGAAATGTTTTTGACCCAAGGCTTACCGTCATAGTCTATCTTGCCCCAAAGGCGAGACTTGTCGGCATTTTTAGACAAGCGGTTGGGAATCAGTTCGTCAATAGCCATCCCATTGGTGATGACAGTCAGTTCGTAGTTTCTGTAAACTTTAGGGAGTTCGCTTTTTATCTTTTTATAGATACTCTCCGTAATCTCTGGCGTAAACTCTTGGGCAGCAAAAAACTCGTCGGCAGTAATGGTCATCGTGCGTGCCTGATGGTCCACTTTTACGTCTACCAAACGCGGAGCTTGGCGTAGTTTTGTCCCTTTAGGCTTGTATTTGGAAAAATACTCTTTGAGGTTGATTTTTAGTTTGGCCTCGTCCTTCGCTGTCTGGGCGGAAAGGGGGCAACAAGCAAGAACCCATATAAGCAATGTACAGATGACTGTGGTCGCCTTCGTCTTCATCTATTATTCCTCTCCTATGGTGAAGTTCTCGGGATACTTACCCTTAAAATCCTTGAAATAATGCTTTATTTCGCGCATCTGCCCCTCAATGTCGCCATTGGGGACTATGGTCTTGGTGCATTGGATGAGGCGGCGTTTATAATCAACGCCATATAACAGTATTGGTATGCCCGCTTTCTGGGCGATGTAGTAAAAGCCTTTCTTCCACTCTGCATTGCGCGAACGGGTTCCCTCGGGCGTGATGCACAAATGAAAAATGGGCACCCTGCCAGCCGTCTCAGCCAGATTGTCAGTCATGCTGGTATGCTTTGAACGCCAGACGGGAATACCGCCCAAACGGCGAAAGATGGGCCCCAACGGCCAAAAGAACCACTCCTTCTTCATGAGAAAGTTGCTTTTCATACCCTGGCTCTTGCTGTATAATTGGCCAATCAAGAAATCCCAGTTACTGGTGTGCGGTGCCAGACAGATAATGTATTTGTTGGGGTGTGCCTCAGTCACATTGACCGTCCACCCCATACATTTGAACAACAACCAACTATAGAATGACTTCATCATACCCTTTTGTTACATGTCTCTAATCTGGTCGACGATTTCACAGGCGTGTGCCGCAAAGTCTTCGCGCAGTGTCTTGTAATACTTCTTAGCCTTCATACCGGGTTCTGGGTGCGAAATGCGGCGGATAAAGTCGTTCTCCATCGCCAGAATACCATATATCAGCGCTTCAGCTGCTTGGCTGTTGTGCCCATACAACGAAGCAGCCATACACTCCGCCAGCAGTTCTCCACAAATCGTGCTGATACACCGTTTTAGTGTTCTCTTGTTTGCCATAATTCTTGTCCTCCTTTTAAACTTAAAATTAGATTTACTTTCCAAAGGTACGAATAAGTGAGCAAATAACCAAAAATTTTTTAAACTTTTTATCAAGCGTAAGGATTTCTTGTGCGGAGTAAGCGCACCGATAGTGCGGACTATCCGGACTCACAGTGCGGAGTAAGCACACTCATG
>JAFLSF010000005.1:0-1691 GCA_022511045.1 Prevotella sp.
TACTCTATTATATATATATTATATATAATATATATATAATAGTAATATAAATACCCCTATTCATTACAAGATAGAGAGCAATCATTATCCGACTTCAAAAAACTGTATTCTGTATTCTGTATTCTGTATTCAGTGTCAAAGAAGATGACGCACGATATTTACATTTACAAGTGTACTGATGCGTATCATGCCATTACTTCTGTGCTGTAAAGTTAAAACTACAAAAAACTTTGGTAGTTTCAGAAAAAACACTTAAATTTGCAACGCCTTATGTAGTAATACACATGAAAAATCCAATAATGGAAACCTTGAAAACATTTATAATTAACTAATATTTAATCTATTAACTTAAAAACAAACGCTTATGAAGAAAAAATTATCATTATTGATGGTTGCTTTCATTGCTATTGCGGCATTTGCTGCCACTATGTCATTGAAAGCATTCTCTAATCGCGCAGCTGCTGAGGTGACTGACGTATTGACGAGAGAAAGTTTGGGGCTTACCCAAACAGACAATAGCTATGCGGATTTTACAGACAAAACTATCACTTCCGAAGCTGTTTACGCTGGTAATGCTGCTACCAATAATGGTAAATGCATTCAATTGCGTGTCTCTAACAGCAAAGAAGGTATCGTTTCTACGACTTCTGGCGGTACAGTTAAATCAATAAAAATTGAATGGAATGAGGCTACTACTATTGATACTCGTACAGTAGATGTATATGGCAGCGCAACAGCCTATTCTACTGCTGCTGATTTATATAAAACAGAAACTCAAGGCACAAAAATAGCTTCGTTTACTAAAAGCGAAGGAGATAAAACAATAGAAATCAATGGTGACTACCAATTTGTTGGTATTCGCTCAAATACTGGAGCTTTATACATTGATAAAATTACTATTGTTTGGGAAACTGAGGCTTCTGCCGTAGAAAAACCTAAATTCTCACCCTCTGGCGGTACTTACGTAGGAAATCAGAACGTTGAAATTACCTGTGCAACCGAGGGTGCAAAAATCTATTACACCACTGACGGCACAGAGCCTACCGCAGAGTCTACAGCCTATACTACCGCAGTTGCTATCGACAAGACCACTACGCTGAAAGCCATTGCCGTTAAGGATAATGACCAGAGTAACGTGGCTACTGCTGAGTACACCATACTGGAGAGCATTGCCAACACCGAGGCTACAGCCTATACCGTTGCTGAGGCTCTTGGGTTTATCAGCAGCAAGGACGCTGCTGTACTGGCAGCTGAAGGTAATAGAGTATATGTAAAGGGTACTATCAAAACAATTACAGAGGTTAGCACAGAATATGGTAATGCAACTTACATCATTACCGATGATGATACAAACGAGTTAACTATATTCCGAGGCAAGTATCTAGGAGGAGTAGCTTTTGATGATACCAACAAGGATGAACTCGCTGTAGGTAAAATTGTAGTTGTAAAGGGTAACCTTCTGGATTATGAAAAGGATGGAGTACATACTCCAGAAATGGCTTCTGGTAATGAGTTGGTAAGCATTCAGAATCCTCCTGTACCTCCTACAGACATCGTTGTTAACGCCGAGGACATTACCGGTGGTGACATCACCGCTGCATTGTCCGCCAAGACGGCTGATGTAGCCAAGGTCGGCGACATTACGATTAACTTGTCTGCTGGTGTTACTTACACTGTCAGTGGTTCCTTGG
>JAFLSF010000005.1:1791-58902 GCA_022511045.1 Prevotella sp.
GCGACTTCACTTTGGGTGACTGTGCTCAGAAGACTGCCAAGATTGGTGACCCACGTTGGATAACAAGTGAACCTACTGGCATCGAGACTATTCAGCAAGAGGTTGATAACCTTGAGAACGCTGTAATCTACAACTTGCAGGGTGTTCGCGTAGAAAAGGCTCAGAAGGGTCTGTACATCGTGAATGGTCGCAAGGTTGTGATTAAGTGAGAATAAAGCTCTCTAATAGAAAGGTGGTGCCCCTTAGGGTCGCCACCTTTTTTATTTTAAAAGATTTGGTGGTTACGTGGAAATGATGTATCTTTGCATACGTATTTAATAAGTAAAAGTAGGTGTTTATGACGAGAGAAGAGGCAATGAAGAAGTTTATGGCTTCTAAACATAAAAAGGAAGAAAGTCTGGCTGCATTGAGGGATAAGGTCGTTGCGGCGTATGAAAGTCAGACAGGGTTATCGGCTAAATATGTAACGACGTTATGACTCCTTTGTCTATTGCGGAGATTAACCTACATTCTCCATACGAGGTGAGAATGATGGGGGAGAGTAGCATAGAATTCTATACGGATTTTGGAGTTCACTATGGTGTTGAGTTTGTGAGGGACGATATTTTGTTGAACAGAGCGGCTTACCACCTTAATATTGTTAATGCAAACCATAGAAAGTCTCCCAATGACCCTAAGGTTAAAGATACTATCATCTTTATCGTAGACGAGTTTTTTAGGCAAAACAATACTACGTTGTTGTATATATGCGACACGGGTGACAACAAGCAGTCAATGAGGAACCGTTTGTTTGAGCGATGGTTTGAAACTTATGAGAAACGATGGAGCTTTACTTTTATTTCTTCGTCGTTGTTAGATGAGGACAATAACGTTAATTATGCGGCTATCATTCTCCGAAATGACAATCCTTATTTGAAAGAAATCGTCAATGAGTTCTTAGAGACAATTGAGTTGTTGGGTAATAAGCCAACCCAACTCTAAAACTAAGGAGAGGAATGACGGCAACGAAAATGAAACACTCATTTTATTTATAATAACAACAAAAAATTAAACGCTTTATGAAGAAATTAAGTTATCTCGTATTGTCATTTATGGCAATCTGCCTGTTCTCTTGCGGCGGACAGTCGAAGGAACAAGCCGCACACGTCGACTCACTGGAAACTTCGCTTGACCAGCGCAATGAAGACTATCAGCAGTTGGACGAGTTCCTCACCATCATTGCTGCCAGTCTGGACAGTATCTCCATGCAGGAGAACTCACTCTATAACTATAGTGCGGAGAGCCCTGTTCCCAACCAGACTAAGATTCGTCAGCAGTTGGCTAATCTGAAGGAGACACTGAAAAGCCAGCGTGAGCGCATCAGCGAACTGGAGAAGCAACTGGATGTTAACAGCAGCAGCGCCAGAAAGATGCAGAGCATCATCAACACGCTGAAGGCTCAGTTGGAGGAGAAAGAGGCTCAGATTGCTGCCTTGCAGGAGGAAATCGGCAATAGGGACATCACCATTGAGGAGCTGCGCGGCTATATGGCTCAACTTACGCAGCAGAATGTAGAGCAGCGCGACACCATCGAAATCCAAAACCGCACCATCCAGATGCAGGACGAGCAACTGAATGAGGCTTACGTCATCACGGGTACAAAGAGTGCACTCAAAGAGGCTGGGCTGTTGGATGGTGGCTTCTTGAAAAAGACGAAGATTAACATCAATAGCATCAACCGTAACATGGCTCGTACCATTGACATCCGCAAAACGCAGGACATCAATATCAATGCCAAGAGCATAAAGGTGCTCACGCAGATGCCCGAGAACTCTTACAGCATTGAGAAGACTGCCAACAAGACGTCAATTCTGCACATTACCGACCCGCAGCGCTTCTGGAGTGTATCTAAGTATCTTGTTATCCAGACTGACTAAGACTGGTAACGTCAGAATCCTAACTATCATAAAAAAGGTGACGACCTCTATGGGTCGTCACCTTTTTTGTTGGATGTATTGTATTCTTATTTGTTCACGAACTTACGGCCGTTCTGGATTACGATACCCTTGTAAGAAGCATCAACCTTTTGACCAGCCATGTTGTAGATTGCACCGTCTTGAGCAACCTTAACATTCAGTACTTCGCTTATGCCAGTACCAGTACGCTCAACCTTCAGCAGAGTTACCCATGTTCCTGTAGCACCAGTCAGACCGTTAGCACGACCCAGTTTCAGAGAAGCATAGTCTGCCTCTAAAGTGTAGGTTTCTGGAGTGGGGTCCTCCGTAGCAGTACGGCCATTGATAAACAGCTGAGAAGTCCAGATGTCAGTGTTTTTTTCGCCCTCTTCACCTGTGAATAGTGTAACAGCAGATTGTTTAGTGTCATCAGCGTTGTTAAATACACCAGCAACAGTTATAACATCTCCTGCTTTGAATCCACCATCTACAGTCAAAGTTGCATGGTTTGCGTTGATTACATTGTCTGTAGTGTAACCATTCTTGAATTGGATAGCTTGAACAGCATCCTTATTACCATGAATCTTTACAGTTTCATTTGTTGTGCATGTGCCGCCAATAGCAATGCCAGCCAGTGAAGTAGGATAGTCAATCAAAGCAGAACCTGCGGGAGTGTCTCCACCTTGTTCACCGCCTTCTCCGCCTTCTCCACCTTGTTCACCGCCGCCTTCGCCTGCAACGAATTCAAAGCCGTAGAAATTCAGACTATTTACGGGGTAAGTGACTTCAACAGTACCAGCGACAACACTTACAGAGATAACGGGATAAACGTTGGTGTCATCAATAGTCTCGGTAACATCACTTTCTTGAACAACCTTGTTGTACAGTTCAGAAGAACCTTGAGTTAATACAATATTGCGGTCTGTGGCACTGTTAGAGCCCGTACGAACGTAAACTTTCAGAGTACCAGCAGAAGGAATAGTCAAAGAAAGACCGTTCTTGTTGCTTGACTTACCACCAGTCTTTAGACGATGGGTAAATTTAACAGGCTCTGCGGCCGTGCCAAAGGTGGCGGAGTTGGCATCAATAGAATGCTTGTTATCATTGTCAACACGAGTTAATTTGAAATCACCGTTCGAGTAGGTTCCTTCCAGTTTTCCAGCATCGGCGACATCACTCCAAGTAATCGACTGTGCACTTGCGCCCATAGAGAGTAGGGCGGCAGCAATTAAAGTAAAAAATTTTTTCATACGTTTTGTTTGTTTAGTAAATAAATTATGTTAGTAAATGAAATTTCGGTGCAAAAATAAGCATTTTCTTTGAAACGGCCAAATATTTTGGGGTTTTGTTGCGGCACTATAACGGAATGGTGGATAGGACGGAGTGCTGGCGAGTAGTAAGCTTGGTATTGGTGAGGATAGGGCGCGCTAGTTGTATACGCCGTGTATACAACTTGTATACCAGGTGTATACAGTTTGTATATCAGGAGTATACAACTTGTATAGGGTAGGCGGACGAGGGGTATACAGCGTTCTGACGAGGCGTGAGGCGGGTATTCGGCAAATATCTGCCGAGATATTTGGCAGTTTGGAATTCTTTCTGTACCTTTGCAGCATTAAACGCAAAACGTACTAATACATATTATGGAGAACAAAAAATATTACTTTGCCGTAGATTTGGGTGCCACCAGCGGGCGTACTATCTTGGGTGTGCTGGATGGTGAGCGGCTGGAACAAGAGGAGCTGACGCGGTTTCCCAATAACTTGATTGAGACGGGCGGTCACTTCTACTGGGACATCTACGCGTTGTATTTTGAGATGATACGCGGCCTGAAGGAGGTGGCTCGCAGGGGGATTGAGATAAACTCCATTGGTATTGACACGTGGGGTGTCGACTTCGTTTTTGTGGGCGAGGATGGTGCACTGCTGCGCAATCCGATGGCTTATCGCGACCCTCATACTTTTGGACGTATGGAGGAGTATTTGGAGAAGGTGGTCTCGCGTCGTGAGGTGTACGACATTACGGGCATCCAGTTGATGAATTTCAACTCGCTGTTCCAGTTCTATGCTATGCGGCAAGCCGACAATGCGGCGCTGAAGCAGGCCACAAAGGTGCTTTTCCTGCCCGATGCGCTGAGTTGGATGCTGACGGGCTCGGCCGTTTGTGAATACACCATTGCTTCGACGTCGCAGATGCTTGACCCCCGAACGGGCGAACTCTCGGAGCGGCTACTCCAGAGCGTCGGGCTGACACGCAAGCATTTTGGCCGTATGGTGCAGCCTGGCGAAAAGATTGGCGTGCTGACGGAGGAAGTGCAGAAGATGACTGGTCTTGGAGCCGTACCCGTGATAGCTGTTGCGGGCCACGATACAGGCTCTGCCGTAGCGGCCGTACCCGCGAGAAACGAGCAGTTTGCCTATTTGTCGAGCGGCACATGGAGTTTGATGGGCATTGAGACGAAGCAGGCTATCATCAATGAGCGCAGCTACGAGCTGAACTTCACCAACGAGGGTGGGGTAGAAGGGACGACGCGTTTCCTAAAGAATATCTGTGGCATGTGGCTCTACGAGCGTTGCCGCAAGGAGTGGCCCGAGGAGGTTCGCCAGTTGTCGCATCCCGAGTTGCAAGGCTCCGCCATGCAGGTAGAGGCCTTCCGAAGCATTATTAACCCTGATGACAAAGCCTTTGCCAATCCGTCTTCTATGATAGCGGCCATCCGCCAGTATTGCCGCGAGACGGGACAAGCCGTTCCGGAGACTCCGGCGGAGATATGCCGTTGCATCTTCGACTCGTTGGCTCTGCGCTATCGTCAAGTGTTCGGCTGGCTGAAGGAGTTTGCCGACTTCCCGCTCAACGTGCTGCATGTTATTGGCGGCGGCTCGCTGAACAAGTATTTGACCCAGTTCACCGCCGATGCTTTGGGCGTGGAGGTGTTGGCAGGCCCGCAAGAGTGTACGGCCATCGGCAACATCATGTTGCAGGCCAAGGCCTCGGGCGATGTGGGCGACATCTGGGAGATGCGCCGCATCATCGGCAATAGCGTGGAACCAGTGCGCTATGAGCCTCAAGGCGACAAGGCGGCGTGGGATGCTGCCTACGACAAGTTCCTAAGGGTGAGCGAAAAGAGATAAGACAGAAACAAAAAATAAAAATTAACCAAAAGAACAATGAATAAACCATTAGTAGAGACTAAAGCAAGGGTGGGAGTGTTCTCCATAGCGTTAGGAGCCTACCTGCCCCAGTTCCCCCAGTTGGTGCCCGAGTTTGAGGCCCAGTATGAAGCGTTTAAGAAGACCCTGCCTGAGACAGTTGAGATAGTCGACGGTGGTATGGTGACTACCAAGGAGCAATCGCAGGCCGCAGGTGACAAGTTTCGTGCTGCGGATGTTGACCTCGTCATCCTGCAATTGCTGACCTACGCCACCTCTTATAATATGTTGCCCGCCGTACGCGACCTTGACGTGCCTGTGGTGCTGGTGAACGTTCAGAAGAAGAAGGCACCCGACTATGCCAATACTGACATTCCGACGTGGTTGGGCGAGTTGTATGCCTGCGGTGCCGTAGGCGAAATGGTGGCTGACTTGGAGCGTGCCGGCAAGCGTCACGCCGTCATTACGGGTGTGGTCGAAGGTGGAGACCCGCAGGTGCAGGCCGAAATTGAGGACTGGTGTCGCGCTGCTCAAGTGCGTCGCCGTTTCCGCGACACAAACATCGCCCAGATTGGCCGTCCCTATCCAGGCATGATGGATCTCTACATTGACGAGACCAACCTCTATCACCGCATGTGGCTCTACACCAAACAGTTTGACTGGGAGAAGATGTGGGCCATTGCCGACAATGTTACTGATGAGGAGGCCATCCGCGCTAAGGTGCAGGACATTATGGACACCTTCGACATACTTGAACCAGATGGCCCCGATAAGGAGCACCACCACGAGAGCTGCGACATTGAGCAGATAAGGGATATGGCGAAGTATGTTGTTGCTTTCGAGCAGTGGGTGAAGGACGAGCAGTTAGGACTCATTGCCTCCCACTACGACGGTTTCGCACAAGGCGTGGCCGGCAAATTGGACTCGATGCTTATCCCTGCCTTCTCGATGCTCATCAAGCAGCATACTGCTTGTGCCGTAGAGGGCGACATAAAGGTGGCAATGGCTATGAGTATTCTGAAAACCATCAGTGGAACGGGAACGCTCAGCGAGATGTACTCTATCGACTTCAATGAGGACATCTGTATCATCGGCCATTCTGGTTCTGGCGACTACGACATTTCGCAAGCCAAGAAGCCAACGATGAAGATTGTGCCCGTATTTCATGGCAAGAGCGGCGGTGGTTATCTGACACAGTTCTATCCGCCTACGGGAGACATTACCTACTTAGGTATTACGCAGGACAAGAACGGCGTGTTCAAATTTGTGGTGGCCGAAGGCGTCAACGAGGATGGTCCAATCTTTACCTTTGGCGATACGAACATGCGTACCCGCTTCTCCATCGGAGCCCGCGAGTTCTGCAATCGTTGGAGCGAGGCTGGTCCTACGCACCACATGGCAGCAGCAGTGGGTCGCCATATTGACACCATTCTGAAAGTGGCCAAGATATTCAACGTGGAAGTAGATATTGTTTGCAGATAAAGGTATGGAAAAGAGTAATGGAAGTCTGAAGAGCACGATAGCCGTGTCTCTGACCAATTATCTGGACGCGGGAGCCATCGTGGCAGGAGCCAGTGGACTGACGCTGTGGAAGAACTATCTCGGCCTGTCTGAGATGCACTTAGGTTGGCTGAACTTTATCAGTGCCAACTGTTTGGGAGCCGCCGTAGGTGCCATTATTGGTGGTTTTTTGGCTGACAAGTATGGGCGTAAGTTTATCTTCACCTATAATTTGTTGGTGTATATGACGGGCGTGCTGCTAATCATGCTTAGCGTCAATTTCCCCATGCTGTTGGCTGGTTTCCTTATTACGGGTATCAGCGTTGGTGTGGGTGTTCCTGCCTCGTGGACTTATATCTCTGAGAGTTCGGAGAATAATAATCGTGGCCGAAACATTTGTATCTCGCAGATGTCGTGGGGTATCGGGCCGATGGTCATCCTGCTGTTAGGCATGTTGTTTGCTCCTGGTGGCTATCTGTTTAGTTGGGTTGAGGCTGTTGCCGCTTCGGTTGTGGGCGATGGTGCCAGCAGTGATGTGGTCAATGTTTTCTCATCCCGTATAGTATTCCTGTCGCTATTCATTGTGGCTTTCATCGCTTGGAACCTTCAGCGCGGTTTGCAAGAGAGTGCTGAGTTTGAAGCTACGAAGGCACAAGGTAAGAAGAACGGCTTGCTGGATAACATCAAGGTGCTGTTCTCCAACAACATTGCTGTGAAGACTGTTTGCTTCTTGGCAGTTATCTATCTGACGTGGAACCTCGTAGCCTCGGTGATGGGATTCTTCCAGCCGCACATTTACGAGACGGCTGGTGGCGTGACTAACGAGCGGGCTAACTGGATGAACTTCATACAGTGGGCCATTATCGTAGGCGTGACTTTTATTACCTCAAAGCTTATTGACAAGACCTCGCACAAGGGTATCTACATCTTTGGACTGTTAGCTGCGCTCAGTGCGTGGTTTGTTATTGTTTCCGTTGGTGTTAATGGTCCTGCCGGGCTGTGGGCTTTTGCTATCCTTTGGGGTGTGCAGGGTGGTGCCTCACCACAGATATTCTATGCGTTGTGGGGTAGCGAATTGTTCCCTGCCAAGTTCCGTGCTGGCGCGCAAGGACTGATGTTTTTCATTGTTCGTGGCCTGTCGGCATTGTGGGGACTCATCTTTACCTATATCTATGGAGAGAATGGCGAGGGTTTCACCATTGCTGCCTATTGCATGATAGCTCTGTTGCTCATCTCGTTGATTGTGGGCATTGTCGGTGCTCCCAATACTCGTGGCCGAGCTTTGGAAGATATTACAAGGGAACGTTATGGTAACGACTATTAAATCAGTAATTGTTAATCAGTAAATCAATAAAGATATGAAATCAATATTGGAAGGCCGTCCCGAGTTAAAAGCGGTAGTATATCAGATTGCCGAGGTAACGGGCTACCTCTGGCAGAAAGGTTGGGCTGAGCGTAACGGAGGTAACATCACCGTGAACGTGACCGAGTATATGGACGACGAGTGTAAAGCTATGAAAGCCATCGCTCCTGTTAAGCAGATTGGCATGACGCTGCCACAACTGAAAGGTAAGTATTTCTATTGTAAGGGAACGGGTAAGCGTATGCGCGATTTGGCCAAAGAGCCTATGCAGAACGGAAGTATTATACGCATTTGTGACGACTGTGCTTCTTATGAGGTTATTGCCGACGAAAATGTAGTGCCAACTTCTGAATTGCCCACTCACTTGGCGTTGCAGAACTATCTGTTAGAGACTGGTTCATGCTATAAGGCTACTCTGCATACGCATCCTATTGAGTTGGTGGCTATGAGTCATATTCAGCGCTTCTTGAAGGGTGATGAGATGACTCGTGTATTGTGGTCGATGATTCCTGAGACTCTGGCCTTTGCCCCACTGGGTATCGGCATCGTACCTTATGCCCTGCCGTCTTCTGTTGATTTGGCTGAGGCTACGTTGGAACAGATAAAGACGCATGACGTGGTGATGTGGGAGAAACACGGAACGGTGGCCGTAGGTGTAGACATTATGGATGCCTTTGACCAGACGGATGTGCTCTGCAAAGCTGCCAATATCTATATGTGTGCCAAGAACATGGGTTCTGAGCCTGACGGTATGACGGAAGCTCAGATGAAAGAGGTGCAGGACGTATTCAAACTGCCGAAGAAGCGTCCATGCTAACTTACCATTAAAGGTAGGTGTCCTAAATAAAAGTCCCTTGTGAGTATATTTTGCTCGCAAGGGACTTCATTATTTCTCAATGATAAGTGGTGACTTGTCGAATACCTTAAAGGTATAGCCTTGATCGCTCAACCATTCGAGGCATGACGGCAATGCTGTGCGTAATTTGTCGATGGACTTAATACTATCATGAAAGGTGATGATGCTACCGTTACGGACGAAGCGCTTTACGTTGTTCACAATATCATTGGCGGTAGTGTAGCGGGAGTAATCGCGTGTCACCAAATCCCACATCACAATCTGAAACTTGTTTGATAATAGGGCATACAAGTCAATGCGCATCCATCCATGCGGAGGCCGTATCAGGTCAGTATGCAGATAGGCATTGGCTTTTTCTACATTATATATGTAATCGTGGACGGAATAGCGGAACCCACTGATATGATTGTGGGTGTGATTGCCAATGCGGTGGCCTGCATCAACTACCTGTTGATGTAACTCGGGGTATTTGCGAACATTATCGCCCACCATGAAGAAAGTAGCCTTAATGTCGTAGCGTGCAAGAATTTCGAGGATGTAAGGTGTGGCTTCGGGTATTGGACCGTCGTCAAAGGTCAGATAGACTGCCCTTTCGTTACGGTCCATACGCCATAGCGCTTTAGGATAAAGCCAGCGGAGCCAGATGGCTGGTTGTTCGATAAACATGCCTAATCTCTAACCCTCTTTATCCCCATCCCTATTCATACAGGCTGCCGCCTTTTTGCTCGTAGATACTGCTGAGGATAGACAACTCGCGTATCTGTTCTTCGGCCTGCTTCGGATTGATAACGTCTGTGATAGACGCTATTTGCTGCATGATATAAAGGTGCATGAGAATGTCGTTCTTAGAACCTGTGAAGCGGAAACCGTCCAGCGAACAATACCACTTAACATATTGCGATGAGTTCTTCCACATCTGGTTGATGATGTTTATCGCCTGTTTCGGCTGTCCGAGAGCAGCCCACGCACGAGCCATATCCAGCGAGCCTGAGGCATAGCTGTGAGGCACGTTATAAGTGGGAATAACCTTGTCGGCATACTTCAGCACTTCTTCTGCTTTCTTCTCTTTCGCTTTTGCTTCCTCCGACTTGCCTTCGTCCTTGAGGTCTTGGCCCTCGTAGGTTAGCTCCATAGCCAACTTGGCCATGATGCGGCGATGGGTGTAACACATGCGCATTACTGTCTCGTCCAGATAAATGCCCTTTTGGTCAAGACCTCCGAACTTGAAGCGGTGCATGATATTGTCGTAGGTACGTTCTGTATCGAAGTTCTTCACGCCTGGCAACGGCTTACCCTCGTAATGTGTTGTAAACGGCGTGATACGATAGGCCAATCCTTCTGTGATAACATTATTGCCGAGATTGATGTAGTTGTCGTCACCCACGCTGACAGCAACGTAGATTGGTCGCTCCCAGTTACACTGTGCCAACATCTCCAAAATCATGATGTCCTGCTTATAGAGTGCGCGTTTTCCTTTTAGCGAGATAACCATCTTATCGGGTATAGAATCGCTTGCAATGAGCATACCGCTACGGCGTACGGCCTCCTTGTCAATAGTCATGTAAAGCGTGTCGGAAGGAATGATGTGACTATAATTTCCTTTACCTAATATAGCCTCCAAGATGTCTTGCTGCTCTTTAGTCCACTTGCCTCGTACCCAGCACTTCAGCACGTTCTTCAATTCATAAGGCTGGTCGCCGAACAGTGCTTTGGCCTCCTCAGGATATTGTTTGATGATGTCGTTGATGATGGACTTGATACTGGGTTCAATGCTAATGTAGTCGTTGGTTCCTGCGCAGTACTCAATGCGCTCCCATGAGATGGGAACGGACGGGGAATCGTAGGCAGGACGACGCATTTGGTCGATATACCAGTCTGTCTGCAAATAAGAGAGGTTGCAGACGCGGGCGTCGGTACGCACACCCTCTACGTCTTGGTTGTACCACAATGGGAAAGTGTCGTTGTCGCCGTTGGTGAAGATGATAGGATTATTCTGCTGTTGCAGCGACATCAAGTAGTTCTGTCCAAAGTCGCGACAAGTATAGCGTCCAGAGCGGTCGTGGTCGTCCCAGTTCTGCGAGGCCATCTGTACTGGTACTGCCAGACAGACTACCCCGACGATAGAGGACAGAATGACAAGATTGACTCTTTTAAATTGCTGACTCAACAGGTCGATAATGGCTGCCACGCCCATACCACACCAGATTGCAAAAGCATAGAACGAGCCAGCATAGGCGTAATCACGCTCGCGAGGCTGCATAGGTGTTTGGTTCAGATAAATGACAATAGCCAAACCTGTCATGAAGAACAAGAAGAATACCACCCAGAATTGGCGAATGCCCGTTTGGTCCTTGATGCTGCCGTGATGTTTAGCCAGCGACTGCCAAAACAGACCTATCACACCTAACAGCAGAGGCAACATGTAATAAACGTTATGTCCTTTATTCTCTTTCAGCTCGTCTGGCAACAAGTCTTGGTCTCCCAGACGCCAGTTGTCAAACCAGTCGAATCCGCTTAACCAGTTTCCATGTTCCAGTTCACCATTACCTTGCAAGTCATTCTGACGACCCGAAAAATTCCACATGAAGTAACGCCAGTACATAAAGTTACACTGATAGGAGATGAAGAAACGCAAGTTTTCAAATTGCGTGGGCATCTTGACAGTGACCATCTCGCCACAACGGTCGAACTGCGACTCCGTGCAACTAATGTCCCCCATCCAACTTTCGTAGGCCGTGCGGTGGGCAGAGCTATACATTCGCGGGAACAGCATGTTCTGGGCGTACTGATATTCGTCTTTCGTACGAACTATGAAATATTCGTCCTTTTCATCGGGCGATGCTTTCTCTTTACGTTGCCATACGGGGTCACCTTCTTTCGTGACAGGCTTGCAGTATTGCCCGTCCTGCTCCAACTTCACCTGCGAGGCATACGACTGTCCATAAAACAACGGACGTTGTCCATACTGCTCACGACCTAAGTATTCGCCTAAGGTGAATATGTCCTCTGGGGAGTTCTGGTCCATTGGCGGATTGGCTGCCGAGCGAATGACAATCAGCGCATAGCTTGAATAGCCAATCATCAGCATCAGCATACATAACAATGAAGTATTTTTAATGCGGGCTGTGACTAAAGGTGTCAGCTTCTGCCCGTTAGTTTTGCTTTGGCGTTTGTAGCCCAAGATAAACCATAGGACGCATAGTACTATGACACCAATGATGGCTGCAGACCAACCGTGTCCGTAAAACGGAATACCCAACATAGCCAATGCCAAAAGGAAAGCTACGTTCTGTCGCTTTTCGTTCAAGTCGTGATAGGTTTCGTAGATTGCCCAGATAATCGTAGCTATGAGCAGGAAGATATAGACTATCTCACCCGTGTTGAATGGGCAGCCTAAAATGTTGACGAACAACAACTCAAACCATCCGCCTACTTGTACGATTCCAGGTACGACACCATAAAGTACGGCCGCCAGAATGACGACAGAGATACCCAATGCGATGAGGCTTCCACGCAGGTCGCGACTGGGGTCGTCTGTGGGGAATTTACGATAGTAGTACACCAGTACGATAGCTGGCAGACACAACAGGTTCAACAGGTGAACGCCTATAGACAGTCCTGTCATATACATAATCAGCACCAGCCAACGGTCGGCGTGTGGCTGGTCTGCTTGGTCTTCCCACTTCAGAATGAGCCAGAATACCACAGCGGTGAAGGCCGATGAATAAGCATAAACCTCACCCTCTACAGCTGAGAACCAGAACGTATCACTAAAAGTATAGATGAGCGCACCCACCAGCGCCGATGACTCAATGGCTATCAGTTTGCCCGTTGTCAATTGGCTCCAATCTTTGATAAGCAAGCGGCGCACCAAGTGTGAAATGGTCCAGAATAGGAAGAGGATAGTGGCTGCAGAGAGTAGCGCACTCATCGTATTTACCATGCGAGCCACCTGTGATGGGTCGCTGGCAAATTGTGAGAAAAGGTTTGCCGTCAACATGAAGAATGGTGCTCCGGGGGGGTGGCCTATTTCCAACTTATAACCTGTTGAAATAAACTCTGGACAGTCCCAGAACGAAGCCGTTGGCTCAATAGTGGAGCAGTAGACGATAGCGGCAATGGCAAAAGCCAGCCAGCCCATCACATTGTCTACGATTCTAAATTGTTTCATCTGTTTTCGTTATTATGTATGATTTTGCAAAGGTACAACATTTTGTTGATAATGAGCAATTGAGAATTGATAATTAGTCGTACCTTGTTTTTTTTTAACGTTTATACTGCCTCGATCAACACTATGCGTTAAAGCCTCTCAAAATGATAGCGGATGGGGAGGACTATACTCAAAGGCGACGAGGACGGCTCTCGTGGGTGATGAGAATAGGGCTCAAGGCAGATGAGAATAGGCCTCAATAATGGCGGTGAAGGATGAGGGAAGAATTTGACGGTTATATCAGTAGGCTGGCGCCATAGATGAGGAGTACATAGCGCAGAAATTTGCCTAAAGCCATACTGGTTAGCGAGATGGGAATGTTGGCGCGCATTAGTCCCAAAGCAATAGTAATGGCGGAGCCTAAGATGGGGACAAAAGCAAAGAAGCCCATCCATGCTCCTCGTCCTGCCATGAAACGAGTGGCGCGGTCAAGGTCTTGTTGATTTACATGGAGGTATTTTTCAATCCACTCCAGTTTACCTTGTCGTCCCACGAAGTAGTTGAACATGCCGCCAGCTACGTTGCCGATAGTGCCATAAACTATCAGTTTCCAGGGTTCCAGTCCTGCTGCCAGCAGTCCTGTCATTACTGCCTCGCTGGAGAATGGGAAGAAAGAGCCGGCCACAAAAGCCGTGATGAGTATGCCCCAGTAGCCATAGCTGACGAGTAGTGCAATTATGCCGTCCATGTTCTCAGATTGTATAAAGTAATCAATAGCGTCGTACCCATAATGAACAGAAAGATGATACTTGACACTTTGCTGTTGCTCAAGGCTATGAAATGTCCTGTCAATGCTGCGGCACCGATGGTTATGATGCGGAATGATATGTCGAATTGTTGTGGTAGTACAAAGAGATAGACCGTTGCCACCAATTCTATCCAGATGAGGAAATAGAAGTATAAGCGTGTGCGTATCTTATCGCGACTCTTTCTGATGTAGAAGTGGATGGCACCAATGAATGATGAAACTATCGTCAGGCAGAGGCATAAAACCTGCTGCCTACTCAATAAGGTATAGTCGAAAATCTCTTGCTGCAAGGTCTGAATGTCTGGCACCAATGTGGCAAAGTGCGCTACAAATGGGGTGAGATCGCCTTGGTACAATAGCCAGCAGCCGTAGAACCAGTAGGGAAGCAGGATGCCCAATAAAGATGCGGCCCACGTTTTCCAAGACAGCGCCATAAGGGTGGTTGCCATAAGTACCCACAGCAACAGCGAAGCCCACAGCAGTTGGACGTGTAGCATGCTGGCTATCCCCAACAGAGCAAAAGCATAAAACGTTTTCCCTGTTGCCGTATGGTCCTGGTAGATAGAGAAAAGGAGCAGTAGACAGCCCAAGATGCAGGTTTGGATGACCGTCCCATGCAGTGACGGGAACAAGAAGCAAGCGGCAACATTCAGTGCGATGAAGGCGCATGACACCATTCGGGAGTAGACACGTATCAAGGCGTGGACGTTGCTGAGTAATATTGTCAAATAACAACTGACGCTGAAGCACGCTAATTGCAGCCACCATCCGTGCGTCAGTGTGCCCGCCAATATCCACACCGTTAGTGCGTAGACTATAGTGATAGGTAGCGCGATACGGCTCCTTGCAATCCTGTGTTGTATTCTCCTAATCACCCCTTTTTACCCGTTATAAATCAGCTCCAATGTCTCTACGGAAGTACTTGTCTTGGAAATCTATCTGTTTGGCACCTTCGAAAGAGCGTTGCAAGGCTTCTGCTTTGTCTTTGCCATAACTGCTGACAGCAATGACACGTCCGCCGTTGGTTACTACATGATTGTTTTTCATAGTAGTGCCAGCGTGAAAGACTATCGAGTTTTCGCTGCAAGCGGGGATGTTTTTGATGGTGTACCCCTTCAGATACTCCTCAGGATAGCCCCCGCTGACCAACATGACACAGACGGCAGCCCGCTCGTCAAACTCTACCTTATACTCGTCCAAACGGTTTTCTGCTACTCCTTGGAACAGTTCTACAAGGTCGCTCTTTAAGCGCAACATGACACTTTCCGTCTCAGGATCGCCCATTCGACAGTTGTATTCTATCACTTTTGGCTCTCCGCCAACGTTGATTAGTCCGAAGAAGATAAAACCTTTGTATTCGATTCCTTCCTCTTTTAGCCCTTGCACAGTGGGACGGATAATCCGCTCGTCTACCTTCTGCATCCATTCTTTCGTGGCAAATGGCACAGGGCTAACGCTACCCATGCCGCCCGTGTTCAAGCCCTTATCACCCTCGCCAATTCGCTTGTAGTCTTTGGCTTCAGGCAGAATCTGGTAGTGCTCGCCATCCGTTAATACGAAAACAGAACACTCGATACCGCTCAAAAACTCCTCGATAACTACGCGGCTTGATGCATTGCCAAATCTTCCGCTTAGCATACTTTTCAGTTCGCGATTAGCCTCTTCCAGCGTTGGTAGTATGAGCACTCCCTTACCAGCACACAAGCCGTCGGCCTTCAGCACATAGGGAGGCTGCAATTGCTTTAAATACTCCAAACCTTCTTGTAAGTGCTCGCCGTCGAAAGTGGCGTACTTCGCCGTAGGGATGTTGTGTCGCTGCATGAAAGCTTTGGCAAAATCCTTAGAGCCTTCCAAAACGGCTCCCTTTTTCGAGGGACCAATGACGGGGATGTGATGTGTCCGGATGTCCGACTTGAAATCGTCGTAGATGCCCTTTACCAACGGGTCTTCAGGACCAACCACCACCATGTCAATTTCTTTCTCGACACAGAAAGACTTGATGGCCTCGAAGTCGTCGGCTTTCATCTCAATGTTTTCACCGCACTGACGCGTTCCAGCATTGCCTGGGGCGATGTACAACTTGTCACATTTCTCACTCTGAGCAATTTTCCAGGCTAGTGCATGCTCACGTCCGCCACTGCCTAACAATAGTATTTTCATCTGTTTATCAGTTGTTTTTGTCTTTTCAGACCGCAAAATTACGAAAAAAAGATAGAATTATGGTTGGCAGTGTGTTTTTTTTTTGCTATTTTTGCAGACGTGATGCAAAAGATGATAACCATACTCGGACCGACGGCCTGCGGAAAGACTCCGTTGGCTGTAGCGTTGGCCAGAGTCTTGCCGCCTGTTGATGGTGAAGTGGGCGGAGAGATTGTTTCTGCCGATTCCCGACAGGTTTATCGTCGTATGGACATAGGTACGGGTAAGGATTTAGAGGACTATAATGCTGCGCCATCTGTCCCTTATCATTTAATAGATATTGTGGAACCAGGTACGAAATATAATCTTTTTGAGTATCAGGCAGAGTTTCAACGGGTTTATCAAGACATCAGAAATCGCAATCGCGTGCCTATTTTATGTGGTGGCACTGGGCTTTATATTGAGGCAGTCTTGAAAGGCTATCAATTATCGCCCGTCCCGCAGAACGTAGAACTAAGAGCGAGTCTGGAGGATAAATCGTTGGCAGAGTTGACGAAAATGTTGCGCGAATTAAAGGCGCAGAATGGTTCAACGATGCATAATACAACCGATGTGGATTCTTGTCAGCGAGCCATCCGTGCCATAGAAATAGAAACTTATAATGCTGAACATCCTGTTCCTTTGCGTGAGTTCCCGCCTGTAGAGAGTATTGTTATCGGCGTAAACATTGATCGCGAGGAGCGTAGGGCGAGGATTACACGTCGTCTGAAAGAACGGTTGGAACATGGGATGGTGGAAGAAGTGAGGGGACTGCTTGAAGAAGGAATTCCTGCGGAAGACCTTGTATACTATGGATTGGAGTATAAGTTTCTGACGGAATATATCACGGGTGTATTGACTTATGACGAAATGTTTACTCGACTGGAGATTGCCATCCACCAATTTGCCAAGAGGCAGATGACGTGGTTTCGAGGGATGGAGCGTCGCGGGTTTACTATTCATTGGATAGATGCTTTGCTGCCTATGGACGAAAAGGTGGCGAGAATACTTGAATTAAGTTAAATATTATATAGAAAAGGAAATTGGCAGAGAAAATATCACAACGGTGGGGAGTCCTGTATTGTCCGAGGAGAAATAGCGCGAAGCAGCGTGAGCGGATACTGCGGGTGTTGGATGAGCATAGTATTGACTATGATTTTGTGCAGAGCGAGTCGACGGATAGTGTAGAACGGTTGATGACTATGTTGATACGAAATGGTTATAAAACTATCGTCATTATGGGAGGTGACTCTGCACTGAATGATGCCGTAAACTGTTTGATGCGAGAGGATAGGGTAGTGCGCGATGAAATAGCGTTAGGCGTTATCCCCAATGGGGTGATGAACGACTTTGCCCGTTATTGGAACTTCAAAGAGGGGAGTCTCGAGCAGACTGTTGACTGGCTGGCGAAGCGACGGGTTCGCAAAGTTGATGTTGGCTGCATCAGCTATCAAAACAAAGCAGGAGAAGCACATCAGCGATATTTCCTTAATTGTGTTAATGTGGGACTGGTTGCTGATATTATGAATCTGCGGCAACAGACTCGTTCGTTGTTGGGCTCCCGTACTCTGTCTTTCATTGTTTCATTTTTCTTAATGCTGTTTCACCGCATGGAGTATAAGATGCGAATTAGGATTAACAGCGATGTGGTAGACCGCAAAATAATGACAATGTGTGTGGGCTGCGGCCCAGGCTATGGACAGACACCCAGAGCTATACCCTATGATGGTTTACTGGACGTCTCGGTGGTATATCATGCTGAGTTTTTGCAGGTCTTGGCAGGTTTGTGGCTATTGGTTACAGGACGCTTTCTAAACCATAGTAGCGTGCATCCTTACCGTACCCGAGAAGTAGTCGTGGAAGATGCTAAACACGCTTTTGTTGGCGTTGATGGACGACTGATAGAAAAGCCCAAAGGAACATACCGCCTGACGGTAGAACAGGAGGTTGTAAACTTCTTAATTCCAGATTAAAAGAGGGGATAAGTGAGAAGTTTCTGTACAAAAGATGTTAAAATAGGGTGTTTTTGAAAAAAAATGCCCTATTTATTTTGTTATCCTATGAAAAATGATTACCTTTGAAGGTGTGAAAAAACTAAAACATTAAAAACTATAATAAATTATACAAACCTTTAAAATAGGAACTATGAGTTATTTACGATGTGAGAAAGCTGTAATGACCAACTTGGAAGAGTCATTGCGTCGTGAATTACTTCGGACAAACCGTTCGGGTGCCTATAGTGCGTCAACGCTGGTCGACTGCAATACCCGAAAGTATCATGGTTTGCTCGTTGTTCCCGTGCCAGAGCTTGATGACGATAATCATGTTCTGCTGTCGACGTTTGACTGCACGGTAATTCAGCATGGCGCAGAGTTCAATCTCGGACTCCATAAGTATCAAGGAAACAATTACAGCCCCAAAGGTCACAAGTACATTCGTGAGTTTACTTGTGATGTAGTGCCCACTACGCTTTATCGCGTAGGTGGCGTGTTATTAAAGCGCGAGACTATTTTCCAAGCTTATGAGGACCGCATCCTCATTCGCTACACATTGGAGGATTCCCACTCGGCTGTCAAATTACGTTTCCGTCCGTTCCTGGCTTTCCGTTCGGTACACCAGTTTACACATGAAAATGCTACGGCCAGCCGCGAATATAGTGAAGTGGATAATGGCATCAAGACTTGTATGTATGCTGGCTATCCAGACCTGTATATGCAGTTCAACAAGAAGAATGCATTTGTGTTCCAGCCTGACTGGTATCGCGGTGTGGAATATCCCAAGGAGCAAGAGCGTGGTTATGCTTCAAATGAAGACCTCTATGTGCCTGGCTACTTTGAGTTAGATATAAAGAAAGGTGAGAGCATTATTTTTGCCGCTTCCACGAAAGAGATTAAGAGCAATCAACTGAAGGCTTTATTCCAGAAGGAAATAGATGTTCGTCTGAGTCGTGATAGTTTCTATCATTGTTTGGTAGCTGCTGCTCATCAGTTCCACAACCGTCAGCCCAATGACGAACGCTATTTGCTGGCTGGTTATCCCTGGTTCAAGACTCGCGCGCGAGATACTTTCATTTCTTTGCCAGGCTTGACACTGTCTATTGGAGAGGCTTCTTATTTTGAGTTGGTGATGCAGACAGCCGAGAGGGGACTGCGAGAATTCATGGAGAATAAGCCGCTCAGCGTTAGATTATATGAAATAGAATATCCTGATGTCCCCCTGTGGGCTATTTGGGCTATCCAGCAGTATACTAAAGAGGTTGGTCGTGAGCAAGGCTACAAGAAATATGGAAAATTGGTAAAAGACATCGTAAAGTATGTGATAGATGGTGGTAACACCAATATGCGTCTTGATGAAAACGGACTGCTCTATGCCTACGGACGCGACAAAGCTATAACGTGGATGAACTCTACTGCTAATGGTCGCCCCATCGTACCTCGCTCTGGCTATGTCGTAGAATTCAATGCACTGTGGTATAATGCCTTGAAGTTCTGCGCTTCTTTGGAAGAAGAATTTGGCGACAAGAAAGTAGCAGAAAAGCTGGAGAAACGTGCTGAGCTCTGCAAGGTTTCGTTTGTTGACACTTTCATGAACGAGTATGGTTATCTGTTAGATTACGTAGACGGCAACATGATGGACTGGAGTGTTCGTCCGAACATGATTTTCCCCGTTGCTTTCGACTATTCACCTTTGTCACAGGATCAGAAAAAGAGTGTGCTTGACATTTGTACTCGCGAACTCTTGACTCCTAAGGGATTACGTTCGCTGTCGCCTAAAAGCGGAGGTTATAATCCCATGTATGTTGGCCCGCAGACACAACGTGACTATGCGTACCATCAGGGTACGGCTTGGCCTTGGTTAGGAGGCTTTTATATTGAGGCTTGTCTGAAACTCTACAAACGCACCCGCCTGTCGTTCCTCGAACGTCACATGGTGGGCTATGAAGACGAGATGAACTATCATGCTCTGGGAACTATTAGCGAATTGTTCGACGGAAATCCGCCGTTTCACGGACGTGGTGCTATGGCGTTCGCTATGAATGTGGCTGAGATTCTTCGCTCGCTGAAGTTGATGGAGAAGTATACGTATCAAAAGTAATATAAAGGAGGAAACGCTATGAAAGTACTGATGTTTGGATGGGAGTATCCTCCTCATGTATTCGGTGGACTAGCCACCGCAAATTATGGTATTTCGCAGGGTCTTTTTGCTCAAGGAGATATGGATATTACGCTCTGTCTGCCTAAGCCTTTTGGTGATGAAGACCGCTCTGCTGCCAATATTGTTGCTATGAACTGTGTGCCTATTGCATGGCGCGATGTTTCGGCTGACTATGTTCGCGAACGATGTGGCAACATTATGAGTCCTGAGCTTTATTTCCGCTTGCGTGACCATCTGTATGCAGATTTCAACTATATGCACGTCAATGACTTGGGGGCTATGGAATTTGCAGGAGGTTATCCAGGTAATCTGCATGAGGAAATCAATAATTATTCAATTATCGCTGGTGTTGTAGCTCGTACGATGGATTATGATATTATTCATGCCCACGACTGGTTGACCTATCCTGCTGGCATACATGCTAAGCAGGTAAGCGGTAAACAGTTGTGCATACACGTACATGCTACCGACTTTGACCGTTCTCGTGGTAAAGTCAACCCTACTGTATTCTCCATAGAGAAGAATGGTATGGACAATGCTGATTGTATCATGTGTGTGTCCGAACTGACCCGTCAGACGGTTATTAACCAGTATCACCAAGATCCGCGTAAGTGCTTCACTGTACATAATGCCGTTTATCCTCTGCCGCAAGAGTATCAAGATATTCCGCGTCCAGACCATACGGGTAAGGATAAGGTAGTAACATTCCTCGGACGTATCACTATGCAGAAAGGCCCGGAGTATTTCGTTGAGGCTGCCAATATGGTTATTCGTCGTACCCGCAATGTACGCTTCTGTATGGCAGGTTCAGGTGATATGATGGATGCAATGATTCAGTTGGCTGCTGAACGCGGCATTGCCGATCGCTTTCATTTCCCGGGATTTATGCGCGGTAAGCAGGTTTATGAGTGTTTGAAAGATTCCGATGTATACGTAATGCCTTCTGTATCAGAACCCTTTGGTATCTCACCACTTGAGGCTATGCAGTGCGGAACGCCCACCATCATCTCGAAGCAGTCTGGTTGTGCGGAAATCCTCACGAACTGTATCAAGGTCGATTATTGGGACATTCACGCATTGGCAGATGCCATATACAGTATTTGTGCCAACGACTCGCTCTTCCAATATCTCAAGGAGGAGGGTAAGAATGAGGTTGACCAAATTACGTGGGAGAAGGTGGGTGCTTGGATTGCAACCCTCTATCGTCGCACCCTCGGTTGGGAACAATAATTTAGTTTAAGAATCAAGAGTTAAGAATTAAAAGTTATGAAAACAATTTGTTTATATTTCGAGATACATCAGATTATCCATCTGAAACGCTACCGTTTCTTCGACATCGGTACAGATCATTATTACTATGATGATTACGAGAACGAGCGTAGTATTACGGACATTGCTAATCGCAGCTATATGCCTGCATTGAATGTTATTGGCGACATGATACGCGAAAACGGCCAATATTTCAAGGTCGCTTTCTCGTTGTCTGGAACGGGCATTGAGCAACTAGAGTTGCACGCTCCGCAGGTTATTACAAAATTACAGGAACTCAGCCAGACAGGTTGCGTAGAGTTTTTGGCTGAGCCTTATAGTCACGGACTGTCGTCGCTGGCCAATGAGGAGACTTTCGCCCTCGATGTGAAGAAACAAGCCGCTAAGATTGAGGAAATTTTCGGACGTAAACCTACAGTTGCCCGAAACTCATCGCTAATTTACTCTGACGATATTGGTGCACAGATTGCAGCTATGGGCTTCAAAGGTATGCTTACTGAGGGTGCTAAGCATGTCTTGGGCTGGCAGTCACCCCACTACGTCTACAACTGTAATATGGCCCCTAACCTCAAACTACTGTTGCGTGACGTAGACCTGTCTGATGACATCTCACTGCGTTTTAGTGATACCGAGTGGGATGGTTATCCTCTTTTTGCCGATGCCTATATTGCTCGTATTGCCCGCTTGCCTGAGGAAGAGCAGATTATCAATATCTTCATGGAGCTTTCCGCATTGGGTATCGCCCAGCCGCTTTCGAGCAACATTCTCGACTTTTTGAAAGCACTGCCTGTATGTGCTAAGGAAAAAGGTATCACTTTCTCGACACCTACTGAAATCTGTATGAAGACAAAGAGCGTTGGCAATCTCAATGTGCCTGACACGCTTTCTTGGGTTGATGAGGAACGTGATGTCTCCTGCTGGTTGGGTAATGCTATGCAGCGCGAGGCCTTCAATAAACTTTATAGTGTGGCAGACCGTCTGCGCATAGCCGACGATCCCCGCATCAATCAAGATTGGGATTACTTGCAGGCTTCCAACAACTTCCGCTTTATGACCACTAAGCCCTCTAACGTAGGATTGGATCGTGGTATCTATAGCAATCCTTTTGACGCCTTCACAAACTACATGAATATCTTGGGTGACTTTATCAATCGTGTTAATGCGCTCTATCCGCAAGAGATTGAGAACGACGAGTTGAATGCTCTGCTCACAACTATTCGCAATCAAGGTGATGAGATAGAGATGAAGGACAAGGAGATTATTCGTCTAAAGGCTCGTCTCGAAAAACTTGAGCCCGTTGAAACGAAGACTTCTGCCAAGAAAACTACCACAACAAAGTCTGCCCCTAAGAATGCGGTAGAGGAGAAGGATGCTAAGAAAAAAACAGCAGCAGTCAAGAAAACAACTCCCAAGAAAACTATTCTGACAAAGAAATAATTCCGCTGTCATTACTGATAAGAATTAGGTCGACACATACCAAATGTCGACCTAATTTATTATTCTTCCAGATAATTAATCTTCCTGCTTTTTCTAATAAGGTTCTAATTTCTGCCTAATATGTAAAAAGTTCAAATTTATTTGTCTTTTTACTCGCTTATTCGTACCTTTGTCATCAGATTATGGACTATTTATCTATCATATATAAGTTCTATCCTACAGACAACGAGTTGCGTAGGACATTGCTGAGGCATAGTAGGCAAGTGGCCGAGCGCTGTCTACGGATAGCCAAGTGTCATAGCGAGTTGCCTGTAGACATCCGATTTTTAGAGGAGGCAGCTATGCTACATGACATTGGTGTGTTCTACTGCAATGCTCCCAGCATTTATTGCTATGGTATGGAACCATATATTAAACATGGCACTATAGGCGGGGAAATTCTTCGGGCAGAGGGTTATCCTCGTCATGCTCGCATAGCAGAGCGACATACGGGGACAGGGCTAACACGGGAGCAGATTGTAAGCCAGCAATTACCGTTGCCGCATGAGGATTTTGTGCCAGAGACACTGGAGGAGCAGATAGTCTGTTATGCAGATAAGTTTTACTCGAAATCTGATCTTGAGCGGGTGCGGACAGTGGATGAGACGGTGCGGAATCTTGAGAAGTTTGGTAGGGGTGGGGTAGAGAAGTTTTTAGCATGGGTCGAAAGATTTGAGTAATCTCACTTGAAAGAGTCTAAATTTATTTGTCTTTTTGTTTGCTCATTTGTACCTCTAACCTTTTAGGTAGGATGCACTTCGGAAATGAAAATAAATCAAAATTTATTTTGTATTTCGCTTGGTTTACACTACCTTTGCAAGCTGTGAGAAGAAAGACGCTCATATTCTTGCTCCTCTATGTCATGATGTTTATGATGGCGGGGGTAAATAATTTGTGCTTTCCCGATGACAGGAAAGAGGTTGACTCTTTGGCTGTTGATACAGTATGGATTGGAGACTCTGTGATAATTCCAGACAGCCTGTTGAATAGCGATACAATTGTGAAACTTACCCACGATACGATAGGTATGGACTCGCTGCAAAAGGCTGTGTGGGAACGGAATAAGGCGGTAGACGACTCGCTGGCTGCCGACTCGGTGAATCGCCAGCGTAAAAATGGCATTGATGCACCTGTGGTTTATTCGGCAGAAGATTCGCTGACGTATGAGGCGGTATCGGGCATCGCGCACTTGTTTGGCAATTCGCGTGTAGTGTATCAGGATATGGATTTGGAAAGTGATCAGATATACATGACGATGGACTCGAGTCTGGTGCACGCTACGGGCTCTGTGGACACAACGGGAGTGAAATATGGCACGCCTGTATTCAAGATGGGGTCTGACACGTATGAGAACGACACGATAGCCTTCAATTTCAAGACGAAGAAGGGATTGATACATGATGTATACACACAACAAGAAGACGGCTACATGACGGCGGAATTGGCCAAACGTAATGCTATGGGTGAAATGTATTTGCGACATGGACGATATACCACTTGCGACCTGCCGCATCCCGACTTCTACTTCGCAATGTCACGAGCTAAAGTTCGGCCAGGCAAGGACGTGGTGTTCGGACCGACTTATTTAGTGGTGGCCGATGTGCCGTTGCCGTTAGCCATTCCTTACGGATTCTTCCCCTTTACTAAAAGTTACTCTAGCGGTTTGATTATGCCGACCTATGGTGACGAACAGAGTAGGGGATTCTATTTACGCGACGGTGGTTGGTACTTTGCCATCAGTGATAAGATGGACTTGAAACTGACTGGTGAGATTTATACAAAAGGCTCATGGGCTTTGAACGCTGCATCGGCCTATAAGAGACGCTATAAGTTCAGTGGTAATTTCTTAGTGAGTTACCAAAACTCTGTTGAGGGCGAGAAAAATATGCCTGATTATGCTAAGACGACCAGTTTCAAAGTGCAGTGGACACATTCGCAGGACTCGAAGGCTAATCCATATAGTAACCTGTCGGCCAGTGTTAATTTTGCTACTAGTAGTTATGAGCGCAACAACCTGACCTCAATGTACAATCCGCAGGCACTGACACAATCCACACGTACTAGTTCTGTGTCCTATAGCACGGGATTTTCGAGTCTAGGTATGAACCTTACGTCGTCTTTTAACATCAATCAGAACATGCGTGATTCAACCATTGCGCTGACGCTACCCGATTTGACGGTCACCGTTTCACGTTTCTATCCTTTCCGTCGTCAGCACATGGTGGGCAAGGAACGGTGGTACGAGAAAATATCACTTAGTTATACAGGTATCTTGAAGAACTCCATATCAACGAAGGAGGACAAGTTGATGCACTCTAGTCTGAGTAAAGATTGGCAAAATGGAATGCAGCACACAATACCCATCAGTGCGAACTTTACCCTATTTAACTATCTAAGCCTGAATCCCTCGTTCACTATTACTGATCGTATGTACAGCCAGAAACGGATGCGCTTGTGGGATGTGGCCAATCAACAGGAGGTGGTGGACACGTTGCAGGGCTTCTATAATGTCTATGATTGGTCTATGAGTATGGAAGCGTCAACAACACTCTATGGTTTCTATGTGCCAAGCAAGAAGTTGTTTGGCGAAAAGATACAAGCCGTGCGCCATGTATTCAAACCATCGGTCACATTCCGCTACTCGCCTGATTTCACCGATCATAGTTATGGTTATTATGACTCTTATCAGAAAACCGATGCTAACGGCAATGTAACGCTGGTGGAGTATTCGCCCTATAGTGGTCAACTTTATGGAATTCCTGGAGGCAAGACAGGGGCTGTGTCGATGGACATCTCTAATAATATTGAGATGAAAATAAAGAGTGACGCCGATACGACAGGATTCAAGAAAATCAGCATCATTGACGAATTAGGCGCTAACATGAGTTATAACTTTGCCGCAAAGGAAAGGCCCTGGAGCGACCTCTCGACCCGCTTACGCCTGAAACTGACAAAGAGTTATACCTTTAATATGAATGCAGTTTTTGCCACCTATGCCTATGAAGTAGATGAGCCTGATGGAAGACCTTATGTGGGTAACCGTACGGAGTATAGTAAGGGACGTTTTGGCCGTTTCCAAGGTGCGTCGCAGAACTTGTCGTATACGTTGGATAATAAAAAGATGGCCAACTTCTTTAAGTGGCTACGTGGCGAGAGAGTGGATAAGGATAATGATGAAACCAGAGAGGAATTTGATACAGGTGGGGATACTAACTTGGACACAGAAATGGAGGCAGGTAAGCATGGTGCCCGTAGAGAATCGTTGGGAATGGCTGATACAGATGAGGATGGCTATATGGTGTTTACTATTCCTTGGTCGCTGAGTATTGGTTATGGTATTACTATCCGAGAAAATACGGGTGGTTCATTTAACTATGAAACGATGCGCTATCCTTACAAGGTGACGCAGAACTTGAATTTTAGTGGCAACATCCGTATCTCAGACGGCTGGAACATCTCTTTCTCCTCTGGCTATGACTTTGAGGCTAAAAAGTTGTCTATGACTACGGCCTCTTTATCACGCGACCTTCATTGCTTCAATATGTCGTGTTCAGTAGTGTTGACACCTTACACCAGTTATAACTTCTCGTTCCGTTGTAATGCCGCTACGCTAACTGATGCTTTGAAATACGATAAGCGCAGCAGCTATTCTAATACTGTGAAATGGTATTAAAAGACAGCTTGCTAGTATAGGTTAATGCCAGCCGCACTAATTGTCTAGTAAAGCTTGCAGCGACTCCTCTTCGCCAACTACCCAGATGATGTCGCCCTCGTGGAAATGACGGTTAGCAGGAAATGGCGATAGGTTCTCTTTTCCTTCCTCCAGACCTACTACCATGCAATTGTATGTGTTTCGTATACCGCTCTCTTGTAACGTTTTCCCTATAAATGGGCTGTCGGCTCCGATAATGAGTTGGCGTAATTTCATCTCACGCTTTTCCACCTCTAAGTCTTCGGGAAAACACTCGCTCTCTATGGCTTGTTTGAAATGGCTTAACTGGTCGTCGCTACCAATTACTTGAAGACGGTCTCCAGGGAAAATAATTGAGTCGCCGTCAGGAATGTTCAAACGCAACCCGCCGCGCAAGATACTACTAACATGTATGCCATATTTATTGCCCAGATGTAAATGCTTTAGCGTACTGCCCATCCATAGTGAGTTGTTAGGAACGTCGAAATCGGCAATATGGATGTCGCGGTCTAACAATTTTCCTTCATATAGCGGTCGTTTTTTGCCGTGAACTTGTGCCTCAATGTCTCGGGAGCGCAGATTGTTGATGAATAGTCGCTCTAATAGGATGCTACGTTGTTTGACACTGCGTGAGCATATCAGTATGATGACTACAATGATACCAATGGTAATCATAATGGCATTAGTGAAGCGGCTCAAATAATTGCAAATGGAGAAAATGAAGCTGACGGCGATGACGGCTCGCACTAATACGGTGAACAGTAAAGGCAAACGGTTACGATTGCTGTCTTTCCATAGGATTTCCCATTCTTCCGAGCGGTTCTTCTTCATTATCATAGCTCGCAGGAAAGGGGAGATAAGCAACACCGTCAGCACTCCTGTGATAGCATTAGCGTACCAATGCAACTCCCATCCTGGTAACAGTTGACGCATGAAAGGTAGCACAAAAGTAAACATAAGAGCAATGACCGCTGAAGAAAGAATACTATAAATGATGGTGTTAACTATCATTTGTGAGAGCAACTGCTGCCACAGGTTGTCTTTTTGAGAATTGGGTTGGCTCATAGCCAATTGGTTGAGTGATGTAATGAGCCGCGAGGGCAATCGATGCTCCAGGGCACTATAGGCAGGAGTCGCTAGACGTATCATATAAGGTGTGAGGAAAGTAGTAATGACAGATACGGCCACTACAACAGGATAGAGAAAGTCGCTGATGACACCAAGCGATAATCCCAATGAAGCAATGATAAACGAGAATTCACCAATCTGAGCCATAGAAAAGCCACAACGCATAGCTGATTTCAAACTTTCGCCTCCCAGCATGAAAGCAAAAGAACCAAATACAGCCTGCCCCACCAATATGGTCAGCACCAAAGCGGCAATAGCTGGTGCATAGTTTACAAGAATCTGTGGGTCTACTAACATACCTACTGATACGAAAAAGATAGCTCCAAAAAGATTCTTTACAGGCTCGACCAGTTTCTCTATCTTCTCAGCTTCTATTGTTTCGGCCAAAATACTACCCATGATAAATGCACCAAAGGCTGACGAGAAACCTACCTTTGTAGAGAATACAGCCATAGCGCAGCACATACCCAAGGCTACAATGAGCAATACCTCGTCGTTTATTAGCCTGCGTACAGAGCGTAGAAATAGAGGAATAGCAAAGATACCTACTACCAGCCAAAGTACTAAAAAGAATCCTATTCGTAAAATCGAACCTAACATCTGGCCTCCATCTGGACTGTTACCGCTGGCTATGGCACTAAGCATCACCATCATTACGATAGCTAAGATGTCTTCTAATATCAACACAGACATCACCAGTCCGGCAAATTGTTGTTGGCGTAACCCCAGGTCGTCAAATGCCTTATAAATAATTGTAGTTGACGACATAGCTAACATCCCACCTAAAAATATGCAGTCCATTCTTGACCAGTCAAAGGCGTGTCCTATGAGGACGCCTAACATTGACATGCTGAAAATGATAGTCATAGTGGAGATAATCGGTGATGCACCCATCTTTATAATCTTCTTGAACGAGAAGTCCAGTCCTAAAGAGAATAAAAGGAACATTACGCCGATATTAGCCCATAGATGAATGTTCTCCATATCGTCTACTGATGCTGTGTAGGGCATGTGGGGAGACACCATAAATCCCGCTACGATATAGCCTAACACTAATGGTTGTTTTAATTTTTTGAAGATTAGGGTTACAATGCCTGCTGATATTAATATCAGTGCCAAATCATTGATGAGTGCTGGAATGTCAGCCATAATTACGATAATTTAAAGTATTATAATGGGGACTTAGTCATAAGTGAGAATTTGGATCTCGTTATCTTGTGCAACATCGCGATTAACATTATCTCTACAAGGTAGGCGACAAGGTAACTGAACCAAAGCATCTCGGGTGCCACTTGTGCCATTATCCATAATATGGGGATAACAGCTAACGAGAGAGTAAAGGAAATAAAGAGTGCCATGTGATGTTGGGAATAGAGCTTGTAGACAATCATGAGAACGTAGATGTAACTGAACGGTATAAAACTGATGGTAAAGATACGCAGCGCCTTGTCAGTCTCTGTAATCATTTCGGGTGTGGTGGCACCAAAGAGAATTGCAACAAATTGCGGGTCTATCCATACGAAAATGCAGGTTACTATCATAGCTATCGTAATAAAACAGAACCCTTTGCGTATCACCAAATGTAGATTGTCAGCATCACCCTTACCTACTTGAATGGTTCCCAGAGATTGTAGTGTCTGACAAGTGCCTGATATAAAAAGGTTGTAAACCTGCAGTAAATTCATGCAAACTGCAAAAGCAAAGATACCTGTACGTCCCATTGTAGAAAGCACAGTCGTATTTGCAAACAACAATAAAAGCGTTAGACAGATAGAGGCTATAGCTAAAGGGGCCCCTTGAGAAACAATTTTTGTGATGATCGGTAAGATATGGAAATTACTTTCTCGCCAAACAAATTTTAGTCGACGGTGTTCGGGTTTCAACCAGTGGAGTGATAGGATGGAAATGCCTATAAGATGGCCCACAACGGTGGCTATAGAAGAACCAGCAATACCCCAGTCGAAATACTTAATGAATACAATGTCAAGTAGTAGATTTACAGTATTATCAATGATGACCGCTATAGATACTAATTTCGGTTGGCCGTTGACTCCCACCATCGTGGAAAGTCCCCACATGAGAATAAAAGCGGGATTACCTAAGAGTAGTACTTGCAGATAGTCACGAGCAAGTGGTAGTATCTGTTGATTGTTACATAGGAGGTGGGTAGTTTCGTCAGGCAATAGTATGCCTCCCATAACGGCTAGTACTACACCAATACTTGTACTAAAGGTTAATGCAGAAGTAAAAAGGCCACGTGCACGAACAAAGTCGCCTTGTCCAATAGCATAGCCCACCAGCATGCCAGCACCAGCATTGATGAGGAGGTGGAGGGTGAAGATAAGCTGGTTAACGGGCTTCGATAGGTTGATAGCGCTGACACCATCCTCACTGGTGAGATTGCCAACAATGATACCATCCACTACATTACCCAGACACCCAGATAGTGCCACAAGGATATAGGCCCAAAGGTAATTATAGAATTGTTTGCTAATATCGTTATTCATAAATTATTCAAAAAATCCGAAACCACCGATGGTAGTCAACATTCGTTCTACATAGTCCCATGATGTGAGTGAGAAAGAGAAATCAAGACGATATAGTACTTGTATGGTGTAGTCGTTGCTTCGACTGACATCTGCAGTTTTTTGCCCGTGTGCCATATCTTGATAAGCCAATAGGGAGGCCATTTGACGTGCTTTCTGGGGGTCGCTTTTTGCACGATCCATAATTTCTGCAAACTCTTCCAACTCAACAAAGCGGATGCCGTCGCCCACTTTACTCAATTCTGTAAGCACATCGCCCAAGAATTGTCCATGAATATTATACGGATGAAATACGGTACATTCTTGGGGAGTCGTAGCCAATAGGACAATAGCTTGTGCAACTTCATTGATGGGCGAGAACTCTACTTGTTTATTGCGCATAGTGTAAGGACAGCAACCCAGCATATTGTAAACCTTGATGCGCCCCATGAATGAGTTGGTGGAGAAGTTTGCTTGGAACTCGCCGTCGGTGGAACGAGCAGCAAGATTACCGACACGCATAATCTTTGCGCGTAGTCCGTGTAGTGCAACAGCGTCGAGAATGAGTCGTTCTGCCATGAACTTGGAATATATATATTTGTTACCCAAATACTGTCCCATATAGAGTCGTTGCTCGGTAAAGATGTCATCATGGATAGTTCCTGCCCATATACCTCGTGTGCTAGCTGTAGAGACGTGTACTAGCTGTGCGCCTGTCTTCATGCAGAAATCAACACAACGTTTGGCACCGCCTATGTTTACATCTTCTATTTCTGTACCTTCGGCGAAATGCTTCACAATAGCAGCGCAGTTAAAAATAGTATCTATGGGGAATTGTGTATTTGTAGCCAAGAGCTGAGTAAGGTCGTCTGTAACATTACCCAATACTACATGAATACGTTGACCAAAGAGTTCCTTGAAAGCATTGGAAAAATAGTAATAGAGTAAGGTGTGAAGGCGACTTTCTGCAGCTTCTTGACTTTTTCCTCGAATCAGACAATAAATGTGTGGAACATCAGAGTCAATAAGTTCACGCAAAATATGAATGCCTAAATAACCTGTAGCTCCTGTCAGCAAAACGTTTCCTATGATTTGGCGCTTTCCTTTTCGGAAATTGTCAAGGGTATTACGCTGTAGCAGATTATTGATGGCCGTATAGTCGAAATTATCAACATCGGCCAGTCCATTATCAGAGGTCTCACCTGTAATAAGTTGTGCAAGTAAGCGTGGTGTTGGATTAGTAAACACATCACCATAGGCTACGTGGAGTCCTGCTTTATCTGCTTCAATGATGACACGAGTAACAACGAGTGAAGTACCACCTAATTCAAAGAAATTGTCTGTAGCGCCTACTTTGTCTATTTGTAGGATATTGGAGAAGATGTTGCAAAAAGTTTGCTCTGTGGAGTTCTTCGGAGCAGTATAAACACTGCTGATGACTAATTGGGGTTCTGGTAAGGCTTTGACATCTGTCTTGCCGTTAGGTGTCATGGGCATCTCTTTTAGCTGAAGATAGGCGGTAGGTACCATATATTGTGTCAGGCTCTTGGATATTTCAGCTTTCAGGGCATCTGGAATGATTTCACGATCGGCAGTGTAATAGGCACATAGATGTTCTTTGTCGTTTAACTTACTTATAAGGATAACTACTTTTGTGATACCTTCTACTTTCAGTATGACGTTCTCTATCTCTCCTAGCTCTATACGCAAACCACGTAGTTTTATTTGATGGTCAGTACGTCCAAGGATGACCACGTCGCCATTAGGAAGCCATTTGGCATAGTCACCAGACTTGTAAATCCGCTTTCCATGATAATTGATGAAACGTTCACGGGTCATATCGTCCATATTGTTGTAGCCTTTAGCTACACCACGTCCTCCGATATAAAGTTCACCTACCACACCTACAGGAAGTTCGTTGCCATCGCTGTCAACAATGAATTCGCATACATTCAACTGAGGTTTGCCAACAGTGACAACATCAGCATGAGTCAATTCCTTGTTATTGGAGGCAACAGTAATTTCTGTCGGACCATAGCAATTGAAGATACGGGCTTTCGTAATGCTACGCATCTGAGTGAGTAAAGTATCTGAGAATTTTTCACCTCCTGCACGACATATCTTGATATTACCGATGGCTTGGCAGAAATCTTCGCAAGTGAGCCATGTCTGCCAGCGTGAGGGAGTGCCAGAAACCATATCGATATGCTGCTTATTGATAAGTTGTGACAGATCAAGCGGATTATTTGCCTGTTCTTCTGTTGCGATAACCAGTGTTTTCCCATTAAACATAGCCGTCCCTATATCTTGCAATGCTGCATCGAAAGAGATAGTGGTTACGCTGAGTATGCGTTCAGCATCTGTTAAGACAGCGTTAGCAAATACATTAGCAGGATGTCCATACAAATAATTACAGATACTTTCGTGACGTAACATTACACCTTTAGGACGTCCTGTTGAGCCACTTGTATATATAAGGTAGGCTAAATCGTTTGGAGTGATATTGGCTGTAACAGGAGTACAGCAAACGGAATCAGCGAGTAACATCTCTACATCAATGGCCTTATCGGCAGGTACATGATGCATATGGTCATGGGTGGTGATAATATAGCGAGCTTTGCTATCTTCAAGAATGAGCTTAATACGGTCAGCAGGATATTCTGGGTCACAAGGGATATAGGCTGCTCCTGTCTTTAGAATTCCAAAAAGTGAAAGAATAAGGCGGCTAGTACGTGGTAATAACAGAGCCACACGGTCGTGTTCCTTGACGCCACGTTCACGTAGATTGTTGGCAATTCGATTTGTAGCCTCATCCATCTGTTGATAGGTCAATTTGGCATCGCATGCCACTAATGCCTTGTGATTAGGCCGTTCTTTTGCGAAATAGCTGATACACTCGTGGAACAATTGGAACGGAGCATTGCCAATTGCTGTTTGTCGCAGGTGAGTAAGTTCTGATTCTTGTGATGGGCTGACAATAGATATCAGACGAATTTTAGCCTCAGGTGATGCAATCATGTTGGCAACCACAGCAACAATGCTTTCAGCTAATGCATTGCCCAAATGCTCGGAATACAAGGAGTCGTCATATTGTACGACTACTCCTCTTGACTCTATCTTAATGTTTATTTTGAATTTCGGAACCTTCAACTCAAGTAGCTCTTGTTGGATGGTTTCCCCATTTACTTGATAGTTAGACAATACTCCTACCTGATAGGCATAGGCTATGGAGGGAATGAAGCCATAGTCAGCAGCAATACGTGCAAAAGGGTAATCCTCGTGACACAGAGTTTCGTCAAAGGTATTACAGGTCTGCTTTAGATATTCGCTAACGGTGACATCATCAATATTCAGACTGAGAGCTAGAGTGTTAACGAACATACCTACCGTGTCTGCAATTTTTAAATTGGAACGTCCATTACTGATGGTACAGAGATAGACCTCACGATTGTTGGTATAACGTGACACCACATAGGCTGTAGCTGCTAAGAACAAGTGAGCAGGAGTTATATTTTGTTGGCGACAGAAGTTCGTCACTTGGTCAAAATCTGGTTTACAAACAGCCTCGCCGATATAACCTTGCTCATTAGGCTTGGACAAGTCTGCTGGGATCTCACTAGCTCCCTCACAAGTCTGTAACTTTTCAGTGAAAAACTGCTGGGAGGAACGGAAAGTGTCGGAATTTTCTGCTCTTTTTTGGTCATTGACGAAATCGAGATAGGTATAGTTTTCCTTGTCAATATTTTTACCCTCCAACACAGAGCAGATTTGCCGTATAAAAAGATCTGCAGATCCTCCGTCAAATATTAAATGGTGAATATCGAATAGAAGATAAACTGCAGTTGGTGTTTTAACAACTTCAAAACGACAGAGTGGGGAATGTTGTAAATTGAAAGGCTGTACAAAATTGTTTTTGTATTTGGCTAAATCTTCTTCACTAATCTCTGTGATAGACACTCTTATAGGCTGACAATCCTTAGTTGTTTGTACTATGGTGTCATCTTGGGCCAAGAAATGGACACCTAGCTCAGGATGGCATGCAACTACTTGTTTAACCGCATCTGCCAGACCATTAGCTATCGTTCCTTGTGGGAAAGTTAGCAAGTATGGAATGTTGTAAATAGTAGAAGTTGGGTTTTTGAGACAGTCAAAATAGACACCAGCTTGGGCATAAGATAAAGGTACAGTATCTAGCGTAGATGAAACAGACTGACTGGAGAATGAAGGATTTGTTCCTACTTTGGGCGTAGATGATATTTCTAATATGTGTGTCAGCACTTCGTTCTCAATGCTTTGTAGAGTTCCGCTCTTAACCAATGTCTTAGAATCAATGGTAATGCCGTAGTGCTTGTTAATTTGGATAGCTAATTTGATAGCTGATATGGATGTTAGACCTGCATAGCCTAAAGGGGTTGTGACTCCAAAGTCTTGATGATTGATAATGTCAGCTATGATGTTATGAAGTTCCTGCTCTAATACATTCATGGACTGGTTGGGTTGTAGTATTTCCTGTATTACAGGCTTGACAGGCTTTGGCAGGGCATGTTTGTTAACTTTCTGGTTTTGATTCAAAGGAATGGCATCAATCTGTAAAGTTACAGCAGGCACCATATAGGGAGGCTTTTGATCAAGAATGAAGTTGTTGAGAGCTTCTATATCTATTTGCTGGTCGCTAACAATGTAAGCAGCAATGAATTTACCTCCTCCTTCCTCATCAAATGCTTGAACAGTTGCATCCTTGATGCCAGAAAACTCGCGAATGATACTTTCTACTTCTTTTAGTTCAATGCGGAAACCACGAATTTTTACTTGTCTATCGCGGCGACCTACGAACTGAATATCGCCAGAAGGCAGGTATCGCACAATGTCACCAGTTCGATAGATGCGGCTGTATTTTTCTTCTTGAGTAAAAGGATTGGAAATGTATACTTCTGCTGTTTCCTTAGGACGGTTTAAATAGCCACGACTAACTTGTGGGCCAGCAACCCACAACTCTCCAGCAGCACCTATGGGGAGTCGGTGCCCGTACTGATCGACGATATAGAGTCGCAGGTTATCAAGGGGTTTCCCTATGGGAATCTCTTGCATTCGGTGGTCAACCTGATAAGTTGTGGTAAAAATGGTACACTCTGTTGGACCATATACATTATATAGATGATAGTTAATGGGAGGAGTGAGAGAAGCCAGTTTCTCACCTCCAGTAGATAGATATTTAAGCGAATGATTCTCAATGCTGGTAGCAAACTGATAACCCACTTGAGTAGTCATAAATGAGTGGGAAATGCGATTCTTTTCAAAATAGTCATTCAAAGCTATGAGGTCTAAACGTAATTCCTCAGGTATGATATGGACAGTAGCACCGCAGGTGAGAGCAGGATATAAGTCTGCCATGCAGGCATCAAAACCATAGCTTGCATAGGCTGCAACATTGTGCTCAGGTTTTAGATTATAGGCATATTGGTACCAATGACAAAAAGCTACTAAGTTTGCATGTGTCAATAGACAGCCTTTAGGGATTCCTGTGGAACCTGAGGTGTAGAGGAGTATAAATAAATTGTCTGGTTGTGGGGATGTAATCTGCACTCCAGGTATAGAACATGTGGGTAGTTCTTTGGTTAGGAGTATATCACCTTTATATTCTTTAACTAAATGACATAGAGTCTCATCGGCAATTAGTAGTTTGGCATTAGCATCTTGCATCATGAGATTCAAACGTTCTTTGGGATAAGATGGGTCGAGTGGCTGGTAAGCACAGCCTGCTTTCAATATGCCTAACGAAACGATAGCCATCCATTCGCAACGAGGGATAAGGACAGAAACAACATCCTCTATTCCTAATCCTGTACTTACAATATGGTTAGCAATACAATCGCTGATTTTATCTACTTCTGCATAAGTGTACTGATGGTCTTGATAGACAACGGCTATATGGTTAGGAGTGGCTTTTGCTTGATGGCGAAATAGTGACACAATAGTTTGACTATCGTCATAGTCTATTTGTGTTTGGTTGAAACTATCTAGTATGACCGTTTGTTGTTTAGTGGTGATATTGATTTCGCGCAGATATTGCTTGCTAATAAGTCCTTTGATTACAGCCTCATAACTTTCAAGGAACTGACAGATGAGCTCATTGGAGTATTCGCTGGAGTGATATTCGGCTTTGATATGATACTGTCCATGTAGAATAAAAGCTTTCAAATAGAGTGCAACCTCTAGTGTGCTATTACAGAGGCGAACGACTTTCATGGGCTTGCCACAAAGTTGATCGTCAGAAAATAACATTCCATGCCAGACAAACATAGAATTACTCTGCAATCCAAGATCAGTGACAATGTCACTATATGAATAGATGTCATGTTTACGGCAACCGCTCATCTGCTTTTGTCCTGCATAGAGAAAGTCAAGTATGGTAGTATGGTCGTCGAATTTTACATAAACGGGTAGTGTTTTGACTGCCATACCGACAGAATGTAGGAAACGTTTGTCAGTGCGTCCATTATATACAGTAGTGAAAAGTGATTCTTGCTCGTTGTTATATTTTGCCAATAAAAAACCATAGGCACTTGTAAACAGATTACTTCTATAAACGTTATTATTTTTGCAGAAGTTGTCTACTTCAGTTGTATCTATATCCAACACCCGCACAACGCTTGCTTCTTGGTGTTTGTCTTTTACCTCTACGTCTGGTGTTAATTGAGTAAAAGTATCGCTACAATCGAAATGCTGGGCATACCATTTCTTACTCTCCTCAAAAGCCTCACTTTGATACATCTTCGCTTCTCCTATAGCAATTTCCGCCATAGTGAGTACTTCTGGCTGAAGTGTCTCGCCACGATATGCTGCATCAATGTCATGTAGCATCACTTGTAGTGTAGTTCCATCACTGATAATGTGGTGAATATCGAGAAAAAGGTATAAATGTTCATAATCATACATTAGACGAATGTGAAAAAGGCGATCATTATATATATCAAAAGGTATAATCAATCCTTGTTTCTCAGTCTCTATATCTTGAATGGTTTCTAACTCTAATGTCCATTGTTCCTGCTCTTCTGTTGCCGCTATAACTTGCACGGGTTCTCCTTTATCATTCAAATCAATGCGAGTAAAAAGTGTTGGATGTGCTTTGACGGCCTTCTCAACAGCCTGGCGCAGACGTTCTTTATCCAGACTTCCGTCCAGAATATACAAATAAGGCACATTATAGCAAATCTCTCCCATGTGTGCAACACATTCTACATATAGTCCGTATTGAGCTTTTGATAAAGGCGCGGTTGTATTCATAAGTTTAAATTTTAAGTGTTTACCATTTTGTCTTGAATATATTAGGTGTGATGGACAATGAAAGCCATCCCCAATATACGTTCTTATTATCGTCTCCTTGCTTCAATTGATTCAAAGTTTCTGTACCTGTCATATATGAAAATCCAGCAGACAGAGAGATGTCACTGGAGAAACGGTAAGAGACTTCTAGATCAATGTCGTGTCCCAAAGTCATATTCAAATTTTCCAAATAGGTAGATACAGCCATATAATGATAGGTAGTGTGGAAAGTCAGAGGGGCGATAGGCCTGTAAAAAGCTCCGATGTAAGCATTTTGTAGCCCAGGGCTAAATCCTTGAATATGAGCACTCTCATAAAAATAGTCCATGATGCCATAGAATTTGTGATGAGATCCGCAAAGTGTGTTAAACCCCTTGTAAACCTCGTGTCTGGGAAGTCCAATAGCTCCAGGCCGAACAACGGCCACATAGTCATCACCACTTAAATAGTCGAACCCTACCTCCAAATCATAATGATTGGTAGGCTGTATGGTAGCTTTTATACTAGCCATCCATGACTTTATTCTTCCAGAATATTCGTTATAACCCATTTGGCGATAGTATGCCCCTTCTAATGTCCAATGCATTGGATGAAATTTAAGATAACTACCTACCAGTTGCTGATACTCGGTATGAGGATCATGGTCTCTCTGGCCTGCCTGCATACCTATGTTCATCATAAGTAACGAAACTCCTAATGGTAATTTGGGAAGATCATAATGATACCATAGGATTTGCATACTTTTATAGAATTGGGCACCATTCTCATAAAAAGTGCCAGTATTAATATTTTCGTTGTTCTGATTATAAGCGAATAATGCGTGTATTTTCTGTCTGTGTCCCTCATAGCCAATGCGTAATACATCGTGCGAATTGGCTGCCATAGCCCAGTCATTAGGACCAATGATGCGTTCATCATCGTAAGCCAACGGAATCCGCCCTATCTGTGCAAATAAACCATTAGCAGAATTTAGTCGAATCCATGCTTCATAAAGGGTGAGGGTTGAATTATTATTTGCACCCCAAACTGCCTCATTCTGTGCGACGGCACGAACTTCTAAACCTGAGCGTTGGAAATCAACAGACAGGCGGGTGCGCCCTATAATAAAATTTGTATGATTTTCTACAATATTATTCCCCTCATCATAGGATTTTGGCAATCCTCCACCCCGAATTTCGCCTTGAGTAAGATGGTCAAGTGTGATGCTCAGTTGGTTCTGACATGTATCAGTCTGAGCCCAGCTATTAGTAAATAACATCAGTAATAACACAACTTCACAGAATTTTTTAGGGAATAGAGGGCTTTCCATGTATTTTTAAGTTTGGAATTACTCGAAATCGAAAATGTTGATAAATCCTGTTAAACTGAAAACATTTTTGATGTCTTCATTTACGTTTTTAAGCACAACTTTACTACCACTTGCTTTAGCACCTTTCAGAATGTTAAGCAAAATACGCAGTCCGCTAGAAGCAATGTACTCAAGTTTTTTACATTCGATGATAACATTGCGGCCATTACTTTGATACAGGGCTTTTAGGGTTTGTTCTGCCTCGAGGGCAGCAGTTGTGTCCATTTCTCCTTCCAAAGTGACAATAAATTTGTCTTCTAATTCTTCAACTTTTGTTTTCATATAATATTATATTTAGTTAGAGTTAATATATTATGGCCATCTACACGCTCATAGTTGATGGAATCTATCAATTCGCGAACTAATAAAATGCCGAGCCCACCGATTGGGCGATCTTCTGCCGATAGAGTCGTTTCTGCTTTGACGGCTTCCGTCGGATCAAAAGGAAATCCAGAATCTGTAATGACAACTTGGATACAATGCCCGTCATACATTATTTTTAATATGATGTCTCCTTCTGTTTCAGATGGATAAGCGTAGTTTATGATATTGACAACAGCTTCTTCAATGGCCAGTCTTAGTTGCTTGGCTATAGCTGATGATGTGTTGATACGTTCCAGCATAGACTTGACGAATTGGTTCATCATAGTTATTTGGCAGATATTATTTGTTATCGTCAATTCTTCTGTTAAAATACATTTGTGGTTTTTAGGCGTATAATGGATAGCTAACATAGTTAGGTCGTCACTTTGTTCTGTTCCAATCGTAAATTGTTGCACGGTCTTTTCCATATTTTTTATTAAGGAGCAGATATCTGCTGTATGAGGAGAAGTGGTTAATGTTAGCAATTGTTCTTGAGTGCGTTGGAGTCCAAATTGTTGTCGGCAAATGTTTTTAGCCTCAGTCAGGCCGTCGGTATAAAGGAAAAGCGTGCTGTTAGCTGTGAGTAAATATTCTTCTGTTTCATACTTGACATCAACAAATACACCTAGTGGCAAATGTGCCTTGGCTTCTAAATTCTGAACCTGTGTTTCTTGTCTCTTGATGATAAGTGGCTTGTCATGTCCTGCATTGCAATAACGCAGGCGTCCCGTAGGCAGATTTAGTATGCCAATGAATAGTGTGACAAACATACTTGATTCATTATTTTGACAAATAGATTCGTTAAGGGTCTGCATGATGTGTGAAGGATTATTCTCGTGTGTAGAAGTCGACCGAAATAGCGAGTGTGTGACGGCCATTACCATAGCAGCAGGAACGCCTTTACCACTCACATCCCCAATACAGAAAAAAAGCTTCTCATCGCGGATAAAAAAATCAAATAAGTCACCTCCGACCTCTCTCGCTGCTATTAGTGATCCATAGATGTCAACATCATTACGCTCTGGGAAAGGAGGATAAATTTCTGGTAGCATCGCAGTCTGGATGTCTCGGGCTACACCTAGTTCACTATTTATACGCTCTTGCTCTAATTGTGATTTCTGTAAACGCAAATCGTTCGTAGAAAACCTCCATATAATGAATCCTAATACGGAACAGCCTGCCATCAGCATAAGCAACATGTATAGGCGCATTTGACGCAAAGGACCATATACTTCTTTGTCATAGCACACCACCGCTACCTGCCAATGGGGGAATTCTTTAAAGTTTGAAAAAAACACATATCCTAAATCACCGTTGTTCTGGTCACGGAACTCTGCAATTCTACTATTTCCACTTTGGCTATTTGTTTTTGAAATGGTGCTATCGTTGATAATATGTATCACGTTTTTGATACTTTGCTTGTGTTTTGCATCTGTAGGTCCAACTATCTTTTCTCCATTTTCTGTTAGCAACAAATCAAAAGATGATGGATAGATGTGACGTAGGTTTAGGGTATTACCTAATAATTCTGTAGAAATGTCAAGGCCAAATACTGCGATAATTTGTTGTTGGTCATATATGGGTAAAGCATAACTAATAACCTTGTTTTTGACTATAGTATCATAATAGGGACCAACCCAACAGGCTCGTTGTGAGTCTATAACAGCTTTATAAAAACCTTGTTTCGTGTAATCATGCGTTCTACCTGCTACTTGTTTTAATTGGATGCCGCTATCTGTTCTTAAAGCATAAGGTTCAAAAAGTCGTCCTTTTTGGGGATAATAATTAGGGGTGAAAGCAATACCGCAGCCCGCAAGATTCGGATAGGTTTTTACTATCCATTCTGCAACCTTGAACATGGAATCAGGAGAGCCCAAATCACGCTTCATGTCGCGGATGTGACTTTGTATTATCTGTTCAGATATGTCAATGGCTTCTTTTGTAATGAGAGTCTTGAGCGTCAATTCTGTTTCTGCATGGATTTCCAACTCTTGTGCTAATATATTGCGGCTGTGATAATATTGGATAGCTGATATTAGCTCCAATAGCATAGCTGCAACGATAATAATGATTAACCCCCTTTTTCGCTTAAACCCCATTACTTTGTCGTTCCTTCTATTTTCATAATATTTTAATGGTTGTATCTTGCTGTTAATTCGCAAATCTTCACAATAACCTGCATGGCTCTTTCCATTGATTGGATGGGGAGAAACTCGAAAGGTCCGTGAAAATTGATACCTCCAGCAAAAATGTTGGGACACGGTAGCCCCTGGAATGATAGCTGGGCACCATCTGTGCCACCACGAATAGGCTTGATCTTTGGACTAATTCTAAGTTCTTGCATAGCTCGTAACACCAAATCAATGACGTGCATTTGAGGATCAATCATTTCTTTCATGTTATAGTACTGGTCGCTAACTATACATTCAATGGTACCTTCTCCATATTTTTGGTTCATTTTGTCAGCACATTGCATGATAAAGCGTTTGCGGGCTTCGAACTTATCACGATCGTGGTCGCGAATAATATAACTTAGCTGTGCTTGTTCAATGTTTGATGTGATGCCTAATAGATGATAGAATCCCTGATACCCCTCAGTGGTTTCTGGTGTTTCGTCCGCAGGCAGCATTTGGGCCAACTCTGTTGCCAAAGCATTGGCGTTGATCATCTTGCCCTTTGCATAGCCAGGGTGCACACTAACGCCTTTTATTGTAATTTTGGCAGCAGCAGCATTAAAATTCTCAAACTCTAACTCACCTACATCACCGCCGTCCATCGTATAGGCCCACTGACAACCAAACTTCTCAACATTGAAATGGTGAGCTCCCATGCCAATTTCCTCGTCGGGATTAAAAGCTATGCGTATGGTACCGTGCTTAATTTCCTCATGTTCCTGCAAGTAGACCATAGCCTGCACGATTTCAGCGATACCGGCTTTATCGTCTGCACCTAACAGCGTTGTGCCATCTGTAACGATGAGGTCTTCGTCCACATGCTGCAATAATTCTGGAAATTTCTTGGGCGAACTGACAATACCCTCGCTAAGTGTAATGTCTCCTCCGTCGTAATTCTGGACAATGCGAGGTCTGATATTTGCGCCCGAGCAGTCTGGTGAAGTGTCGTAGTGGGCGATAAATCCAATAATGGGCACTTCTTCTTTAATGTTGGCTTTTAAAGTAGCGTAGATGTAGCCTTTGTCATCCATCTCCACGTCATTTAAACCCTCACGTTCCAGCTCTTTCTTCAAATATTCTGCAAATAGCAGTTGTTTGCTTGTGCTTGGTATTGTGGTGCTACTTTCAGAAGATTGTGTGTCAAATTTAGTATAGTTCAGAAATCTTTCAGTAATATTCATATTCAAATTCAGTTGGTTTGTTGGTTACAAAGGTAGTGAAAATCAGGCGGAATACAAAATAATTTATGTTTTATTTTGCGTTTTATCCAAATTATATTACCTTTGCCGAGTAGAAACTTTAAATATTACTAAAATGAAAAATGTAATTTGTGTACATACGGCTATGGCTTTGGTGGAGCCATTGACCAAGATTTTCCAAGAGTATCTTCCCGAAGTCAACGTTAACCACATTGCAGATTCTTCACTTATTAAAGAGGTTATAGCATCAGGTCAAGTGACTAATGCCGTGCGTCGCCGTCTTTTGTCTTATTATAACGGTGCTGCCGATGCTGGTGCCGATGTTGTATTTAACACGTGTTCTTCTGTGGGCGATGTGGCTGATTATGGCAATCAATATGCGCGTATTCCAGTCTTCCGCATTGACCAACCGATGGCTGCTGAGGCAGTGCAAAACTACCAGCGTATTGGTGTTATTTCTACGTTGCCGACAACCCTTGACCCCACTTGCCGCTTGTTGAAGAATGAGGCGAAGAAAGCGAGTAAAGACATTGTGCTGGTAGAAGGATTAGCCGATGGCGCTTTTGCTGCTGGACAGAGTGGTGATGGTGAGACTCATGACCGTTTGATTGCTGAGGCTGCTCAGCGTATTGCTGCTGATGTAGAAATGTTTGTATTGGCACAAGGTTCTATGGCTCGTATGGAACAGCGCCTTTCTGAATTGACAGGCAAGCCTGTGCTTTCCAGTCCAGTGTTGGGCGTTAAAGGACTCCGTAAATTCTTAGGGCTATAACTCTATTGCCAGCATTTTTCTATATGAAAAGAAAAAATATTATCCTTGCCCTGCTAGTCATTCTGGGCATGGTCACTTTTTTGGACCGTATCAATATTAGTGTAGCAGGTTCCAGTATCATGCACGATCTTGGTCTCTCTCCTGCTGAGTGGGGGTGGGTGCAGAGTGCTTTTATACTTTCTTATGGTATAATGCAAATACCAATGGGGGCATTGGGCGACCGTTTTGGACATCGTAAGATATTGGCAATTATTGTACTGTGGTGGTCGTTGTTTACTGCTTTTACGGGGCTTGCAGGAGGCCTTGCTTCGCTGCTTGTCATCCGTTTTATGTTTGGCATAGGCGAGGCTGGGTCGTCACCTTGTTCCACAGGTGTTATAAGTAGGTGGTTCGAAAAACACGAGGTCGGTAAGGCGCAAGGATATGTCTGGGCTGCCAGTCGTATGGGTGGTGCTTTGACACCATTTGTAGTTATACCCGTTATGATGTGGGTCGGGTGGCGTTCTGCTTTCTATCTTTTAGGGGCACTTGGTATTATTTGGTCTATAGTATGGTATTTTTATTATAGGGATTTTACAGGGAATATTAAAGCAAGTAGTGAAGACGCAGATACCAAACACTCTCGCCTACCTTGGCGTAGCCTGTTAAGTAGCCGACAATTTTGGTTGCTTTGTGGCATGTATTTCTTTTATGCTTTTGGCTCATGGTTTTTCTTCAGTTGGTTCCCAACCTTTATGGAGCTGGGACGAGGCTTTGAAAAGACAGAACTGACGTATGCCATTGCAGTCCCGTTCATTATGAGCATGATAGGCAATATAGCAGGCGGCCATTTGACCGACCGCCTGACTCGTAAATATGGTATTAAGACTGGACGTAAAGCTCTTGGTTCTACATCGTTGGCAATCTCTGCTGTATGTATGTTTCTAGCAGCATTTATTCCTGGCAAGATGGCAGTTTTTGTTTTCTTGTCATTATGCTTTGGTATTTTCGACCTTATGTTGCCTTCTGCTTGGGCCTTGTGTATTGACTTGGGTAAACAGCATGCTGGGGCGTTGAGTGGAGCGATGAATACAGCAGGCAATATTGGAGGTTTTTGCTGCGGTATCCTCTTTGGAGAATTAGTGCAGCAGTCGGGAAATTATAACCTTCCACTTTATTTGATAGCCATTATGTTATTTGTCAGTGCATCGCTGTTCGCTTTCATCAATCCAGAGAAACCGATAATTAGAACGTAAGGATATCCTTACGTTCTAATTATCAAATATTATCATCTTCTGTAGAAGTCATTTCTTCTTCAAAATCGGTAATTCCTGCTTGAATGAGAATGTTGTACCATTGGATAAGTTTCTTGATATGGCTGTTTTGTACACGTTCTTGATCCCACTTAGGAAGTACCTTTGAAAAATACTCGTGTAATTCTGTGGTAGAGGCTTTCTTGTAGTTGATACTGCAAGATTTTCCTTTCTCCAACTCACGCATATTGGCCAGCACCTGCATTAATGGTACGTCTTCTGTTTCGGTGAACATTGCAATGTCTGCTAATGACGTAATACGATCGGTACCGAAAGCGGGTGTACGTTTGTGAGTGTCATCTAAAGCTTCAACAATAAGACTGTTTTTGGCTCGTGATACTAGTTTGTAGAGTCCCGGCTTTCCCGAGATAGCTAAAATGGTCTGTTTCATAATTCTATTATACTTGATTTGTGATTTAATGAGGGAGATAAGATAGTTGAGACAATACGATGGATAGCTGTTTCTCAAGATTGGCTATACCATCATTTACGATTTCAAAGTCTGCACGGCTTACAATATCTTCTTGGGGCCACTGGCGTTTCATCCATTTCAGAACTTTCTCCCGGCTGATATTGTCACGTTGCATTACCCGTTGTATGCGTATTTCTTCTGGAGCAGTTACAACTATTACATAGTTTACTAACTGGTTAATTCCAGACTCGTAAAGAATAGCACTTTCCATCCAATACATCCCACTTGTTTCGAAGTCGTGAAAGACGGCTGGGTGTACAATAGTGTTGATTGCTTGAGCATTCTGCTCACTTTCTAAAAGGAATTGGGCAATGACTGACTTGTTCAGTTGTCCGTCTATGTAAGTGCTTGGACCAATTATCTCCGTAAGTTTTCGCCGTATGTCTTGAGAGGTATGTATAAGCCTTTTTGCTGCCTTATCACAGTCATAAACAGAGATACCTCGTTGTACCAATAATTGACTGACGTAGCTTTTCCCTGCGCCTATCCCTCCTGTAATTCCTATCTTCATTCTTCTTCTATGAGGTAGTCTACCTGAGAAGCATCCAATGTTGCGCGGCTGATACCAGCAGGGACGTGACGCAGATAGAGGGTACATTTTTCTTGACTTTTTTCTGTGATTTCCTTATAATCAGCAATTACAAGGAAGTCTTCTGGCCGTAGGCTACGAATCTGACTGGCTCCTGCTACAAAATGGACTTTCGCTTTTGTTGGGAAAGTGCGCAATACTTTACCTTCAGGTAGGTTAATACATTGTATGGGGATGTTTGACATCGTTTCCTCAGTCAATACGTCTGTATAGACATATAATTGAATGTGGTCTGGTACAACTTTGATATCGGCTGTATGGGCCAAACGGCAGTTTATACATAAAGTATCCCGGAAATTGGTCTGGTTTAAAGGCTCAGTATAGATGACTTGTATACTATCCAGCTTGTCTTTCGGGGCATAAACACTGACACTATCAGGTGAATAGAGCACCTGTGAGATAAAAAATAACTGGTCTGGGATGAGATGCCCTGTCCAACGGACAGGTACTCGTTTCTGCTGGCCATTATTATAAGAGTACTCTACTTGCTCGGGTTTTACAGAAACTACCTTTGAAGACACTTCTAATGCCTGTTCCACAAGTTTTTTCAGTTCTGTGGAACCTACAATCCCGTAGCCTTTGCCACGATCATAGTTCTTGAAGGGAATAGCAATGGGAGGACGCTTGTCAGTGTAGAGATAGGACATAATAATCCACCCCTTATCGCGGACTGTTACTCGAATAGTATCTGTTTCTCGTGAAGTGAGAACCACATTACGCGGAATTCCTGTCACATGAACTGGTATTTGAATCTCATGTTCATAGCTTTCGTTGAGAGTAAGTGTCAACCAAAATATGCTAGATAGTAACAGGAAAAAGATAAAAACCAAAAACTGCTTGTTCATATTGCTGAACAAAAAGTTCTTGGTGTAAGCGTATATGTTCTTAATACTCACCTCCGTCTATGCTGATTCTAATCAACCTTGTGTAGGGGTGCTGGCAGTATCTTTGTAGACACAACTTTTGTCAATCTTGACAATTACACCATCAGCAATTTTAACCTCTACAATTCCAGAAGCCAAATCTATTTTCTTGACCGTACCATAGATTCCACCGCTGGTGAATACTTGTGTTCCTTCTGCCAGCGAGTTCTGGAAATTCTGAATTTCTTTGCGGCGTTTGTTTTGGGGACGAATCATAAAAAAATACAGGATGACAAACATAAGCAAAATCATCACCAGAGGATTTCCGAAAATCATGCCTAATACTCCAGGCTCTTGTGCTGTTTGTGCAGCGAGAATAATGTGTACCATATTTTTATTGTTATTTAATTACCCTTCTTGTCCATGTGCTTGAGTAGTTTTCCAGTAGTGATTAGATGGTGAGCAATGGTGTCGAGCATACCATTGATGTAGCCAGCACTATTTGGTGTTGAATAGTACTTTGCTAGTTCCACATACTCGTTAATACTGACACTGATAGGAATACTGGGGAAGGTCATCATCTCAGCAATAGCAATCTGCATGATGACAATATCCATATAGGCTAAACGGGAGAAATCCCAGTTTCGAGAGGCCTCACTCATGTAATGCTGATATTCATCAGCGTTCATGATTGTTGCACGGAACAATTTGCGAGCATACTCCTTGTCTTCCTGTGAATCATATTCTGGTAACAACTCCTGCGTTGACTTATTCTTTTCATCGAAACGCTTGATAGTTTTCAGTACAAAGGTGTCTGCAACCTCTTTATCGTCGTTCCAATAAAGACTTTGTTCCTCAAGTAGTGCGTCTAAATCTCTGTTGTCTTGAATGAGTGTGCGGTATAATTTGCGCCATAATTCACGGTCAGTGGAATAATCGTCTATATGACTTTCCATATAGTCCTTATATATCTGACTCTCTGTAATCTGAGTATATATTTTCTTTAGAAATTCAGACTCATCATTCCAATTTTTCTTTTGACTTTCCATAAAGTCGTTGAGCATCTTATTGCCCTCTAATTGCAATGCAAAACGATTATAGGCAAAACGCTGAGAAGGCATAGGCTTTCTTTCACGTTGGGCTCTTAATTGTGCAACCTCCAAATGGCGTCGAGCTTCTTGAGTAATTGCGACAATAAGCGCTAATAAATAATTGTATAGGTCATAGGCCTTTGATAGGCTGAAGTCTAACTCTTTTTCTGCCGTGTCAATGTTTTTGCTCCCGTTTTGATAGTAAGCATAGGTTAACTGGACTACTTTAATCCTGATGAGTTCTCTGTTAATCATGTTTTCTTTTCAAATGGCTATTGGATACTCTTATCAATTTGCAAAATTACGGATATTTCTATGATTGTGCAAGAAATATGGAGAAAATTCTATTATTAAGAATAATTTTTCTCTTTTCTTTTTTCTCTTTTCATCTTTTTTTGTAATTTTGCAGCCGCTTTTCTCATCGTGTGATGGTGAATTAGGCACAAATAACTTAATTTTAGAGTAACACAAGTAAATTATGAAAGAAATTGCAGTAAATGGTCAGAAGCGCACCAACGTAGGTAAGAAAGCCTCAAAGTTGCTTCGTAAGGAGGGCATGGTTCCTTGTAATTTGTATGGAGAGAAGAAAGGTGAGAATGGCTTGCCTGAGGCTATGGCTTTCACTGCTTCTATGGCCGAACTTCGTAAGGCTGTCTATACACCTCATGTGTATATTGTCAATTTGAATATTGACGGCACCGAGCACAAGGCAATCATTAAGGAGTTGCAGTTCCATCCTACAAGTGATGCACTGTTGCACGCTGATTTCTTTGAAATTAACGAGACGAAAGCTATCACGGTTGGTATTCCTGTCAATCTTATTGGTCATGCTCAAGGTGTTCGTGATGGTGGTCGTTTGAATCTTTCTATTCGTAAGATCAATGTCACAGCTCCTTATAAGAATATCCCTGAGAAACTGGATGTTGATGTTACTGAGTTGCAGTTGGGTAAGGCCATTAAGGTTGGCCAGTTGTCTTTCGAGGGACTGGAGATAGCCACTCCAAAGGAGGTTATCGTTTGCTCTGTCAAGGCTACTCGTGCTTCTCGTTCGGCTGCTGCTAATGCTGAGGCTGCTGAGTAATCATGGACAAGTTTCTTATTGTTGGTTTGGGTAATGTTGGCGATGAGTATGCTGGCACCCGCCACAATACAGGTTTTATGGTATTGGACGCTTTCGCGAAAGCGTCCAATATTTCTTTTGCCGACCGTCGCTACGGCTTTTTAGCCGAGACATCTGTTAAAGGGCGTAAAGTGTTTCTGCTGAAACCTTCAACATATATGAATCTCAGTGGTAATGCTGTTCGCTATTGGCTTAATCAAGAAAATATTGCAACGTCCAGACTGCTTGTCGTCAGCGACGATGTTGCCATTCCATTAGGACAATATCGCTTAAAGTCCAGTGGCTCTAACGGGGGACATAACGGTTTAGGACATATCCAGCAACTTATTGGCCAGCAGTATGCTCGTTTACGGATGGGCATCGGTAATGATTATTTGCAGGGTATGCAGATAGATTATGTGTTAGGTCGCTTTTCCGAAGATGATTTGCGGGTGCTCCAACCTGCTATTGATTTGGGCGTTGATATTATCCGAAGTTTCGTGTTGGCGGGAATTGACGTCACGATGAATCAGTACAATAAATTAGGAAAAGGAAGGAACCCCGTAACTCCTACTCATTCTGTTAGCTTATGAACGAAGCGCGTATTGATAAATGGCTGTGGGCGGCTCGCATATTTAAGACACGTAGCATTGCTGCAGATGCTATTAAAAATGGACGTGTCACCATTCAAGGTATGAATGTCAAGCCCTCCCGTATGGTGAAGGTTGGTGAAGTGGTCAGCGTTCGCAAACCGCCTGTCACTTATTCCTTTAAGATTCTGAAAACTATCGAGCAACGTGTTGGTGCTAAGTTGATTCCTGAAGTTTATGAGAATGTGACACCCGCAGATCAATATGAGTTGTTGGAGATGAATCGTATTAGTGGTTTTGTCAATCGCCAACGGGGAACAGGTCGTCCTACGAAAAAAGATCGTCGTGCGCTTGACGAGTTTATTGTCCCCTCTTTAGAAGGTTCTTTTATCGATGATTTTGATTGGGATGATGAAGAAGATGACGATTAGCCTATGCTGATAGATGTCGTTTTAATTGTCTTTGGCGTTGCTATGGTGCTCTATGGTGCAGACCGTCTGACAGAGGGTGCTTCTTCATTGGCTCGCCGCTTGAATGTACCCGAGATAATCATTGGCTTGACTGTAGTTGCTGCTGGAACTTCTGCACCAGAGTTGTTCGTTAGCGTAGTGTCTGCCCTAAAAGATACACCAGACTTAGCAGTTGGCAATGTGGTGGGCTCTAACACGATGAATAGCATGCTAATAGTAGGGTGTGCCGCTATTGCTGCTCCTTTGTCTATTAGCCGATCAACGGTGAAGAAAGATATTCCTTTTGCTTTTGTTGCTTCTCTATTGCTGGTAGTGATAGCTTTTGATAGTTTTCTAAGTCGCTTTGATGGAATACTTTTGCTTATGGGATTTGCAATGTTTATGGTGTTTACACTGACTACTGTGCATACATCTCAGAATCTTTCTGAATCTCATGATGTGCGTTTGGCCAATATCTGGCTCTCTGCTTTTTATGTGGTGTTGGGTTTGGCCTTGTTGGTAGTCGGCAGTAATCTCTTTGTCGATTCGGCTTCTAATGTTGCTTATGCATTGGGCATCAGTGAAGGTGTTGTTGGCTTGACCGTTGTTGCTGGGGGAACGTCATTGCCTGAGTTGGCCACAAGTGTAGTGGCTGCCCGTAAAGGACAGGCGGCCATAGCCATTGGCAATGTTATTGGTTCCAACGTTTTCAATATATTATTGATACTGGGCTTAACGGCTACGATTAGTCCTCTCCCAATAAATGGCATCACTACGCTTGATATATCTGTCATGCTACTATCTATTACCCTTGTATGGCTGTTCTCTCGAACCCGTTATACTATTGAACGTTGGGAGGGAGTTGTACTGCTTGTTGGTTACTTGGTCTATCTCGTCTGGTTGCTTCATTCACTGTAGCTCATCAATAGTACGAGATCAGGTGCAACTGTATTAAGCTGTCATTTTGTCGTTTGATTGCGACAAAATGACATTGTTTTCTTTCTGGCATCTCCCTTGCATATTCTTGGATGAAAGCCATTAGGCAATCAGAAAAGAATTAACAAACATGTATAACTTATAAAAATAATTAGGAGGTAAAAACTATGATTCCAATGAGAAGTAACAACTGGATTCCGTCAGTATTCAACGATTTGTTTTACAACGGCTATATGCCGAAAACGAGCACTACAACGCCTGCTATGAACGTGAAGGAATCGGACAAAGCCTACACCGTAGAGTTGGCTGCTCCAGGTGTGAAGAAAGAGGACTTTAACGTTCATCTCAACGACGAAGGCAACTTGGTGGTAAAGATGGAACATACGGTTGAACAACAGGAGGGTGATAAGGAAACCCGCTATCTGCGCCGTGAGTTCAGTTACTCGAAGTATGAGCAGACGCTGATTCTGCCCGACAATGTACAAAAAGATGACATTTCCGCCCGTATGGAGCACGGTGTGCTAACCGTAGAACTACCTAAGCAGGTGGAGGAGAAAGCCAAGCTTGCCCGACAGATAGAAATCGCATAAAAGGCTTAAATAGAGAAAGGTGCTATCGCAAAATGGGAAATATCCATAGCGGTAGCACCTTTTGTTTTAATTATTTTGTACCTTTGCAGCCGATTATGTGGGTTATTGCAATCGTCTTTTGCTATTTTATTCTGCTGTTCAGTATTAGCCAATGGACGGGACGGCAGGCAACAAACGCTACGTTCTACCGCGCTAATCGCCAGTCGCCTTGGTATATGGTGGCCTTTGGAATGATAGGTGCTTCTATTTCGGGAGTTACTTTTATCTCTGTACCAGGAATGGTGTTACACTCGCAAATGACCTACTTACAGACATGTATGGGATTTGTTTTGGGGTATGTAATAGTTGCCTTTGTGTTATTACCTATTTATTATAGGCTTAACTTAATATCTATTTATGCTTACTTGGGTCAGCGGTTAGGTCGTCGAACGCATAAGACGGCCTCATCATTCTTTTTGCTTAGCAAGATGGTGGGTGCTGCAATCAAATTCTATGCAGTCTGTATTATTTTGCAGCGCTTTGTCTTTGAATCGCTGGGTGTTCCTTTTGTTATAACCGTCATAGGTTTAGTGTTACTGATATGGTTGTATACGCGGCGGGGAGGTATAAAAACGTTGGTGTGGACTGATGCATTACAAACGATGTGTCTTTTCTCTGCCTTGTTCCTTATTATATATAAGGTGGTAACGGATCTTGGGTTGGATGCAAACGAAGCACTGATGATAGTAAAAGAAAGCGAACTGTCACGTGTCTTTGTGTTCGATGATTGGGTTAGTAAACAAAATTTCTGGAAACAATTCCTCAGCGGTGTATTTATAGTTATAGTTATGACGGGATTGGACCAAGATATGATGCAGAAGAATCTGACATGTAAGACGTTGCATGGAGCCCAGAAAGATATGTGTAGCTATGGACTGGCTTTTCTCCCTGCCAATGCGTTGTTTCTTGCCTTGGGAGTCTTGCTCACATTGTGGTATCAGCAGCAGGGACAGATGTTTCCTTCTGTTGGAGATGAGTTATTGCCGAGATTTGTTACTTATGTTTCCTCTTTCTCGCCTTTGATAACTATTGTTTTTGTCTTGGGCATTGTGGCGGCATCTTTCTCCAGTGCCGATTCCGCCTTGGCGTCGCTCACCACTATTTGTTGTGTTGATTTATTGGAAATAGAGGAAAACTCAGACACCCAGAGCGGGCGGTCGGATGCTGAGCGAATACGAAAGCAGGTGCATCTGTTGATGTGCGTAGTTTTTATGCTTTTTGTGGTGCTGTTCGATGCCGTTAATTCAAAAAGTCTGATAGACGCAGTTTATACTATCGTCAGTTACACTTATGGGCCGTTGCTCGGTTTGTTCGCCTTTGGATTGCTAACAAAACGACAGGTGTATGACCGTTTAGTTCCTTATATTGCTGTTGCCTCACCTGTTATTTGTTATGTGTTGGATTGGCTGATGGGAATGGTGACGGGCTACCATTTTGGTTATGAACTCTTGATGCTGAATGGTTTACTTGTTTTCTTGGGCTTGGTTCTATGTACTAAGAAGTAGTCACACTTCCTTATCCTTTTGTTCTTCCTTTACACCTCTTAAATCGTTGAAATATTCTTTGGGTTGAACGCCCATTACTCGCTTAAACGAGGTGGCAAAGTATTTTGGATCTTTGAACCCCACTTGATAGGCAATGTCGCTCACACGTAAGTCGGGATTCTCCTTGGCCAGTCTGCAAGCCGTCCTAATGCGTATGTCGCGCACAAAGTTTGTAATATTCTTACCTGTCAGACTCCTAATCTTATTGTATAATGTACTCACACTACTGCCCATATCTGCGGCAAAAGTCTCACGGTCATAATCGCTGTCCATGATGTGCTCATTGATACAACGGACAGCACGCTGCAAATATTCTTGGTCAGCCGATTGCTGGGGTGAGAAAATGGCTTCCAGAGAATTCCCACCTGCTTCGTGGGGTAGGGGGAGGTCTATGCTGGGTACATGGAGCTCTATATTGTTTGGAATATTAAAAGCGGGCGTTGCTCCTTCCGCAGACGTGATAGCCTGAAAAGCATTTTTCGTGATGGGTATTTCTATAGCCAGCGAGTTTCCCTGTCCCTCATAATAGCTACTGCTAATTTTTCCCTGGTGAAGATGGACGAAGTATTGTGCTATGGAATACCCCATGTTTCCAATCTTTGGTCCATTGTCGTGAATATAAATAAAAACTTTGTCGTAGCTGCTGTTAGAATTGACGTTGACAATTATTCTACCATCCGAGGGAGTGTCTTTAGCCATGTCAGCAATAAGCAACAATAGTGTTTTACCTATCTTGTCTGTATCTATCCAGCCCATCATACCCTCTGGCGTACACTTTACGCTGAACTTGATGCCTTTGCTCTCCATGTATGGCAAGAAAGCATTTGTAATCTCACGTATATGCTGCATAACGTCATTGTTGCTTACGTTTAGTTTTGTCTCGCCAAAATGCGGCGAGATACTTTCTGAGTCCGCTTGCCGTAGTTTTAACTTGGCACAATAGGCTGTAAGAAGTAGAATAATGGTGATAAATATGATGTTTATGAAGGTCATAGACGACTTTTTATGTCTTATTTGTGAATAATTTGATGGTGCAAAGATACAAATTTTCTTCTAATTTGAGTAGAATATTCATCAAAACGAGGTAAAAATCGTGTGTTTTAGTTTAAAAATCGTTATTTTAGGTGTGTAAAACGTGTAAATAACGAAATTTAAACCACAAATAATGTTATCTGAACCCCTTTGACTGGGTAATGTACTACTTTTGCAATCGTAAATCAATTAATGGTTAAGGTTTATGGTTGATTAATTTAGTTTTTGTGAAAGAAGCCCCGCTGTGAAGCGGGGCTCTTTTTTTGTTGTGAATGTCTTAGTTGTTGCTTAACAGAAAGCGTTCAGCCTCGATAGCGGCTTGGCATCCTGTACCTGCCGCGCTAATGGCTTGTCGATAGACGGAGTCGGCACAATCGCCTGCGACAAATATGCCGGGTAACTTTGTGCGCGGGGTGCCGTCAATCTTTTTCAAGTAGCCCACATCGTCAGTCTCAAGCCATTCGCTAAAGATTTCCGTATTGGGCTTGTGGCCGATAGCTAGGAAGAAACCGTCAATCTGAATGTCTACCAGTTCTTCATCGGGCTCGCCCTTGCGTTTTATTAGGTGAGCACCCTCTACACCATTTCCCCCGAAAAGACCGATAGTGTTGTGCTCAAACAGAATTTCAATGTTTCCAGCGGCCATCACACGATCTTGCATCACTTTGGAAGCACGCAGGAAAGGTTTGCGTACAATAAGGTAGACTTTTTTTGCCAGTCCGCTCAGATAGAGTGCATCTTCACAAGCAGTGTCACCGCCACCAACTACAGCTACAGTCTTTTTGCGGTAAAAGAAACCGTCGCAGGTAGCGCAGGCAGATACTCCTTGTCCGTTGTACTTACGCTCGTCGTCCAGTCCGAGGTATTTGGCTGAGGCTCCTGTGGCAATAATCACGGTGTCGGCCTCAATCTCATTGCCCTCCTCGTCCCAAAGTTTGTATGGGCGTTGGGAAAAATCTACCTTGATGATACTGCCATCACGAATATCTGCACCAAAGCGCTCCGCCTGTTCACGCAAGTCCATCATCATTTGGTTGCCGTCAACTCCCTGCGGATAGCCAGGAAAGTTCTCCACCTCGGTGGTTTGTGTCAGTTGTCCTCCGGGCTGCATACCACTATATTCTATGGGATGCAGATTGGCACGACCAGCATATATGGCAGCGGTATAGCCTGCTGGGCCACTGCCGATAATCAGGCATTTTGTTTGTTCCATAAGGGTTTTGTCGTCTTGTTGTTAAGCTTTCTATGCAAGCTCTTTTCTGATTTGCTCTTCAATAAGAGCCATACTTGCGGTGGGCTCGAAACGGGCAACAACCTGTCCTTTTTTATTGATGAGGAACTTGGTGAAATTCCATTTGATGTCGGGCTTTTGCTTGTAGTCTGGGTCTGCTTTAGAGAGCATGTCCTCTAAAATGGGAGTTAACTGGTGGTTGGGGTCCCAACCTGCAAATCCCTTTTGCTCTTTCAAGAATTGGAACAAGGGCTCAGCCTCGTCGCCATTCACCTTAACTTTCTTGAAACGAGGGAATTCTGTACCGTAATTCAGTTTGCAAAACTCATGGATGCTCTCGTCTGTGCCAGGAGCCTGCTGTCCAAACTGATTGCAAGGGAAATCGAGAATCTCAAATCCTTGAGTATGATACTCTTTGTACAACTTTTCCAATTCCTCGTACTGGGGTGTGAAGCCACACTTCGTAGCGGTGTTGACAATCAGTAGAACCTCGTTGGCATACTCTTTCAGTGAAACATCCTTGCCTTTTCTGTCTTTGACAGAGAAATCGTAAATGGTTTTCATTGTTTTTTGATTTGTGTTATGTTTATATAAATCGAAAAATCGTATCTTCGCGGGTAGCAAAGATACGATTTTTCCTGCTTATGTGCAAGTGTTTTACTTGAATATTAGGATTTTTTATTTATACCATGACCAGTCTCTTTGCATTTGGACGTGAGTAACGTTTTCAACTTCATTCTCAATATCGTCGGGCAGATTGTGGAAGAAGTCAATACCTGTTTTTTCCTGCAACTCGCCAATGGTGAACACATATCTTCTGAGCGATTCACTGGTAAAGTTTTCCTGGTCAATCCAAAAAGCTGTACCCTTGAAGGTGTCGCCTTTTCTTCCAACGACTGCCATAAAGAAATAACGAGGTACTGGAATCTTGTTTTCACCACTGCCTATATAAGTGATGATGTTTTTTTCATTGTCAATGGTACCGCCTTTACAGACATAAAGGGTGTCAAATATACTGGCCCATTGACGCACTTGCCCCTCCATATCTGCCCAGATTCCTCCGTTAAAATTGTTATAACGTTGCCCATATTGAGGTTGCATATTTGTCATAAAGAAAGTCTGTATGTTGATTTCTTGAGAGCTAAGTCTGTCTGCTGATGGGCAGATATGACCATGATCAAATCCAGACCCACGATAGGGGTCAACGGTAAAACGATACTGTTCTGGTAAATCAATATCATTGGGGTATTGACCGCTTAGTTCAAGTGTATTATCCCCCCAGTTATATCTACTAACATTTTTGGTGTTAATTCCATTGTACATCTTATAGCAACTCCAGCGCTGTGCACGTTTTTCTGTGTCCCACTCTACGGCATAATTGAATACCGTTGTGTTAGTTCTTTCGTTTAACTTGGCATAATGTCTGACGATAATACTACTTCCTCCCTTAGCTTTGGGGAATTCTATGTCTCCAGCTACAACCTTAGTGGGGTTATCAGTTGGAGTATTATCGTCATCACTTCCACATGCCGCAAATGTCAGTCCAACGATAATCAGAGTTGCAAATGGATAGAAAAATTTTTTCATAGTTGTTGTAGTCCTTATGTTTCTGTTGGGTGTCGTAATATCAGTAGAGGAAAAATGAAGGTGCGGCCAAGGCATATGCAACTACCTTGTTCGCACCTTCCGAATGTCTTGTTCCAGCGTGAAATATCTTATTTCTTCGCAGCCTTACCGTAGCGGCTCATGAACTTGTCGACGCGACCAGCTGTGTCTACGAGCTTGCTCTTACCAGTGTAGAACGGGTGCGAGGTGTTCGAGATTTCAATCTTGACCACAGGGTAAGTTTCGCCTTCGAATTCTACGGTGTCGTTAGTCCTTGCAGTAGAACGCGAAAGGAACATATCGCCGTTGGACATGTCCTTAAACACGA
>JAFLSF010000050.1 GCA_022511045.1 Prevotella sp.
TTCAGGAGTATACAAACTGTATACGCACGGAATACAAGGGGTATACAATAGGCTCGGTGGTGGTGAGGCGTACTTTCGTGGATGACGAAAGTACGGTTTGTTATTTGCCCACATCCGCAACGGCTGATGGCTATACGGGATTAGAGCGTCAGTAGTTGGAGGCGATGCGGGGCAAAGACGTATTGGGCAACGTCTTGGAGGTGATGGGGAGTTAGGTCGTCTATCTGTTGCAACATCTCGTTGAGGTCGCGTACTTGTCCATAGTGCAGGAAGTGTTTGGCAACGTCGAGGGCAAACTGCTCGCGGTTGTCACAGGCTATGGCTATCTGCCCCTTTAGCTGGCGCTTGGCGCAGGCCAGTTGGCGTTCTGATAAGGGATGTTGCATCAGACGGTCCAATTCCCGATGTACCAGACTCAGGCAACGCTTCACATCATGGTGGTCGCACCCGAAGTAGACGGACCAACAGCCCTCGTCGCTATAACTGGCCATCGCGCTTTCTACGGTATATACAAGTCCGTTGCGCTCTCTCAGCAAGAGGTTCAGACGGGCGCTCATTCCTGGCCCGCCCAATAGATTGTTGAGCAGGTAGAGGGGCAGGCGTCGGGCGTCGGTATATCCGAAGGTGCGCGAGCCTAACATGACGTGGGCTTGATGATAAGAGGTTGGGGAGTCGTCTTGGAGGGTTGGAGGAACGGGATAGGCGGAGGTTTGACTCTCCAGACTGGGAGCTTGTTCGCTGTGGTTTAGTTCTGCATCTCCTATCTTCGACATCAGCATTTTCTGCAGCCTGTAAAAGTCTACGTCGCCATAGACAAAGAATACGGCATTGTCTGGGCGATAGTGGCGTTGCGTGAAACGACGGGCGTCTTGCGAGGTAAAGCTCAGTACTCGCTCGCGCGTACCTAATATATTATGGCCTAAGGGATGGGCTCGGAATACGATGTTCTCAAACTTGTCGTATATCAGTTCGGCGGGTGCGTCGTTGTAACTCTCTATTTCGTCGCAGATGACACAAGCCTCATGGTGCAACATCTCTTGGGGATATTGGCTATGGAACACTATATCGCATAGCAGGTCGACGGCTCTCGGCAGGTGCTCCCTTAGGATGGCGGCATGAAATACGGTCTCCTCCTTGTTCGTGAAAGCGTTGAGGTCGCCTCCTACGGTTTCCAGACAGTTCAGTATTTTCAAGGCCGAGCGTTTCTTTGTCCCCTTAAAAGTGGTATGCTCACAGAAGTGTGCCAAGCCATCCTCACCCTCGCCTTCGTGGCGGGAGCCAGCCCTTATGCCTATACCGCAATAGACGACGGGCGAGTCAGACACTATGTGAATCACCCGCAGTCCGTTCTGCAATGTTGTTGTGTTGTATTTCACCTTACATTATCCGCTATAGTTGTCCTGCTTCCACCATGAGGACAACACGCTCCGTCAAGCGGTCAATGCCCTCTGGGTCATACTCTTTCTTTAACGAAGCACCGAACGCCCAGGCAAAGGCCTGGTAGAAACCAGCCTTGACGGGCCCGAGAAACGCTTGTATCAGCTCGTAGCCAGAAGAGTGGCTCTCTCGATATATAAGCTTGATAAGCAATTTTCCCTGCGAATATGTCAGTTTCTTCATACGTGGCTTGTAAGCCTGCATCACTCCTTTCTCCACCCGTTTCAAGTGTTCATCGCGGGCCTTCTTGTCTGGCAGCGTCTCCAAATACTCTGCCGTCTCCATCATTATCATGTTGGCTTCCTTAGCGATAGGGAGTACCGTCTTGACGTTCTTGACCAGCCGCATATAGGCTGCCTGCTGCTTTTTGCTGTTGAACACGACGGGGGGAAATACATAGACGTTATTCATTTCCATGAACAACACGCTGTCACCACCCTCCAACACTTTACCCACCTTCACAGTAGGCACGAAGGTGGGACTATCGTAGTCCACCTCCTGCCGTTTTGTGTTTTGCGCCATGCAACCCACAGCTAACAGCCAATAACCAAAGGCTAATAGCCAAAGTCGCTTCATGTAAGCCGAAAGAAGCTGATGCTTAGTCCACAATCAAGTTTTCGCCCGTCATGTCTGACGGCTGTTCCAATCCCATAATATGCAGGATGGAAGGGGCAACGTCTGCCAAACGGCCATCCTTCACCGTAGCAGAGTTATTGTTTGTCACGTAGATGAACGGAACAGGGTTCAGCGAGTGAGCGGTATTGGGCGTACCATCAGAATTGACAGCATTATCGGCATTACCGTGATCGGCAATGATGATGGCCTCGTAATCGTTGGCCTTGGCGGCCTCAATAACGTCGTGGACGCAATTGTCAACGGCCCAGACGGCTTTGGCAATAGCGTTGTAGACACCCGTGTGTCCTACCATATCGCCATTGGCAAAATTGACTACGATGAAGTCGTACTTCTGTGTATTGATGGCCTCCACTAACTTGTCCTTCACTTCATACGCAGACATTTCGGGCTTCAAGTCGTATGTAGCCACTTTAGGAGAAGGAACCAGAATACGGTCCTCGCCCTCAAAAGGTGTCTCGCGACCACCGTTGAAGAAGAAAGTGACGTGGGCATACTTCTCCGTCTCTGCCGTATGCAACTGCTTCTTGCCTTGACGGCTGAGGTATTCGCCTAAAGTATTCTCGACGTTCTCCTTGGGGAACAGGATGTGAACACCCTGGAAAGAAGCATCATAAGGAGTCATACAGTAGTATTGCAAGTTCGGGATGGTCTTCATGCCTTGCTCTTCCATATCTTGTTGGGTCAGCACAACGGTCAGTTCCTTAGCACGGTCGTTACGGAAGTTGATGAATATAACAACATCGCCCTCCTCTATACAACCATTGACAGCTGTGTTGTGAATGGGCTTGACAAATTCGTCCGTCACACCATCGTCATAACTCTCCTGCATGGCCTGCACCATGTTTGCAGACTGACGGCCTTCACCTTTCACCAATAAGTTATAGGCCTCCTTGACACGCTCCCAGCGCTTATCGCGGTCCATAGCGTAGAAACGGCCAACAATGCTGGCAATGGCAGCGTCATTGTCGGCACACACCTTCGTTACTTGCTCTATAAAGCCCTTGCCACTCTTGGGGTCTGTGTCGCGACCATCCATGAAGCAATGTACAAAGGTCTGGTTCTTCAAGCCGTAATGCTTGCCTACTTCTATCAATTTAAACAGATGGTCAAGGCTTGAATGTACTCCACCGTCTGAGCAAAGCCCCATCAAGTGTAGTTTCTTGCCATGCTGCTGGGCATAGGTATATGCGGCTTTCACCTGTGGATTCTCTACAATAGAGTTATCTTTGCAGGCGCGATTTATCTTCACCAAGTCTTGATAGACAATACGACCTGCCCCAATGTTCAAGTGACCCACCTCTGAATTACCCATCTGGCCGTCAGGTAATCCAACGTCTTCGCCGCTAGCCTGCAACTGTGAATGGGCTGAGACAGCTGTCAAATAGTCCAGATACGGGGTTGGCGTGCGGTAAATCACATCGCCCTCACCATGCTTTCCGATTCCCCATCCATCGAGAATCATCAATAATGCTTTCTTTGCCATAATCTTTTATCTTTACTTCTGTTTTAATTACTCCAAATAGGTATAGCCATATAGGCCAGAACGGTAGTTGCTCAGAAACTCCTTACCCTCTTCGAGGGAAATCTTACCCTGCTTCACACTCTTGGCCACCCATATTTCCAGTTGGCGGACCAGTTTCTTAGGCTCGTACTGTACATACTCAAGCACCTCGGCTACCGTTTCGCCATCAATAATCTGGTCAATATGGTAGTGCCCGTCTTTCACGGAGATATGCACGGCAGTAGTATCACCAAAGAGATTGTGCATATCGCCCAATATTTCTTGATAAGCACCAACCAAGAAAACCCCTAAATAATAGGGCTCGTTCCTCTTTAGGGTGTGAACAGGCAATGAATGTGAGTTATTGCGATTAGTAACAAACTGTGCAATCTTTCCGTCTGAATCGCAGGTAATGTCTTGCAACGTGGCATTACGGGTCGGCCGTTCCGCAAGCCGTTGAATGGGCATAATGGGGAACAGCTGGTCGATAGCCCATGAGTCTGGTAGCGACTGGAACAAAGAGAAGTTGCAGAAATATTTGTCGGCCAATAGCTTATCAATATTCATCAGTTCTTCTGGTATGTGCTTTAGGTTTTTTGCCAGCGCATTGATTTCATGGCATACGCTCCAGTACATTGCTTCTATCTCTGCACGGGTTTTGAGGTCTACAATACCATGCGAAAAAAGGTCGAGAACTTCCTCTCGTATCTGCTCGGCATCGTGCCAATCTTCCAACACATTACGAGGACTAAGGTTGTCCCATATATCATAGAGGTCTTTTACCAACTGGTGCGAATCGGAGTCGGGCTCGAATTCTTCGGGCATCTCAGGCAGGGAAGCCGTCTCCAACACGTCAATAACAAGCACCGAGTGATGTGCTGCCAAAGAACGCCCGCTCTCCGTAATGATATTGGGATGGGGAAGCCCATTTTTGTTGGCAGCCTCAACAAAAGTGTAGATACAGTCATTAACGTATTCTTGAATACTATAATTGACAGAACTCTCACTTGATGGTGAGCGAGTACCGTCATAATCGACGCCAAGTCCACCGCCACAATCAACAAAGTCAACGTTATATCCCATCTTGTGTAGCTGGATATAAAACTGCGAGGCTTCACGTAAAGCTGTCTGGATACGACGGATTTTAGTAATCTGACTGCCAATATGAAAGTGGATAAGTCTAAGGCTATCGCGCATGCCTTTCTTGTCAAGGAGTTCCAAAGCCTCAAGCAACTCAGCACTGGTAAGCCCGAACTTTGAGGCATCTCCCCCGCTTTCTTCCCATTTACCACTACCAGAAGATGCCAGTTTGATGCGAATGCCGATATTTGGCCGTACGCTTAGTTTTTTGGAAACTTTGGCTATAATCTCTAACTCGTTCAGTTTCTCCACGACAATGAAGATACGTTTACCCATCTTCTGTGCTAAGAGGGCTAACTCAATGTAGCCTTGGTCTTTGTAGCCGTTACAGATAATGATGGAATCACTCTGGCATTGTATGGCGATGACAGCATGCAATTCGGGTTTCGAGCCAGCCTCTACCCCCAAATTGAATTTCTTGCCGTGACTGATAATCTCCTCTACGACAGGTTGTATCTGGTTTACCTTGATGGGATACACTACATAATTCTCACCTTTGTAGTCATACTCCAAAGCTGCTCTTTTAAAGCAACTCCAAGTCTTCTCAATACGGTTATCCAGAATATCAGGGAAGCGCAACAACACTGGCGACTGGACATCACGCAGTGCCAATTCGTCCATTACTTCATGAAGGTCTATCTGGGTTCCGTCCTTACAGGGTGTGACATAGACGTTTCCTGCATCGTTAATGCCGAAATAGTTGGTGCCCCAGCCATTGATGTTATAGAGTTCCTTGGAGTCCTCAATCGTCCACTTCTTCATAGTCATTAGGGAATTTAATTATAAATTCAAGAGTGTGCAGATGCTTTCCACACTGATGTGTATCTTGTCATAGTCGTCAAGCACATTGACATCCAGCGAATAACGTGCTTTTTCATAATACGGTGCACGCTCTTTAAGGTGTTCCGTGATATAGGTTATCAGTTCTTCTGACGTCTTATTCTTTAACAAGGGACGCTCTACCTTTGCCATCAGCAGATGTTTATAGAGGGTTTCAGGCGTTGCCTTCAGATATACCACATCGCCTTGCTGGTTCAGATAGTCCATATTGTCAAAGAAACAAGGCGTACCACCGCCGCAGCTGATAATCACATTCTCAAACTCGGCTACCTCGTGCAACATGTTATATTCAATCTTTCGAAAAGCCTCCTCACCACGTTCGGCAAAGAGTTGCGAAACCGTAGTATGCATACGATTCTCAATATACCAATCGAGGTCATAGAACATCATACCTGTTCGCTTGGAAAGAGCCTTTCCTACCGTAGTCTTTCCAGACCCCATGTAGCCAACCAAGATAATGCGACGCATGACAGAAACTTACGTTTGATTATCTACTACTTCTTTTGTTTCTCAATAATCTCCATACACTCCTCGTATGTCAAACCGGCCACTTTGGCATGCAGATTTTTGGGCAATCGGTAGTTCTTGCCATCGTATGCCAGATAGGGGCCATAACGGCCATTCAGAACCTCCAGCTTCATGTCATTGGGGAACATTTTTAGATGTTTCTGCGATTCCTGCTGGCGCTTCTCTTTGATAATACTAATTGCTTCTTCCAAAGTGATGGTCATAGGGTCAGCCCCCTTAGGCAACGAAGTATACTTCCGCTGATGCAGTATATAAGGACCAAAACGGCCTGTTCCGATGACGACCTCTGTTCCCTCAAAATCGCCCACCGTGCGTGGGAGTTTAAACAATTCCAGGGCACTCTCCAGTGTCAGACTGTCCATGCTCTTATCGCTGGGAATCTGGGCAAACTGCGGTTTCTCGCTATCTTCTGCCATACCAATTTGTACCACAGGCCCAAAACGACCTATCTTAACAAAGACGGGCCTGCCAGTTTTTGGGTCTATACCCAACTGACGCTCACCAGCTTTACGCTCTTGGCGGGAGTTTAATGTTTTCTCTACCGTAGGCTCAAACTCTTTATAAAAATTCTTGAGCATATTCGTCCACAACTCATTACCATCAGCAATGCGGTCAAAGTCATGTTCCACCTTAGCCGTAAAATGATAATCCATAATAGTGGGGAAAGCCTTCATCAGGAAATCGTTAACAACAATACCAATATCCGTAGGCAGCAACTTTCCTTTTTCCGAACCTATCATCTCCTTGCGGCTCTTTTCTGAAATGACTTTACCTTTTAGCGTAAATACTGCATAGTTACGCTCCTCACCTTTCTTGTCGCCTTTATGGACGTACTCGCGCTGCTGAATAGTCGAGATAGTGGGAGCATAAGTAGAAGGGCGACCAATACCCAATTCTTCAAGTTTATGCACTAACGAGGCTTCTGTGTATCGCTGTGGCCCTTGACTGCTACGTTCGGTAGCCTGTATTTCACGGCGATTAAGTTCCATTCCATTCTTCAAAGGGGGCAAAGTATGGCTTTCTGTTTCTTGGGCATCATCATCGTCAACAGACTCTCGATAAACTTTGATAAATCCATCAAACTTTATCACCTCACCAGAAGCAACAAAGATAGGCCGCTGGCCGTTGACAGATAATAAGTCATCTGTCAATGCTATCTCAATTGTAGTTTTCTCTATCTCGGCATCAGCCATCTGTGAGGCAATGGTACGCTTCCATATCAGTTCATAGAGCCTACGCTCTTGAGACGTTCCCTCAATCGCGGTACGCTCCATATAGGTTGGACGGATAGCCTCGTGAGCCTCTTGTGCACCTTTGGAATTAGTGTGATATTGACGTACTTTGGAATATTCCTCGCCATAGAGTTTAGTGATAGCCTCCTTACTGGCATTGATACACAAACCAGAAAGATTAACCGAGTCAGTACGCATATAGGTTATCTGTCCATGCTCGTACAGATGTTGAGCCACCATCATGGTTTGACTGACTGTAAAGCCAAGTTTGCGGGCGGCTTCTTGTTGTAGTGTAGAAGTCGTGAAAGGAGGTGCCGGCGTACGCCTCATTGGCTTTTTACTGACATTGTCGACTACAAAAGAGGCATCTTTACACTGTTCCAAGAATTGTTTGACCTCCTCTTGAGTTTTCAGTCGTTGATTCAACAAGGCCTTAACCTCAGTTTGCGAACCATCGGCATTGGTAAGGGCGAAAACAGCCGTCACACTATAATAAGGCTCACTCTTGAAAGCCTGAATTTCGCGCTCACGTTCTACTATCAATCGTACAGCAACACTTTGCACTCGACCTGCCGAAAGAGCTGGCTTGACTTTCCGCCACAAGACTGGCGACAATTTAAAACCAACTAAGCGGTCTAACACGCGACGAGCCTGCTGAGCATTAACCAGATTCATATTCAGGCGACGCGGTGTCTCAATAGCCTTCAAGATAGCAGGTTTGGTAATTTCGTGAAAGACAATGCGGCTGGTCTTTTCTTCATCTAACCCTAACACTTCACACAAGTGCCATGAAATAGCCTCTCCCTCGCGATCTTCATCGGATGCCAACCACACCTTCTCGGCTTTTTGGGCATTTGTTCGCAAATCCTTGACTACTTTCTCCTTGTCCGTAGGAATTTCGTATTCTGGTTGAAGCGTTTCCTCATCAATACTCATCTCTTTCTTTTTCAAGTCACGAATATGCCCGTAACTTGACATTACCTTATAGTCACTACCTAAAAACTTTTCTATAGTTTTGGCCTTAGCAGGCGACTCCACTATCACCAAATTCTTCTGCATATCTTATTCTATTTTACATTTCTACCCATAAAGTGCTGACTTTATGGCCTGCAAAAGTAGACAAAAGTTTTGGTTACACCTTATATATATAGAAGAATTTTTATTTTCTTAACGTTTCATCCAAAAAGCGAATAACGGCATTGCGGATGCTGGTAAGCCCGAAATCGGCAGGATTGACTTTATCAAGAGGTAGCCAAATGACTTCTGCGGCATCGTCTGCAGCATGGGCTTTGGCTTTAATTGCATCTATGTCCCCGTGAATACGAACTAAATAATCCATATCAAGGGTATGGACACCCATACCGCTATACATATAGACGTTAGGCGAGGAGAAAAGATATTCTATATGGTCAACATCAAGTCCTGTTTCTTCCTTGATTTCACGACACATACCCATTTCTGCTGTCTCCTCCATATCAACAAAACCTCCAGGCAAGTCAAGTGTTCCTTTAGCAGGTTCTTTAGCACGGCGAACAACTAATAACTCATTATCGTCGTTAATAATAAAGGCAGCAGTTGCGGAACAACTATTGGCATAATAGGTAAAACCACAATCCATACAATGTTTGCTCTTGAAATTATTGATTTCAAAATGTGAACTGCCACAGACTGGACAATACTTGAAAATCTTTAGCGGATGCTCCATCTCGTTTTCTTTTAATTTTAAGACAAAGGTATAAAATAATTTTGAATACTGAATTGTGTATTATAAATTATTTCGTATCTTTGCATGCAATAAAGCATTAAACATGAAACATTTATTGATATTACTCCTTTTATCCGTCTCACAGATGACTTCTGCACAAAATCCTATTGAACTAAACCTTTGGCCCAACGGCCCCAAAACAAGCAATGGTGATGCTGGGGACTTGACTAAGATACTGGTATACTTACCTGATGAGAAGCGAGCTACAGGTCGTGCCATCGTATGTTGTCCTGGTGGGGGCTATCAACATCTATCTATGGAAAATGAAGGAAAAAACTGGGCACCATTCTTTAACGGGCAAGGTATAGCACTTATCGTCTTAAAATATCGTATGCCTCACGGAGTTCATCAAGTACCAATAGAGGATGCAGAAGAAGCGATAAGGCAGGTTCGCCTCCATGACAAGGAGTGGCATATCAACAAAGATGATGTAGGAATTATGGGTTTCTCAGCTGGCGGACACTTGGCATCTACCGTTGCCACCCATGCTACAGGTAACGCTGCTCCCAACTTTCAGATATTATTCTATCCTGTCATTTCTATGGAGCAGGGTATTACCCATAATGGTTCACGCACCAATCTATTAGGCAAAAGTCCAAAACGCAAATTGGTGGTTGAATATAGTAACGAACAACATATTACAAAACATACACCACGAACTTTTATCGCATTGGCTGCAGACGACCGCGCCGTACCGCCAACCAATAGCTTAAACTATTATGAAGAACTATATGCCAATAAAGTGCCTGCCACTATGCACATCTATCCTTCTGGTGGTCATGGATTTGGTATTCGCCAATCATTTGCCTATCATTTCGAAATGATGCTTGAACTGAAAGCGTGGCTATCCAGTTTCTAAGGAGCAACAAAAAAACGCAACAAAGTGATGTCTTTGTTGCGTTTTTATTTCTAATGTGCTAATTAGTCCAAATTAGCTAACTTGTTATCAGAGCCAAGAACCTCGACAATCTTGTGCTTGTACATCTTCTCCATCTCATCACGAGCGGGACCACAATACTTGCGTGGGTCAAACTCGCTGGGCTTTTCATCAAACACTTTGCGAACAGCAGCTGTGAAAGCCAAACGAGAGTCAGAGTCAATGTTAATCTTGCAGACAGCACTCTTTGAAGCCTTACGCAACTGCTCCTCGGGAATACCTACGGCATCGGGCAACTTGCCACCATGCTCATTGATAATATCAACATACTCCTGTGGAACAGAAGATGAACCATGAAGTACGATGGGGAAACCTGGCAGTTTCTCCATTACGGCGTCCAACACGTCAAATGCCAATGGGGGGGGAACGAGTTTTCCTGTCTTCGGGTCGCGTGTGCACTGTTCGGGAGTAAACTTGTAAGCACCGTGAGAAGTGCCAATAGAAATAGCCAAAGAATCACAACCAGTGCGAGTGGCAAAGTCTATTACCTCCTCAGGCTTAGTATAATGAGACTCTGCAGCAACGACATCGTCCTCAACACCAGCCAACACACCCAACTCTGCCTCGACGGTAACACCATGCTGATGAGCATACTCCACAACTTTCTTTGTCAGAGCAATGTTCTCCTCATAAGGTAAAGAGGAACCGTCAATCATCACGGACGAGAAACCAGAGTCTACGCAACTCTTACAAGTTTCAAAACTATCGCCGTGATCCAGATGCAGGGCAATCTCGGGATGGTTACAGCCCAACTCTTTAGCATATTCAACAGCACCCTGTGCCATATAGCGCAACAATGTTGCATTAGCATAGCTGCGGGCACCCTTTGACACTTGCAGGATAACAGGGCTCTTCAAGTCTGAGGAGGCCTTGATAATAGCCTGCAATTGTTCCATGTTGTTAAAATTAAAGGCAGGAACGGCATAACCGCCATTGATGGCACGCTTGAACATCTCTTTGGTGTTCACGAGGCCAAGACTTTTGTAATCTACCATAATAGTTTAAACAATTTTAAAGATAATATATAAATTGATATTTCTAATGCTTCTCGTCAGAGCCTATCAACTTCCAGATGCAGGCAGCAAAAGCACCACCAACCAACGGACCAACGATGAATACCCAAAGGTCGCACAAAGCTTGACCACCTTCAAACAAGGCTGGTCCAATAGAGCGGGCAGGATTCACAGAAGTACCTGTGAAATGAATACCTACGAGGTGGATGAGGACAAGCGATAGACCAATTGCCAAACCAGCGAAATTGTTTGTAGCACCGTTGGTCTTTGAAGTAGCACCAAGCACTACAAGCACAAAAATAGTGGTGAGTACAACCTCTACTATCAGACCATTCAATGTACCGTATGTACAAGCATTAGCACCTGTGGCAGTTGTAATGACGAGACTTGGATCTGTAGCTATAATGCCAGCCAAGACTGCTGCTGCCAAAATGGCACCGATCACTTGAAATAACATATACATGGCACAATCCTTGGCGTTGATACCGCCATTGAGGTATACACCTAAAGTAATGGCAGGGTTAATATGGCAACCCGAAATGCCACCAATCGTGTAAGCCATAGCGACTACAGCCAGACCAAAAGCGAAGGCTGTGCCTACAATCGATGCCGTATCAGCACCACAACCAAGAGCGACAGCAGCGCCGCAACCCAAGAATGTCAGTACGAACGTACCAACCATTTCAGCTAAATACTTTTTCATAATTCCTTTCTTTTGAGTCAGTTTATTAAATAGATACTATTTGGACGCAAAAGTAAGCAAATTATTTGATATTTGCAAGGAAATAACCTAAAAAATTGTACCTTTGCACGCAATATGGAAAATCCTTATATTAAACAATATCCAGAACTAATGGCTGGCAAGACAGTACTCTACGTACATGGTTTTGCTTCCAGTGGTCAGTCGGGAACCGTCAGCCGCTTGCGTCAAGTACTTCCCAAGGCAAAGGTCATTGCTCCAGACCTGCCCATCCATCCTAAGGAGGCTGTTACCCTATTGCACGACATCTGCGAAAAGGAACATCCCGACCTTATCATCGGCACGTCAATGGGTGGTATGTATACCGAACAATTGTACGGCTTCGACCGCATCTGTGTGAACCCCGCATTAGAAATGGGCGAAACGATGAGAATACACGGAATGACAGGCACCCAACAGTTTCAAAATCCCCGTCTGGATGGCATTCAAGAGTTCTATGTCGACAAGGCGCTCATCAAGGAATATAAGGAAATCACGGAGCATTGTCTTGTTCCCTCAACATATAACACAGCAGAACATGAATTAGAGCGTGTCTGGGGGTTGTTTGGCGACGAAGATGATATTGTTGATACATTCGATATGTTCCATGCAGTCTATCCGCAGGCTATTCACTTTCACGGCAAACACCGTATGAACGACAAGTCGTTTATGCACTCTGTAGTACCTGTCATCCGTTGGATTGACGACTGCCAGCAACATCGCGAGCGTCCTATAATATATATAGGTATAGAAACCATGATAGATAGTTATCATCACCCTACATCCTCCGTTCAAAAGGCCGTCCGACTGCTCATTGAGCATTACCAAGTGTACTTCGTTGCAGATTCGGCGCAGAGCACAATCGCCTCATGGCTTGAGGAGTATATCAATGTGCCCGCTTGGCACCATACTGTGTACACCTATCGCCGCGACTTGCTTTACGGCGACTACTTTATAGCCCAAAAGCAGAACAATGGCGACTTTATGGCCACCTTTTTAGAATATGGCTCAGACACCTTCAAAACGTGGGACGACATTATAGAATACTTCGCCCGCATGGGAGGACAGTGAGATTTTATTGATATACCTGTTTGAAATTCAGATACAGATGAAACAGAAAAACACATACCAGCGTCGTCATTCTACAGAAATTCATGTAGGAACGGTAGCCATTGGCGGCAACAATCCAATCCGTATTCAGTCAATGGCAATGGTAGACACTAACGACACAGAGGGTTGCGTGGCTCAAGCCAAGCGCATTATTCAGGCTGGGGGAGAATTGGTACGCTTTACCACTCAAGGCACCCGCGAAGCAGAAAACATGAAGAATATATCGGCACAACTGAAAGCCGATAGCTACAACACCCCTTTAGTGGCTGACGTTCACTTTACGGCCCATGTAGCCGATATAGCCGCACTATATTGCGAGAAAGTGCGCATCAACCCGGGAAACTACGTCGACCCAGGCCGTACCTTTAAGCATTTAGAGTATACAGACGCTGACTATGCCGAAGAACTGAAGAAGATAGAAGCAAAGTTAGTGCCTTTCCTTCATATTTGTAAGGAGCATCACACTGCCATTCGCATAGGGGTAAATCACGGCTCACTGAGCGATCGCATCATGTCGCGGTATGGAGATACACCCGAAGGTATCGTAGAGAGTTGCATGGAATTTCTGCGGATCTGTCGCCGTGAGCAGTTTGACGATGTGGTGATCTCTATTAAGGCTTCCAACACAGTAGTAATGGTAACTACCGTTCGTCTGTTAGTTCAGACGATGGACCGCGAGGATATGCACTACCCCCTGCACCTTGGCGTAACCGAAGCTGGCGAGGGTGAGGACGGTCGCATCAAGTCGGCAGTGGGCATCGGAGCGCTTCTGACGGAAGGTATCGGCGACACTATCCGTGTCTCCCTATCAGAAGAGCCCGAATATGAAATCCCCGTCGCCCGCAAGTTGGTGGATATGATAGAAGAGTGTACACGTCTCCGCCATAAGGCTGAGACTACCATCCAAGACAACACCATTACGCTGATACTTGATGCCCCCGACTGGGAAACGTTCCAACTGAAAGCAGCTATGGCCGTTGGCGGACTACTCATCGACCGCAAAGCTACGAAACTAAATCTCAAAATGGCCAAAAACATCAAGGACGCGAAAGATTTGACGGAGTTAGCCGATGCTATTTTGCAAGCTGCCCGTATCAAATTCACCAAGACTGAATATATTTCTTGTCCTGGTTGTGGCCGTACTTTGTATAACCTACAAGAGACCATTGCCCGGATCAAGTCGGCCACCAAACATTTGGTGGGTTTGAAGATAGGCATCATGGGCTGTATTGTCAACGGGCCTGGAGAAATGGCTGATGCTGACTATGGCTATGTGGGTGCGGGACGGGGCAAAATTTCCTTGTACAGACAGAAAGTGTGCGTAGAGAAAAATATTCCCGAATCGGAGGCCGTTGAGCGGCTACTTCAGTTGATTACCAAAGATCGAGGTGAAAATCAATAATATCCTTAAGACTTTAGGCAACAGACCTGCCAGCTAAAACCGCTTGCGATAGCAACGATGGCGGCGGTGTTGTGTGGCTTCTAAATATTGCCATTGCGATAATACCCCGTCGTTCGACTCCATCTGCGGGCCCGTCTCTGCCCATTTGAAGTTGTAACGCTGGAACCAACGGATAAGATCGTCGAAAATCAAAGCATTGGCACCCTTAGCGCGATAGTCTGGCAGCACACCTATCAGTAGCAGGTCGACAGTATCTGTCTTGTGCCATTTCAGAATCTTCAGCATCTCCCACCAACCAAAGGGCAAAAAGCGTCCGTCGCGGGTCTTCTGCATGGCACGTGAGAAAGAGGGGAAAGTAATGCCGAAACCAACCATTTTGTCACCGTCCATCACTGCCGTCACAAGGTTCAAGTCAGCTATTTTAATGTAGTCATTCACCAGCCGGTCTATCTGTCGGTCAGACAACTGGCTGAATCCATACAAATCCTTATACGTTTCGTTCAACAAGTCAAACACTTTACGCCCGTAACCTTCGGCTATTAGTTCCTTACGGGTAAATTTATGGACGCGAAGTCCATAACGCATGCGTACCATCTCCGTAATTTTCGCAAACTTCGCAGGCACTATCTCGGGCACCTTTACCTTCATCTCCACATAATCGTTGTCTTTCTGGAAACCCTCCATACGCTCTATATGACGAGGATAATACGAGTGGTTATAGTTCACATACATCGTCGACAATTCGTCGAAACCCTCAACAAGCATACCCTCGCGATCTGTGTCGATAAAACCTAACGGACCAGCCATCTCCGTCATGCCCTTCTCCCGTCCCCAGTCCTCAACAGTCTTTAATAAGGCGGCAGAAACCTTCTCGTTGTCCACAAAATCAAACCAGCCGAAACGCACCTGATGACAATTCCACCGCTCATTGGCACGATGGTTGATAATGGCTGCTACACGACCTACTATCCGCCCATCGCGATAAGCCATAAAGTACTCCGCCTCGCAGCACTCGAACGAAGGATTGCGGTCCTTGCGCAACGTAGCCATCTCGTCAGAATAGAGGAAAGGCACAGCACAAATATTGCCGCGATAAAGGTCATAGTAAAACTGGATAAACCGCTGCAAATCCTTGCGGTTGGCCACACGCTTAATCTCAATCGAACTCATTGCCTTGTTGTTTTTCCGTGTGCAAAGTTACAAAAAACTCTTCATATTCAGCACCCAACCTATAACTTTTTTGTACCTTCGCTATCAACTTGCCGCAAACAAGCCCTATCTTCGCCAGCAATAACCTAAGGCTCTATTTATATACCTCCCAATATACAAATAAAAAGATGGAAGGATCCCCTTGCCTTGCTGGCA